>NZ_JBWKRA010000004.1:212894-330498 GCF_059419065.1 Pseudomonas sp. GW821-FHT07B01 | reverse complement strand
CGATGGCGGTCTGCCCGCTACCGATAATTTGGCTGACCCGCCGCCATCGCAGGCAAGCCAGCTCCCACAGTGGGCCGTGCTCACTTCCACTTAATCATCGGCCTCGACCGCTCGCGAACGGGTGACCTGCGCCGGCGGAAAATGGCAGGTAAAGGTACTGCCATGCCCCAGCACGCTGCTGATTTCCAGGCGGGCCCGATGGCGCAGCAGCACATGCTTGACGATGGCCAGGCCCAGCCCGGTGCCGCCGGTGTTGGAGTTGCGGCTGGAGTCGACACGGTAGAAGCGCTCGGTCAGGCGCGGCAGGTGCTTGGCGTCGATACCGATACCCGAGTCCTGCACACTCAGGTGCGCGCCGTGCTCGTCGGCCCACCAGCGAATGCGGATATTGCCCTTGTCCTGGGTGTACTTCACCGCGTTGAACACCAGGTTGGAGAAGGCGCTGCGTAGTTCGCCTTCACTGCCCTTGAGCAATACGGTTGGGTCGGCCTCCAGCGTGATCTGCTGCCCGCGTTCGCCCGAGAGGGCCTGGGCATCGTTCTTGATCGTCTGTAACAGGCCCTGCACCGCTACGGGGTGGTTGTCCGAGGGGTAGTCCGTGGCTTCAAGCTTGGCCAGCAACAGCAGGTCGTTGAGCAGGGTTTGCATGCGTGAGCCTTGCTGCTGCATCTGCTGCAGGGCGCGGCTCCAGCGCGGGTTGATCTCATCGACATTGTCCAGCAACGTCTCCAGGTAGCCGCAGATCACCGTCAAGGGCGTGCGCAGCTCATGGGAAACGTTGGCGACGAAGTCTTTGCGCATCTGTTCCAGCTGGTGGATACGGGTCACATCACGTACCAGCATCAAATGCTCGTTGTTGCCGTAGCGAGTCAGGTACAGCTGGATGCGCACGCGGTCGTTGGTGGGCGAGGGGATTTCCAGGGCTTCTTCGTAGTTGTCCTGCTCGAAGTATTCCTTGAAGCGCGGGTGACGCACCAGGTTGGTCACCGGCTGGCCGCTGTCCTGGGGCGTCTTGAGGCCCAGCAGAGTCTCGGCGGCACGGTTCCACCATTCCAGGTTGCCGTCGCTGTCGAGCATGATCACCGCGTCCTTGAGCGCGGCGGTGGACTCCTGCACCCGGTCGATCACCGCTTGCAGGCGCCCGCGTACCCGTTGGTCGCGGCGCTGCAGGTGGTAGATGCTGTCGAACACCTCGCCCCACAGGCCATAGCCATCGGGGGGGGCCTCATCGGGTTTGTGCTGGCGCAGCCATTCATGCAGGCGCAGCAATTGTTTGAGGGTCCAGCCCAGGTACAACGCGATGCCGGCGGCCAGGCTCCAGCCGTAATAGCCACTGATCAGCCCGACCAGCAGGCAGGCAGTGATCAACAGAAGCATGTGGCGGATCAGGGTGCCATGCCAGTTCTGGTTCACTTAAACATGCGTCCTTGTCAGCTGTTAAGGGAGGAAAGGGACTGGCTCAGCCTTTGGTAGAAAACCGATAGCCGGTACCGCGCACGGTTTGTACCAGATTCTCGTACGCATCGCCCAAGGCTTTGCGCAGGCGGCGGATATGCACGTCCACAGTGCGCTCTTCCACATAGACGTTGCCGCCCCATACCTGGTCGAGCAGTTGGCCACGGGTGTAGGCGCGCTCCTGGTGGGTCATGAAGAATTGCAGCAGGCGGTATTCGGTCGGCCCCATTTCCGCAGGCTTGCCGTCGATGGTCACGCGGTGGCTGATCGGGTCCAGGATCAAGCCGTCGACTTCGATAGGCGCTTCGCCATCGGTCGGGCCGGCGCGGCGCAGCACGGCTTTGAGGCGCGCCACCAGTTCCCGTGGGGAAAACGGCTTGGTGATGTAGTCATCGGCACCGACTTCCAGGCCCTGGATCTTGTTGTCCTCTTCGCCCTTGGCGGTGAGCATGATGATCGGGATATCCCCGGTCAGCTCGTCACGCTTGAGACGGCGGGCCAATTCGATGCCCGAGGTGCCGGGCAGCATCCAGTCGAGCAGGATCAGGTCCGGCTTGCGGTCGACGATAATGGCGTGGGCCTGCTGGGAGTTCTCCGCCTCCAGGCAGTCATAGCCGGCCATTTCCAACGCGACGGCGATCATTTCGCGAATGGGCGCTTCGTCGTCAACGATCAGAATGCTCCTGCCAACCATGCTCAATCCTCTTGTCATTTAACTGTCTTGCGCCGCATTAGATAACGGAATTATTGCAGTCGTGTGACAGTAATTTAGTCGCTTGGGCAATTAACGGCACTCTGGGCTACCCTTTGGGTCCGAATCCTGACAACCACAAAAGGAAGGTTCCAATGACTTACAGCACTGTTTCCTGGAAAACCCTGCTGGTATCTGCGGTGTTGTCGCTGCCAGGGCTGGCGTTTGCGGCAGAGCCAGCGATGACCCAAGACGGGATGTTGGTGGATCACAAGGGAATGACGCTCTATACCTTCGACAAGGACGCTGATGGCAAATCAGTATGCAAGGACCAGTGCGCGACCAACTGGCCACCGCTGAAGGCAGAGTCCACCGACACCAAGACCGGCGATTGGACGGTGATCACCCGCGACGACCAGACCAGCCAGTGGGCCTACAAAGGCAAGCCTGTCTACACCTACAAGGACGACAAGAAAGCCGGTGACAAGACCGGTGATGGCAAGGGTAGCGTCTGGCACATCATCAAGCCTTAAGTCTGCGGCGCTGCTGAATCCATCGGGGGCAAGCCCCTCCCAATTTTTTGATCTGCGAATACAGTCAAAATGTGGGAGCTGGCTTGCCTGCGATGGCATCCCAACAGTCACCACAGAATCCTCAGCGAACCGCGTAATCCACTACGATCCCGACAAAAATCGCCAACCCCGCCCAGTGGTTATGCAAGAACGCCTTGAAGCACTTCATGCGGTCCCTGTCCCGCGTGTACCAGAACTCCCAGACAAAGCAGCCCGCTGCCGCCAGCAACCCCAGGTGGAACCACCCGCCCAACTCGAACCGCGCGCCGGCCAGCAACAGGCATGCCAGCGCCAGGCCTTGCAGGGTGAGGATGATCACGCGGTCGGCATCGCCAAATAAAATCGCGGTGGATTTCACCCCGATCTTCAAGTCGTCATCGCGGTCGGTCATGGCGTAATAGGTGTCGTAGCCCACCGTCCACAACAGGTTGGCGATGTACAGCAGCCACGCGGTGGCAGGCAAATGGCCGGTCTCGGCGGTAAACGCCATCGGCATGCCCCAGGAAAACGCTGCGCCCAGCACCACTTGGGGGTAATAGGTGTAGCGCTTCATGAACGGGTAGCTTGCCGCCAGTGCGAGGCCGCCCAGGGACAGCAGGATGGTGCTGGCATTGGTCAGCAGTACCAGCAGGAAACTGATGCCCATCAGCACGGCAAAAAACACCAGCGCTTCTTTCGAACTGATCTTGCCGCTCACCAGCGGGCGTTGCTCGGTGCGTTTCACATGGCCATCGACCTTGCGGTCGGCCCAGTCATTGATCACGCAGCCGCCGGCCCGGGTGAGTACCACGCCCAGCACGAAAATCACGATATTGATCAGCGACGGCGAACCCTTGCCGGCGATCCACAGGGCCCACAGTGTCGGCCACAGCAGCAGGTAGATGCCGATGGGCTTGTCCATGCGCGTCAACTGAATGAAATCCCAGGCCCTGGGGTTCAGGCGGTTCAAGGACTTGAGCAGACGTTGGTACATCAGCAGTTCTCCGGATGATCATGCAGCGCGTGCCAGAAACTGGGCAGGAAGACTTCCGCCACCAGCACGCTCAGCGCCCCGCGGTCGAAGCGCGAGCGGCGCGCCCACAGATTATCGGCCTGGTCCGCTGTCGGCAGCCAGGCACGAGGGTAGTGACACACTTCGATGGCCTGGCGGGTAAAGGCGCGGTCGCAGAACAGCAACTCGCCCAGCGAGCGGCTGCCCAGCTCGTCCATGTGCAGCCCATCGCCCTGCAAGGCACTGCGGGCCGCCACGCTGCGGGCGAATACCCAAGGCTGGCCGTGCCCGCGCAAATACACCTCGCGTACCCAACCGATACTGGCCGGCGGCAGGTCCAGGGCGGCGCATTCGTCGTCGCGCAACGGTTGCCAGCCTTCGAACAGCGGCGTCACGCTGAAACCCTCGTTGGACAGCCACGTCAGCCGTCGCGTCAGCGAGCCTTCGTCAAACAGCCAGTTGAGGGTCAAGGGCGTGGGCAAGGGGCTCAGAAGGCTCTGGGTCAGCCATTGGCAAGCATCGGGAAGGGCGATTGAGTGCGGCACGGTGAGTCAGTATTGGCAGCAAAAGAGGCGGCGAGCTTACCATGGCACCCTGGGCTTTTGCCGTGCCAAACCCGTCGTTTGCGTCGAACATGCTTGCATCTGCCGGCCCCGATCAGTACAAAACGCCCTGAGCCGCGCGGCAACGCTGGATCCATCGACCGCCGGCCAACACGCCTGAACCTGAGGAAGCATGTAATGAAGAAGTGGCAATGTATCGTCTGTGGCCTTATCTATAACGAAGCGGACGGCTGGCCGGATGACGGTATTGCACCAGGTACTCTGTGGCAGGACGTCCCGGAAGACTGGCTGTGCCCGGACTGCGGCGTGGGTAAGTCGGACTTCGAAATGATCGAAATCGCGTAATCCCGAATTTAAGAAACGTACTACAAGGAGAAAGGAATGAACGCACCTGTCGTGATCATCGGCACAGGATTGGCCGGTTACAACGTCGCCCGGGAGTTTCGCAAGCTCGACAGCGAGACCCCGTTGCTGCTGATCACTGCCGATGACGGACGCTCCTACTCCAAGCCCATGCTCTCCACCGGCTTTGGCAAGAACAAGGAAGCCGATGGCCTGAGCATGGCCGAACCTGGTGCCATGGCCGAGCAACTCAAGGCTCAGGTGCGCACCCATACGCGCATCAGCGGCATCGACCCAGGCCACAAGCGCCTGTGGATCGGCGAGGAAGCGGTGAGCTACCGCGACCTGGTCCTGGCCTGGGGCGCAGAAACCGTGCGCGTACCGGTCGAAGGCGACGCGGCTGAGCTGATTTTCCCGATCAACGACCTGGAAGACTACGCGCGCTTTCGCGCTGCCGCTGCCGGCAAACGGCGCGTGCTGCTGCTTGGCGCTGGCCTGATCGGCTGTGAGTTTGCCAATGATCTGATCCTGGGCGGCTATGAAATCGACCTGGTCGCGCCGTGTGAGCAAGTCATGCCGACCCTGCTGCACCCGGCGGCAGCCGCAGCGGTGCAAGCCGGGCTGGAAGGCATCGGCGCGCGTTTCCACCTGGGCCCGGTGCTCAATCGCCTGCAACGCACGGCTGATGGCCTTGAAGCGCACCTGTCGGACGGTGAAGTGATCCACTGTGACCTGGTGGTGTCTGCCATTGGCCTGCGCCCGCGTGTAGACCTGGCCGCAGCGGCCGGCCTGCAAATCAACCGCGGGATCATGGTGGACCGCCACCTCAAGACCTCCCACGCCAATATCTATGCCTTGGGCGACTGCGCCGAGGTCGATGGCCTGAACCTGTTGTACGTGATGCCGCTGATGAGCTGCGCCCGTGCCCTGGCGCAAACTCTGGCCGGCAATGCCACGGCGGTGAGCTATGGGCCGATGCCAATCACCGTGAAAACCCCGGTGTGCCCGCTGGTGGTCTCACCTGCGCCACGAGGCACTGAAGGCGTCTGGAGTGTCGAAGGGCAGGGTGCCGACATCAAGGCCCTGTGCCGCGATGCCAGCGGCCGCCTGCTGGGTTACGCACTGACCGGCAGCGCTGTCATGGAAAAACTGGCGCTGAACAAAGAACTTCCGCCGTTACTGGCGTAAATACCACCCGTTCTGTCGCAAACATCACGTTCATACCCCGAGAAAGGCCGCCGCGAGACTGGCGCGGCGCCCGAGGGCATGCCATCCTCACTCCCGTCTGCCGCAGAGTAGAGCCTGCGGCGCCTTGGCGCTGCTCCACCAGAGAGCAGCACGGACATAACAACAAAAAACCGTCAAAGAGGCTTCACATATGCGTAAACCAGATCTCGCAGCCGCCATCGCTGAAAAAGCCGATCTCACCAAAGAACAGGCCAACCGCGTCCTCAATGCCGTCCTCGAAGAAATCACCGGCGCCCTGCACCGCAAGGACAGCGTCACCCTGGTCGGCTTCGGCACTTTCCTGCAACGCCACCGCGGCGCCCGCACCGGCAAAAACCCGCAAACCGGTGAGCCAGTGAAAATCAAGGCGAGCAACACCGTAGCGTTCAAGCCGGGCAAGTCGCTCAAAGACAGCGTCAACCCGTAAGTTAAGCGGTACCGTCTCGAAGGGAGGCGGGGCGGTAAAGAAGATGGGCACGCCGACTGGGTCGGGTGCCCATTTTTTGTTGGGTGCTGATGCGTATGCCAGATTAAGCCAGCTCGCCTAATCGCATTTTCAGGTGAATTGAACTAGGAAATAGCCGCCCACATCCCCTTCCTTCAGCTTTTTCGCTCGATTATCGGCGAACACATAGCCGATACCTCCACTGAATATTCCTTCGTGACTAGGGCTGATTTTTGCAATGTCGGCGTCGGTGAGTTGAGCCAAGAAATAGTAGCGAGGGCTTTCATACAAAGGGTCTTGCAACCAAGCGGGGCGCCCAAGGGCCTTGCTGATACCCGCGCCACTGTCCACGTCTTCCAATTCTTCCTCCATTTGTTCGGGAGTGAACGGTTGCTGGGCAATATACGTTCGCGGAATTGGATCAACCAACGCAGCGGGTGTGAGTTCGGAAGTCGCCAGCGCGTGAAGCAGAACCTGGCTATGGCCAAGTTGAAGTTTTTCCATCTCGCTTTGTTGATGGACAGTCAACTTTCGTACAGACGATCGTGTGTACGTTTCGTCAGTTCGCTCAACGGAGACGAACACCGTAAGCGCCATCCCGGAGGGTATGAATGGGACGTCCAAGAACGTTGAGGTCATCGTAATCACCGGCAGCATAAGCTGACCGGTTTGCGGATCTTTAGGCCACAGTGCAAGGTCTGCAAGCCACGCACCTCCGCCTATTTGTCCAAGGTTATGGTCTTGCTCTGAGAGGATAATTTGATTGATACCCATAGCCGGTGATCCTTTAGAAACAACCTTTTCGTTTGGCGAATGACGTGGCAGAGCGCCTCTCGCTGTGGATTTCGATCAAGCGATGCTCGGCATCGTAGATGAAGGTTCCCGTTGACCTTGGGTGTTGTTCTGGTTATCAAGACAGATGCAGGTAAAACAGTTCCACTTCATTTGGGTCTTCAGAGGACCTCAGCACAGCTTTGTATTTGTCTTCAAGTTTCTGATTTAGACCTTCGTTATATAGCAAATAAAGAGCAGGATAATCAGTGTTGGTGCGAATCCAGTCTTCCGAATCTGCTTCGTCAAACCAACATTGGGCTAATCCAATACTGGTCAGCAACTGCTCTTTCCAGTCAGGTTTTTCATCCAGGCTGTCAAATGAATACAACCATATTGAAAAACGCTCATTGAAGTTCTCAAGCGTTTCGCCGGGATTTTTTAGTGGCCGCCAGTCCGTCAGTTCGGCGACAACATGGTTGGAAGTCCGGGTTTTAATAGTCTTCTCGATAATAGACTGGGACCAGTTTTCCGGATATTCAAACCGTTCGTCTCGGAGTGCTTTATTAAGGACGTTGTTCACGCACGTCATCAGCGCTGGGTCCACTATCTGAAGCGTCAAGTGGAGAGAAAACCATCCCTTGCTCTTGGATAGATTTATCGTGTAGCGACGAACTCGACCACGCTCGCCATTCGTTTCAAAATTTCTGCCTTTTTTTAGCGCGTACCCATGTTTCGCGAAGGGTTCTGCTAAGAATGAGGTCAGTAACTTCAATATATCTTTTACAGTTTCAGTCATTACGGCAACCTCCATAGTGGGACCCTGGCTTCGCTAACGGTTACGCCTTTTGTGCTCTTTCCAGAATTACCAAATATGCCTTTCCCATCGGCGATGATTTTGTCTTTTGCAAGCTGGGCTTTAGACCGTACAGCACCACCTGACTTGACCTCAATTGCGACGACTTTCCCGGTTTTGTTATTTTTTATCAAAATGTCTACGTAGCGGCCTCTCCCTGCACCTGGAGTTTTGACATAAACCTGTGTACCGAGCACGGTCACTTTGGGATTATTTAATAGCTTCTGATGCACCAGGTTTTCAGCGGCTTTACCGTTGACTTTATTCTGCCTCCTTTGTGCTGAGGAACAGGCCCAGCCCCAGGGGTCTATCCAACCCGTCGGGTTAGGAGCGTATTGGTAAAGATTGCCGCCTCCCGCCAACCCAATCGGATCCGGCGTCGTAAACCGCCCCACATCCGGATCATAAAACCGAAACGTGTTGTAGTGCAGCCCAATCTCCCGATCCAGATACTGCCCCTGGAACCGCAAATTCTGCTCTTCGATAAAGTACGCCTCACGCACTTCTTCGTCCGCATTCCCCCACACCTGATAGCGCGCCTGCCATACCGTTTTCCCATCAGCTTCGGTCAGTTGCTCAGGCAAACCATTCAGGTCGTTGTGGTAGTAGCGCACGCTTTGGTGCTCGCCCGTGCCGTCCACGCGAGCTAGCGGTACATAGCCGTCTTCTTCATAGATATAGAGGCTGGTCTGGCTATGCCGATGCTCCTGCAGCAGGCGCAACCCCTCCCAATCAAAGCGGGTTTCACCCAACGGATAACCGTTGCTGTCATGTTCGGTTTTAGCGATGCGCCGGCCGAGGGGGTCATAGGTCATTTTTACGACCGTTTCGCGTCCATCCTTCTGGCTACGGACTTCGATCAGGCGATGCTCTGCGTCGTAGGCAAAGAGCTGTACGCCGCGTAGGGCACTGCGCTTTTCGATCATTCGGCCGAAACCGTCGTAACGATAGCGTTTGTCCTGATAGGTCAACAGCTTGTTATGCACCACCAGCCCCGCACTGGCTGACGGACCGTCCAGCAGGTTTGCTGCGGCATCGTAGGTAAACGTTTCTCGCTGGCCCTGAGCGTTGTCCTGGCTGGCGATAATGCGCCCGGTCGCGTCGTAGTGGAGCAGTTGGCGCTGATCCCGATGGTTATCGCGGTCACGCTCCAGGCGGCCGATCAGGTTATCGGCCGGGTCATAGTCGAAGTGTTTTTGCTGGGCGGCCGGCAGTTGCGTGGGCTGGCCATTGGGACGGCGTATCCGTGAGCGCAGGCGGCCGCTGCGGTCATATTCGCTGCGCGTGGTGATCTGGCCTTGGGTCCGCAGGACTTCACGGTGCAGGCGGTCGCGTTCGAAGTCGCAGATGACGCGCCCGTCGAGGTTGATCTGGTGCAGGTGGCCGCTGCCGTAGTACAGGCGGTTGAGCCAACGGCCGTCGGGCAACTGCGTCTGGATCAGGTTGCCGAGCTCATCGTAGTGGTAGTTCAGGCTGCCGGCGGCGCTTTGTTCGATGAGCAGTTGGCCGCGCGCGTCGTAGGCGAAGGCCAGTGCCTGGGTGGTTTCGTCATTGCCGATGAAGGTGACAGCGGTGAGTTGGTCCAACGGGTCGTAGGTGTATTCGGTGCGACCATCATCGGTTTGTTTCAACAGCAAGCGGCCCACTGCATCGCGTTCGAGTCGATGCACAATTGAAGGCTCAGGTGTCTGCCCTGTGGGCACGTACTCAACGGCGGCTACGTTATCCAGAAGGTCATAGGCATAACGTCGGGCGCTGCCGTCGAGGTCTTGCTGCTCTACCAGACGGTCGCACGGGTCCCAGGTAAAGCGGTAACTCTCACCATTTTCATTGGTCAGGGTTTGGAGGTGTCCGTAGGCGTCGTAGCGGAACTCAATCTGCCTGCCATGGGCATCTATTCGTTGGCGCACTTGCCCGCGGCGTCCGTATTGGTAGCGGGTGGTGTGACCTGCGGCATCGGTATAGCCGATCAACAACCCGCTGGTGTCACGCAGGTACTGCTCGATGCGGCCGTCCGGCATTTCGCTCTGTAGCAACCGGCCTTGGCTGTCGTGTTGATAGCGCTGGCGCTCGCCCAAGGCGTCAATGACCACCTGCAAATGACCCTGGCGGTCGTACTCGAATGCTGTGGGGTACCCCGAACAGTCGATATGCTGGATTAACTGTCCGGTTTCATTCCAACGCAGGGTTTTGCTTTTGCCCGTGGCATCGATGATCTCCACCACCTGTCCAAACGTATCGTAGCGATACCGTGTGACATGCCCCAACGGATCGATTTCACTGACGCAATTGCCTCGCTGGTCATACTGATATTGCCACGCGTGGCCTGCCGCATCGGTCTCCACCAACGGCAGCGACCAATGCTCCAGCCATAACGTCGACTCGATACGCCCCAATGGATCCCGAGTGCTGCACAGGTTGCCGGACTCGTCGTAGCCGAACTGCCATTTGCCGCCTTGCGGATCGGTGGCGCTGAGCAGCTGACGCTCGTCATTCCATTCAAACTGCCAGGTTTTTCCCAGGTTGTCGGTGTACTCGGTTATCTGGTACTGCGGGTTCCAGCGGCGTGTGCTGACCCGTTGCAAACCATCAGTAATGCGCGTCACACCGCCCGCCAGGTCATAGTCGAACCGGTACTCGTCACCTTCGTCGGTCCAGTGCCGCACCACGCGCCATTCGCTACCGTCCACACAGTCCCATTGGTAGTAACAACGCAGCCCGGTGGGCAGCTGATGCTCGACCATGCGCTGGCCGCTGTCGTAGGTGAAGCGGCGTTGCACATTTGCGTCGGTATCGCGAACTTCGGCCAGGTCGCCGCGAGCATCGTAGCCGTAACTGACAAGGGTTTCTTGGCTGTGATCGGGGTATAGCCGTTTGACTTGCTCCACTCGCGCAGGCCATTGCTGGCTGTAAACAAGTTCGACACGCACATGGTCGAACGTATCTCGTAAGTGGCTCAGCCGACCCTGAATGTCATAGTCAAGGAAGATTCGGTTGTCGTTGCGATCCCCCAATTGGCTAAGGCGCAGGTGTGAGGCGTTGCCTGGCGTTGGTTCGAATAGCCGATACAGCCCATCAACGCTTTCGATCAGTAGTTGGCCATTGGTATTGCGCCGTACGCTCAAGCCTTCTCCTGCGCTGAATACGGCACCGCCCAGCGGGATCACGCCCATGTCGATCTGTCGCGCTTGCTCATCGGTATAGACCAGCCGTTCCCCACCGTCGGGGTGTACGCCGATCTCGACGCAGACCTCGTAGATCACGCTCCAGCTGGCACCGAACAGACCGTCGCGACGCTCGTCCCGGCTGCTGTAGTAGCGCTGCCACTCGATAGGGAGCAGGCCGGGCAGGGTGAAGTCCAGGTCGTCTTCCCCATCAAGAATTTTCGCGCCCGTGGAGCTGTGTACCGGGTTAGGCGAGCCTGCTACTGCGGAGGTAATGGCATTGGTCACTTGGCTGGTGCCCCACGACACCAGTCCACCAACGACCATGCACGGCAGCTTGCTGAAAAACTTGGAGCCCCCACCGCGCAGCATCAACAGCGCGGTCACCGCCAGCCCGACACCGGGGGTCTTGCCGCTGCGGATCTCGCGCACCACCACGGGGCCGCCGCCAATACGTACGTTGCTGGAGATCATCCCCGACTCGACAATCGATGCGTCGCAGGTACTTCGGTCACCGCTGCGGGCGGCCGGCTGCCCATTAATCGTGACCTTGCTGGAGCCTTCGGCAATAAACTGCGGTGGCATGGGTGGATGCTTGGTGCAGATGACGATGTCCAGCGGTTTGGGGACTGCGCCCGGCGCAGGAACCGCCACGGTGGGGCGCCACATCTGCGAGAAAAATCCCTTGGCCATGTCCAGGTAGCTGGCTTCCTCGGGATTGCCGCCTTCGGCAGGTTGCGGGCTGACCGGGCCGATTGCGCCTGCGGCACGCGCAGCGGGTATGCCGTTGGTGAAGGTGTTATGTGAGCCGGTGGCAATGGTCGCCATCACCACCGGCGGGAATAACGCATTGCCTATCCAGTCACAAACTTTTGTCAGTCCCTTGTCTGCCCCCGTCTTGCTCATGCCAATGCCGACGATGATGCCTACCACGGCGCCCAGTACAAAGCAGCCTAGCCCGCCGGTTACCACCGTAATACCGGTGGCGGCCACAATCGCAGCCGTGGCGACGGCCGTAATAGCGATGTTGGCCGCAATTTCCAGCACGCCGCCCAGGATGTCGGCCATCGCCGAGGTGTGCAGCAGGCCGTCGCCGAGGCGTGCCGCCCAGAGAGCGTCAGACATGGATTAGGGGCTTCAAGGTTTGGGATTCAGCTGCAGGGTGCTTTTGATGGTTGCCCAATGGGCGCTTTCAGCATCGCCCAGGGGTTGGGCTTTGACATAACTCAGGGCAAGCATCTGCCGAGTGCCGGGTATCACAAGTGCTAACTGGTATTGATGGATGCGCTCGGTGCCTTTGCTGAACTGGTTATGCACTTCGATGGCGTCTATATCCTGCGCCGCGCCTACACGAAGAGCCTTGGCCGGTTGATAGCGCAAGTCCTGTACCTGCTTTTCCAGCTTCGCCAGTTGCTCTTCGAAGTTGCTCTGCAGCGTCTCGCCATCACCCAGCAGGCTGCGGCTAACGATCAGCGACGTACCCAGCGCGGCGAACTTCAGAATATTGATGGAAGCATCCTGAACCTCATCGCTGGGCAGGGTGAATTCAAATTCATTGAGTCGATAGGTCATTGAAACGGAGTCTCGTTATTGGCCGGAAGACGGCTTGGGAAACATGGCGTTGACGGCGGCGTCAATGTCGCCCTTGACCCCTTGGCCCATGGGTGTGGTGCCGCCTTTGCCGCCAATATTCAAATGCAGATTCCCTCCGGTGTTGATCTCGGAGCTGCCTTCGGAATACACATTGATCTGAACACCGGTGAGATTGATCTGCCCGCTGGCATTGAGCTCCAGCACGCTTTTGCCACAAACCAGACGCAGGTTTTCGCCCACTTCAATCAGGTAACTTTTACTGATGGCGTCTGTCTTGCTGAACCCCACCATGAGCATGTCGTCGTGCTTGACTGCACGCATTCGGTCGTTGCCGATCGTCACTACCTCGTCATGACCGATGCTCTTATTCCGGTCATGCCCCACCGAGTGGCTTTCATCCACCTCCACCACGATGTCCTGGTTACGCTCGGCATGGATATACAACTGCTCCAACCCCTTCTTGTCCTCCATGCGGATTTCATTGAAGTTGGCCGGCGTGCCGCCTTTGCTGGAGCGGCTTTTCATGCCGCTCTGGGTGGCGTTCTCCGGCAAGTCGTAGGGCACCGTCTGCTCAGCGTTGTACACCCGCCCGGTGATGATCGGTCGGTCGGGGTCGCCTTCGAGGAAGCTGACGATCACCTCTTGGCCGATGCGTGGAATCTGCATCGAGCCCCAGTTCTTGCCGGCCCAAGATTGCGACACGCGAATCCAGCACGAGCTGTTTTCGTTGGATTGGTCGTGGCGGTCCCAGTAGAAATGCACCTTCACGCGGCCGTACTGGTCGGTCCAGATTTCCTCGCCCTTGGGGCCTACCACCAGCGCGGTCTGCGGGCCTTTGACGATGGGGCGGTGAGTGTTGGCCAGGGGGCGGAAACTCTGTTGGGCGTCGATGCAGGTCAGGCTGCTTTCGAACTGCGCCGAGCCTGAACCGCCACCGCTTTCCAGACTTTCTTGCACGATGAAGTAACGGCAACCGACGATCAGGTACTCGCGGTTCTGGTCCTGGCGGCTGAAGCCGGTGAGGCTGAACAGATGGCCCGAGCCCAGGCCGCGCGCATTGCCGCTGAACTCTATCTGTTCATGCAGGGTTTGCAGGGCCTCGATGCGGGTGCGCGCATAGTGTTCGCCGTCGGCGCTTTGCACGTAGGTACCGGGGTAGTCGTACAGCGGGTAGTCGCCGGCGGTGTGCGGGCGCGGCATGGCCGAGCGCACGTCGATGCTCGCGCTGGGGCGCTGGAAGTCGTAGTCGTTCAGCTCCAGCGAGCCCGGCTGCACCTCCTGCGCCAGGTGCCAATTGTGCATATGGTCGCGTTCGCGCTGCTGCTCGTCCTTGGGGTAGTAGGGGATCGACGCGTAGCCGGGCACGCTGGTGTGGGCGCCATAGGCGTCGGCCAGCACCAGCACATGGCGGTCCTGTTCATGGCGGAAGAAGTAGTAGATGCCTTCCTGTTCCATCAGTCGGCTGACGAAATCGAAGCTGGTCTCGCGGTACTGCACGCAGTACTCCCACTCGCGATACGGCCGGCTGAGGGCGTCTTCGAAGTCGGAAAAACCCAGGTCACGAAACACCTGCTTGATAATCTGCGGGATGCTCAAGTTCTGGAAGATACGACAGTCGGAGGTGCGGCTGAGCAACCACAGCCAAGGGCGCAGGGTGACTTGGTAACTGGCGAACTGGCCTTTGTCGATGTTCTGGCTGCACCGCGCAACGATCCCGTGGAAATGCCGCTCGCCGCCGTCCGCCAGTTGCAGGCCGACGCTCATCGGTTTACCCAGCAATTGGTTCAGGTCGATGTTGGCGTCCAGGGACGTCAGTTGCAGCTCATAGTTGAACAGCCGGCCCAGCTCTTCACCGCCGCCCATTTCGTTGAGCAGCAGCACATCCGGCCCGAGGGGGCTGTTGATCTTGGCCAGGCGTGAGGCTTGGTTGAATAGCATCGGTAGTCCCGTAAATACCGTCATCACTGACGGAACCGGATCAACTGTGGGAGCTGGCTTGCCTGCGATAGCGGTGGATCAGTCAACATCAATGCTGAATGTCAGACCGCTATCGCAGGCAAGCCAGCTCCCACACTGACCGTATTCCAACAATAGTTATTCGGTGTCGCTGAAGCCGTAGTGCAGTTCATTATCCCGACTACTGATCCGCACCCCCGCCAGTGCCTTGCCTTCCAACATGCGCGTGAGGAATTCGCGGCTCATGTCCGGCAGCAGGCTGTTGGTGAGGATGGTATCGATCATGCGCCCGCCGCTTTCGGTCTCGGTGCAGCGCGAGACGATCAGGTCGACCACTGCGTCGTCATACTCGAACGCGACTTTATGGGTGTTCTCCACGCGCTTCTTGATGCGGTTCAGTTGCAGGCGCGTGATCGCTTTAAGCATCTCGTCGCTCAGCGGGTAGTAAGGGATGGTCACCAGGCGGCCGAGCAAGGCCGGCGGGAAAATCTCCAGCAACGGCTGGCGCAGGGCCTTGGCGATTTCCTCGGGCTCGGGGATGTTCGCCGGGTCCTTGCAGACGTGGGAGATCAGCTCGGTACCGGCGTTGGTGGTCAGCAGGATCAGGGTGTTTTTGAAGTCGATCACCCGGCCTTCGCCGTCTTCCATCACGCCCTTGTCGAACACCTGGAAGAAAATCTCGTGCACGTCCGGGTGAGCTTTCTCCACCTCATCGAGCAGCACCACGCTGTAGGGTTTGCGCCGTACCGCTTCGGTCAGCACACCGCCTTCGCCGTAGCCGATATAGCCCGGAGGTGCGCCCTTGAGCGTGGACACGGTGTGGGCTTCCTGGAACTCGCTCATGTTGATGGTGATGACGTTCTGCTCACCGCCATACATGGCTTCGGCCAGGGCCAGGGCGGTTTCGGTCTTGCCCACACCCGAGGTGCCGGCCAGCATGAACACGCCAATCGGCTTGCTCGGGTTGTCGAGGCCGGCGCGGGAGGTCTGGATGCGCTTGGCGATCATTTGCAGGGCATGGTCCTGGCCGATGATGCGTTTCTTCAGGTGCTGGTCGAGGTTGAGCACGGTTTCCAGTTCGTTGCGGGCCATGCGGCCCACCGGGATGCCGGTCCAGTCGGCGACCACCGAGGCCACGGCCTGGTAATCCACGGTCGGCAGGATCAACGGGGTCTCGCCTTGCAGGGCGGTGAGGCGCTGTTGCAGGTCGATCAGTTGCAGGCGCAACTCATCGCTGCCGCTGTCTACTACACCGGCCTTTTCGCGCAAGGTGGCACGGGTGGCGAGCAGCTCATCCACCAGGGCTTTCTCTTCGGCCCAACGGTTTTCCAGGGTCGCCAGGCGCTCGCGCTCGCTGCTCAACAAGGCTTCGCTGTTGCTTTGGCGCGTACCAATGGCAATGCCGATGGCCTGTTCGCGGGCGATGATTTGCAGTTCGGTTTCCAGGGCCTCGATACGGCGACGGCTGTCGTCCACTTCCGCGGGGACCGCGTGCAGGCTGATGGCGACGCGGGCGCAGGCGGTGTCGAGCAGGCTCACGGATTTGTCCGGCAACTGGCGCGCCGGAATGTAGCGGTGGGAGAGCTTCACTGAGGCTTCCAGAGCTTCGTCGAGGATCTGCACCTGGTGGTGTTTTTCCATGGTGGAAGCCACGCCGCGCATCATCAGCAGGGCCTTGTCTTCCGACGGTTCGGCAACCTGCACCACTTGGAAGCGGCGGGTCAGGGCCGGGTCTTTCTCGATGTGCTTTTTGTACTCGGCCCAGGTGGTGGCAGCCACGGTACGCAAGGTGCCACGGGCCAGGGCAGGCTTGAGCAGGTTGGCTGCGTCACCGGTGCCGGCAGCGCCACCGGCACCTACCAGGGTATGGGCTTCGTCGATAAACAGGATGATCGGCTTGGGTGAAGCCTGCACGTCTTCGATGACCTGGCGCAGGCGCTGTTCGAACTCGCCTTTCATGCTGGCGCCGGCTTGCAACAGGCCCACGTCGAGGCTGCGCAGCTCCACGTCCTTGAGCGCAGGCGGCACGTCACCGGCGACGATACGCAGGGCGAAACCTTCGACCACGGCGGTCTTGCCCACCCCGGCCTCACCAGTGAGGATCGGGTTGTTCTGGCGCCGACGCATGAGGATATCCACCAGTTGGCGAATCTCTTCGTCACGGCCCACGATGGGGTCGAGCTTGCCGCTGCGGGCCTGTTCGGTCAGGTCCACAGTGAAGCGCTTGAGCGCTTCCTGCTTGCCCATCGCGCTGGGCGCCATGGCACCGCTGGCCTCGCCAGGGACGCCGGCATTGAAGCCATCGCTGGCGCTCAAGGCATTTTCCGGCGAGTCACCGACGTATTCATCAAAGCGCTCGCTCAAGGCCTCGGCCTTGATCTTGTCGAACTCGCCGGACAAGCCCAGCAGCGCATGGCGCAGGCTCGGTGTCTTCAAGATGCCCAGCACCAGATAACCGGTGCGCACCTGGCTTTCACCGAACATCAGGCTGCCATACACCCAGCCGCGTTCCACGGCTTCTTCCACATGGGAGGACAGGTCGGTGATCGACGTCGAGCCACGCGGCAGGCGATCCAGGGCTTCGGTGAGGTCGCGGGCCAGGCGCGCCGGCTCCACGTTGAACTGACGGATGATGCGGTGCAGGTCCGAGTCCTGCAGTTGCAGCAACTGGTGAAACCAGTGGGCCAGTTCCACATACGGATTGCCCCGCAACTTGCAGAACACGGTGGCGGCTTCGATGGCTTTGTAGGCCACGCTGTTGAGTTTGCCGAACAGTGCGGCGCGACTGATTTCACCCATGCTCTGGATTCCTTGAGGTGGTGGCGTGGTCGGCGTAATGCCGGGCCAGGATTAGGTCGTTGGCGTCATGCGCAGGTTGGCCGAGCCAGGTATTGAAGCCCAGGCGGAACTGGCCGTTGAGTTGCAGCGCTGGAACGTCGGGTTGTTGCAAAACCAGGTTCAAGTCCCAGTCCAATTCATGGCCCAGGTACTCGGCCACCCACGCCACCAGCTCGTTGAACGGCTGTTGGCCGGGCAGCATGCCCATGTAGTCATCCAGCGTGAGCGGGCCCAGGCGGATGCGGAATTTGTGCTGGCGGTCCCACACGTGGCTGCCCAGGCAGAAGTCCACGCCCAACTGGTTGGCGCTGACCCCCACGCGGCTGCGTTCGGGCAGTTCCAGCCATTGGCCGACGTATTCCTCGATCTCTACCGGCAGGCCGAAGTACTCGCTGAGGATCGCTTTCAAGCCATCCGGGTAGCGGGTTTGCGCCGACAGATGGCCGCTGTAATGCAACTTCGCGGTATCGGGGATGAGCCCTTGATTGAGCAGGCTCGGCATCCCGCGGCCACTCAGGGCGGCGAGGCGGGCGGACCAGTAGTCATCGTCCGGGCGGTCATGGCTGACCGTTGGCCGCGCCTCGGCCCAGGCCCGATAGAACAGGGTCAACAAGCGATGGTGGAACACATCCAGGAACTGCTTGCTGGTGCTGTCGGCGTTGTTGCGTTGGCGCTCGCGCACGTACTCGGTGATGTGCAGCGGCAGCGGCCCGTTGGGGCCGCCGAGGCCGAAGAAGAACTGCTCCAACCGCGCCGGCTTGCCGTCGCCACCGGGGTCGACCGAGGCGAGGGTGGCGGGTGCGAAGGTGCAATCGGCCTGCTGCCCCAGGCGCAGCGGATCATCGGCCAGGCGCAGGGAATGGCCCAGGCGTGGCAGCTCGGGCGTTTCGCACTCGATGCGCCGCAATGCCTGGAAGAAGTCATATTCCCAGGGCTCCTGGTGCATCGCGTCCAGGGTTTTCACAGGGTCGGACGCCGTCCGGGCTTGGCTTTCCATCGCATGATCTCGCCGCGTTCGGTGGTACGGATCACCGTCTCGGTAAAGCTGTTGATCGACACGTAGCGTGCCAGGAAGCGCTCCAGCACCGCACCGAGCAGGAACACGCCGGTGCCGCGAAACGCGTTTTCGTCGAACTCCAAAGTGATTTCCAGGCCGCGGCCAAACACAATCGGGCCAGGCATCGGCAGGCGTCGGGTCACCGCCTTGCTGCTGACTTCGCGCAGGCCTTCGATCTGCAATTGCAGGGCGGCGTCATTGCTGTCGCCGTACAGGCGCAGCAGTTCGCGCAAGGCGCCGGCGCCCTGGCCCTGTTCGCTCAAGGAGAGGTAGTTGAGCGACAACTGGCTGATCAGGCGCCAGGCCTTGGCGTCATGTGCGTGGCTGGCACGCGGGCGGCTTGGCCCGGCGACGCACCGCACGGCCAGTACCGGCGCGCTGTCGGCCAGGGTGAAGTCGGTCTTGCCGTTGCCCACGCTCATGAACAGCGGCAGGTCGCGGTTGGTGCACAGCGCCGTCACGCCCAGTTGACGCAGGTCATGGCGATACGGCGCCTGGCGGCTGTCCACCAGGCTGACGAAGGTTTCACTGCCCACATAAGTGGAGCGTGGGCCATTGCGGCGTTGGTCGCTGGACAGCACCCGTGGCTCGCGGCGCACGCTGTAATAGGCCTGGTCGCGGCCATAGCGCGACGGATCGCGCACTGCGTAGAACGGCAAGAACGGCTGCTCCGGTCCGGTGCCATGGCCGGTAATGCCGCTCAAGGAGTGAATCTCAAAATCCATCGGCCGCGTACGGTCGGCGATCACATGGTGTTCATTGACCCGGTCGGACAAGTGGATGCGGTCCACGCGCTTGGGGAACAGGTTGATGGCGGGCGTGCAGAACGGCAAGAACTGCGCCGCGCCGACACTGCCTTCCAGGCTCGGTTCGTGGCGGTCGAACAACACGATCAGTTCCAGCTCCTGGCCGTCACACCGCTTGACCGCGCGTCTCAACTCGGCGAACTCAACGAACAGGAAGCGATGGGGCAGGGCGAAGTACTCCTGCAACAGGCGATAGCCCTGGAACGCCCGCGCCACCACCGGCATGGCCGCATCGGCATCATCGAACCCCCGCGAGCGCAACGCGCCCTGGGGCAGGCGCTCGACCCAATCGCCACCGGGCTGGCGCGCAAACACCGCGCAGGCATTGCCCAGCAGTTGTTCGTAGAGGCGAAACGGTTGTTCATCCGCGCCGCTCAGGTACAGCGGCAAGGTATCCAGGTCGAGGCTGTTGAACGGCAGCTCGGCACCGGTGCGCAGGGTCAGGCGCAGGCCGGCCTTGGCTTTCGGTTCGCTGGCGGCCAGGCGTCCGAGCACGGCGGCGGGGTTGCCGAAATATTCGGCGTTGCTGACCTGCAACGGCCACAGCGTCACCGGGTGCGCGGTGCGGTACTCGCAGCAGGTCTGGGTTTCACGGCCCAGGGCGGCACGCAGCACCGTGTCACGGGGCAACGGGAAACCGCCAGCCAGGGAGCCTTCATCGGGGTCGGTCTGCAATTGCACCACGGTCATCGACGGCGTCGGCGCCAGGTAGTGCGGGTAGGCGATTTCCAACAGGTTATGGGTGAAGGTCGGGTACTCGGCGTCGAGCTTGAGTTGCACGCGGGCGGTGAGATAGGCGAAGCCTTCAAGCAAACGTTCGACGTACGGGTCGGCGCAGTCCATACCGGACAGGGTCAGCCGACTGGCGATCTTCGGGTATTCCTTGGCGAACTCGGCGGCGCTTTCGCGCACGTGGTGCAATTCCTGGTTGTACAGCTCCAGCAGGCGCGGGTTCATGGGCGTCTCCGCTGGTCGGCATTCAGCACGCGCACATGGCCGGACTCCAGGTCCACGTCGGTCTGCAACAGCAAACGCAACGGCACCGGCTGTGCCCACAGGTCGCCTTCAATCTCGAAACTCAGGGCGTTGTGATTCATCTCGCCATGGCCCATGCGCGCCTTGACCCGCAATGTGTGGCGCAAAATACGCGGCTCGAAGGTGGCGATTGCCTGGTAAATCAAGGCTTCCAGGGCTTTGATATCGACGCTCGAAGCGCTGTTGCCCGCCAGTGCCGGCAGGCCGTAATTGACCACCGAGGTGCCGGCCGGGGTGTGCAGCGTGGCATCGGTATCGAGTAACGAGGTGGTGTTAAGCAACCACGCCAGGTCACGCAGCACCGAGGCCTTCAATTGGGTCAGGGACAGCACGCGTTTGTCGGCGCTTTCCTTGGGGTTGGTCGGGTCGTCGTCGGTCAACCGGTCCAACAGGGACGGTTGCAGACGGTCGCGGGAAGCGATTTCAGTTACCACCAAAGCAGCTCCACGGACGGGTTGCGAGAGGGACACAATGGCCGTGGCACCGGGCCACGGCCACAAGGGCTATCAGCGTTTGGTGTTGGAACGGATGTTCCAGCCGAACTTGATCGCGCCGCCGTCTTTGGTGCCGTCGGCTTTCTGCGGCTGGTAGTCGACCATCACTTGGGCGAAGTTCAGGGTGACGTTTTCGGTCAGGCGATCATCGCTGCCCGAACCGCCGGTGCTCAAGGAGGTGACCAGCACTTCTTCCAGGTTGATAACCATGTACTCGACCTGGCTCTCGCCACCGGCCTTGCGCACGGTCAGCTTGACCTTGTCGATGTGCTTGCCGCTGGCGCAGTGCATCATCAGGTTGGGCGAAGCCTTGTCGACGTACTTGGTCAGCGACAGGTCCTGGATATTCACCTTGCCCGCGCCACCGCCACCGCCGACGTGCATGTTGCCGGACTGGGACATGCCCCAGCTCCAGTTCAACACATCGATTTCGTCCTTGTGGGCCTTGTCCATGGACTCGCCCTTGATGTCGCCGATCTTGATGAAAATATCAACAGCCATGTTTTCTCCCTGTGTGGCCCATGCCACTTGATTGGGTGATCGTTCCCACGCTCTGCGTGGTAACGCATCCTGTGACGCTACGCGTCACCGGGACGCAGAGCGTCCCGGGCGGCATTCCCACGCGGAGCGTGGGAACGAGCTAGCTCAATCGTTACTTATGCGCTTTTTGCCGAAGGCAGTTTCGATACCAGGCGCAACGACACCGTCAGCCCTTCAAGCTGATAGTGCGGGCGCAGGTAGAACTTGGAGTTGTAATACCCCGGGTTGCCTTCGACTTCTTCCACGATCACTTCGGCGGCCGCCAACGGGTGCTGGGCCTTGGTGGTTTCGGTGGAGTGCGCCGGGTCGCCGTCGACGTAGTTGAGGATCCAGTCCTGCAACCAGCGCTGCATTTCGTCCTTCTCTTTGAAGGAGCCGACCTTGTCGCGCACGATGCACTTCAAGTAGTGGGCGAAACGGCAGGTGGCGAACAGGTACGGCAGGCGTGCGGCCAGGTTGGCGTTGGCGGTGGCGTCCGGGTCGTCGTATTCGGCAGGTTTCTGCAGCGACTGGGCGCCGATGAACGCGGCGAAGTCGGTGTTTTTCTTGTGCAGCAGCGGCATGAAACCGTTCTTCGCCAGTTCCGCTTCACGGCGGTCACTGATGGCGATTTCGGTCGGGCACTTCATGTCCACGCCACCGTCATCGGTAGGGAACGTGTGGGCCGGCAGGTTTTCCACTTCACCACCAGACTCGATGCCGCGGATGCGCGAGCACCAGCCGTAGTGCTTGAACGAACGGTTGATGTTCACTGCCATGGCGTAGGCGGCGTTCGCCCAGGTGTACTTGGAGCTGTCGGCGCCGTCGGTGTTTTCTTCGAAGGCGAAGGCTTCTACCGGGTCGGTCTTGGCGCCGTACGGCAGGCGTGCCAGGAAGCGCGGCATGGTCAGGCCGATGTAGCGCGAGTCTTCCGATTCACGCAGCGAGCGCCAGCCGGCGTATTCCGGGGTGGTGAAGATCTTGGTCAGGTCGCGTGGGTTCGACAGTTCCTGCCACGAGCCCATGCCCATCACGGTCGGCGAGGCCGCAGCGATGAAAGGCGAGTGCATGGCGGCGCAGACTTTCGACAGCTCGCCCAGCAGTTCCACGTCGGGCGGCGACTGGTCGAAGTAGTAGTCACCCACCAGGCAGCCGTAAGGTTCGCCACCGAACTGGCCGTATTCTTCTTCGTACATCTTCTTGAAGATCGGGCTCTGGTCCCACGCGGTGCCCTTGAATTTCTTCAGGGTCTTGTGCAGGTCTGGCTTGGAGATGTTGAGCACGCGAATCTTCAGTTGCTCATCGCTCTCGGTGTTATTGACCAGGTAATGCAAGCCACGCCAGGCGCTTTCCAGTTGTTGGAAATCCTGGTGGTGGATGATCTGGTTGACCTGGGCGGTGAGCTTGGCGTCGATGGCGGCGATGATCGATTCGATCGACTTGATCGCGTCGTTGGACACCAGGTCGGTTTGCGCCAGGGCCTGTTCAGCCAGGGTGCGCACCGCGGTTTCAACGGCTTCGCGGGCACGCTCGGTCTTGGGTTTGAATTCTTGCAGCAGCAGGTTCGCGAACTCGCTGGCTTCTTCGGTGGTACCCAGGATCTGGCTGCCTTCGCGGGCGGTATTGTCCGTCATGATTACTGCTCCCCTGCAGGCTTGGGCGCGCTGGCAAGTGCCTGAAGCAATGCCGGGTCCTTGATCGCCTTCATGATGATTTCTTCAGCGCCAGTCTTGCCGTCCATGTAGGTCAGCAGGTTGGCCAATTGGGTGCGGGCTTCGAGCAGCTGATTCAGGGAGTCGACCTTGCGGGCCACGGCGGCCGGGCTGAAGTCGTCCATGCTTTCGAAGGTGATGTCCAGGCTCAGGTTGCCTTCGCCTGTCAGCTCATTGGGTACGTGGAACGCGACGCGTGGCTGCATGGCCTTGAGGCGTGAGTCGAAGTTGTCGACGTCCACCTCAAGGAACTTGCGGTCGGCCACGGGTGCCAGCGGCTCGGCAGGCTTGCCGGCGAGGTCGGCCATCACGCCCATCACGAAGGGCAGCTGGACCTTTTTCTCGGCGCCGTAAAGCTCGACGTCGTACTCGATCTGCACTCGAGGCGCACGGTTGCGCGCGATGAATTTCTGAGAACTTTGCTTCGCCACGTTGCTGCTCCTGGTCGCTTGAGCGACGGTGTTGTTACTGCACGGTCCGGCGGCTTACTCGCTGTCGGGGCCGCGCAGGTTTTCAAATTGGGACATGCCATCGGGAATCAGATTGCGCACGATGGCCGCAAAGTCGGCATGTACCAGATTCTTGGCTCGGTTCAACAGCACCGGCAGCGGGCTCGAAGGCTCGTGGCGGGTGTAGTACGCGAGGATTTTGTCGAGGCTGCGCAGCACATCGTCGCGGGTGGCGATGTCGCCAGAAGGGCGAGGAGCTGCGGGCGCGGCGGCGTCGACCGAGGGGGCATTGTCTTCACTGACGGCCTCGGGATCGCTGCTGCTGTCGGTGCCTGGCACCGCTTGATTGAGAAGTTGCAGGGCCTGTTTGAGCGGCTGCTTCAAGGCGCTGAGGTCCACGCCCTGGGCGGAACCGACTTGGTCATTGACCTGTTGCTCAATGGCCTCGCACGCCGCACGCGCCGCGCTCAAGGCGTCACGGGTGGCTTGCAGTTGTTCGGGGTCGCTGTCCAGGAACGCGGCGTTGAGTTGCTGGTTGCCCAACTGCTCATCGGCAAAACTCTGCAGGCCGCTGGCGTTGAGCGCTGCGCGCAGGCTCACGGGCCCGAAGGTGCGCGAGCGCGTCAGGATGCTTTCGCGCAGCAGACGAATATTGGTCTCGCAGGTCAGGCCGGTAAGGGCGTTGATGCGCACGGTGGGGTCGTTGTCATCGTCGGCATCCAGGCGCGGGTGCAGCTCGGCCCAGTATTGGCGCAGCAAGGCGTCGATCAGCGTGAGGACTTCGGCCAGCCCGGCCACACCCTGGAGGGCGAGGGTGCTTTGCAGCAGAAAGTGGGTGATGCGCAGGTCTTTGCTGCGCTGCAACAGATCGAGGCTTTGCTGCTGGATGCTGCGCCACTCGGGCGGCTCAGCGGGCAGGATCGAGTCGCCCATGCTGCGTTCGGGTTGGCCCTTGGCATCACGTTCCAATTGCAGAAATTGCGCGTCATATTCCATGTCCTCGCCACAGGGCGACGTCGCGGAAACGGCGGTGAGCAGCAACGGCACATCCACTGAATTCGATCTCCTTATCGGCCCGCTGGATGGCGGGCAATGCATGCATTAGTTGCGTAATGAACTTTGCATGTTTTCTTGGTCATATACTCAGCGTGCCACTACTGCGCCATCACTGATGTTCAAGAAGTTGTGCATTTTTGGTGTAGTACTTATGGCTTGTCAAGGTAAGCTATTCGCCCTCTGTGACAGATGTGCGGTGTTTAACAACCTGCGCGACTGGCGAGTCGAAAGGCGCGCCCAGAGCGGATTTTTGTCATGGAAGCCAGTTAAGATCAGCGATCATGCTGGTAAAAGCAGATTTTGGCGGTCGTTTGTACGACAGGACGGGACTCTCCAGGGCGGTGCTGCCTCCTGGGTAGACTGCGCGCGATGTATCAGCAAGGAGGCAAGATGTCGCTGTGTTTGACTATCACTAGTTATCACAAGATCACACCTGGGCAATGCCCCGAAAAGTCCATGGATCAGGGCGTGATGGCTATTGGCCGCAGTTCTGACAATGACTGGGTATTGCCCGACCCTGAGCGTCTCGTCTCTTCGCAACATTGCGTTATTCAATACAAAGATGGCCGTTATTATTTGACCGATAACAGCACCAATGGTGTGGAGTTGGTCAAGGCGGGTATTCGTATGCGTCGGGGTAACAGCGAGCCGTTGCAAGACGGTGAATTGATCCGCATCGGCGATTACGAAATCCAGGCGCGTATCGACTTCAACGTGCAAGCCATCGACAGCCAGCCATTTGCCGGTGACTCACCCAATAGCTTTGAAGCGCTGATGGGCGCCGTGGCGAGCCAACCTGCGCCCACGCCGATGATCGCGCCGCAGTTCCAGGGCGCCTCGGCCATGGAAACCCTGCCAGACCTGTTCGACTTCCTCAGCCCCACCGCCGTGCCGCCGCCCACCGTGGCGGACCATGTGCCGTCCGAGCAACACGATTTTCGCCCCCCGGCCCCAGTGGCCGTACCGGCGCCCGAAAAGCCATCAGTGCAGGGCTCGGTCATTCCCGAAGACTGGGATCTGTTCGGCGACGCGCCCGCGCCCGTGGTCAATGCTGCGCCCGCCCCAGACCCGATCATCCCGCCGCCACCTGTGGTCGAGCCTGTTGCGCTCCCCGTGGCCAATGCCGAGCCACCACCGGACCTCCTGCAAGCCTTCCTGCGCGGTGCGGGCCTGGACCAGTTGCGCCTGGACAAAGCCGACGCCTGCGCGCAGATGGAAAGCATCGGCCGCAGCTACCGGTTGATGGTCGAGGGCTTGATCGACGTATTGCGTGCCCGTGCCAGCCTCAAGGGCGAGTTTCGCATGCAGCAGACGATGATCCGCCCCGCCGAAAACAACCCGTTGAAATTCGCCCCGAATGCCGATGAAGCGTTACTGCTGTTGCTGCGTCATGGCAACCAGGCGTTCATGGCGCCGGACCTCGCCGTACGTGACAGTTTCGACGACCTGCGCGCCCACCAGTTGGCCGTGATGGCTGGCGTGGAAGCGGCGATCAAACACCTGCTCACGCGCTTTGAACCGGCGCAATTGGAGGAGCGCATGGGCAAACCCGGCGGCCTCTCGAGTCTGTTCAACGGTTCGCGCCAGGCCCAGTACTGGCAGCAGTTCACCGAGCTCTACAGCAACATTTCCCGCGAGGCCCAGGACGATTTCCAGGACTTGTTCGGTCGTGAATTCAGCCGGGCCTACGAAGAACACAGTGCACGACAGCGACGCTGAAAACGCCTCGCACCAATGGATAAAACGGATAGCTAAATACGTCATTGAGGACGCAGGATGATTCCCAGGTTTTTACTCGCAGCCGCCACCGTGCTGCTGCTGACGGCGTGTGCCAACGACACTGCCAAACCCCAGGCGGCTGCCGAGGCCGAAGCTGACACGGCCGCCGTTGAGCTGCATTTTCACGCGATTGCCGGGCTTAACCCCGGTGCCAACGGCCAGGCCGCGCCGGTGCGGGTGCGCATTTTCGAATTGAAAAACGCCGCGACCTTTTCACGCTCCGATTACTTCGCCCTGGCTGACCGTGCGCAATCCACCCTCGGCCTCGACCTGCTGGACCAGGACGAAGTGATGGTGCAGCCCGGCCAACAACTGAGCCTGCAGCGCGATCTCGACCCGTCCACGCGCCAGATCGGCTTGCTGGTGGGCTACCGCGAGTTGGACCGTGCGCAATGGCGCACGGTCATCAACGTGCCGCCGCGCCAATACAGCGAATACCAGATCAGCCTCGACGTGCATGCCGTGCGCGCCGACGTCGTGGCTTCCCCATCCAGCCCAGCCCAATAACAAGCAATCGGAGCCCCCATGTCCTGGAACAATCGCGTGGTCTGGTCGGAAGGCATGTTCATCGGAACGCAGCACTTCCAGCAGCATGACCGTTACCTGGAAAACCTGATCGATGCCCGCAGCCGCCCGTTGTCGGCGGGTGCCTGGGGGTTCTCCGAGCTGCTGATCGACCAGGGCCTGCTGGCCCAGGGCAAGCTGGCGATCGTGTCGGCCCGCGGCCTGTTGCCCGATGGCACGCCGTTCAATATTCCCCAGGACGACCTGGCGCCGAGCCCGTTGAATATCGACGACAACCTGCGCGACGGCCTGGTCTACCTGGCCCTGCCGCTCAAGCGTGCCGGCGCCCGTGACACGGTGGACGAGGGCGAGGCCCTGGAAGCCGCGCGCTACGTGAGCCAGGTGCGTGAAGTGCGCGACGACAACGCCCCGTTCGAAAACCGTGCACCGGTGGCCGTGGGGTCGCGGGCGTTGCGCCTGCTGACGGCGCAGGACGGCATCAGCGACTACGCGGCCATCGGCCTGGTACGCATCAAGGAAAAGCGTGCCGACCGTGCGTTGGTGCTCGATGACACTTACATCCCGCCCGTGCTGGACGTGGCCGCGAGCAAACCGCTGACGGCCTTTCGCAGCGAACTGCTGGGCCTGTTGCACCAGCGTGGCGAAGCCTTGGCCGGCCGCGTGGTGGCCTCGGGTGCCGGGGGGGCCTCGGAGATCGCCGACTTCATGCTGCTGCAACTGGTCAACCGCGCCCAGCCGCTGATCCAGCACTTCAGCCAGTTGAGCCCGTTGCACCCGGAGCGCTTCTTCAGCGAACTGGTCAGCCTGGCCGGTGAATTTTCCACCTTCTCAACCTCCAGCCGTCGCCCCCACGAATACCCGCAGTACCAGCACGACGACCTGGCCTTGAGCTTCATGCCGGTGATGGCGGCCCTGCGTGAAGCGCTGTCGATGCTCATCGACAGCAAGGCCACGCCGATCCCCATTGTGGAGAAAGCCTACGGCATCCATGTGGCGATGTTGGCCGACAAGACCCTGCTCGACAACGCCAGTTTCATCCTCGTGGTACGCGCCGATGTGCCCGGCGAAACCCTGCGTGCGCGTTTCGGCCAGCAGAGCAAGGTCGGCTCGGTGGAGCACATCCGCGACATGGTCAACCTGCAACTGCCGGGCATCGGCCTGCTGCCGTTGCCGGTGGCGCCACGCCAGTTGCCTTACCACGCTGGCAGCACCTACTACGAGCTGGACCGTGGCAGCGAGCACTGGCAGCAGCTGAATAATTCCGGCGGTTTCGCCTTCCATATCGCCGGGCAGTTCCCGGGCTTGAACCTGGCCTTCTGGGCGATCCGAGGATAATTGGCGATGCATCCCAATGATGATGACCGCACCCAGTTCATGCCGCGCCCGGGTGGCCGAGAACCTGCACCCGCGCGTGCCGAACCTGCGCCGCTGTCGATGCCGGCTGCGCCGATCCTCACCGGCAAGAGCCAGGGCCTCAACCCGCTGGAAAGTGCCGCCGGCCCGTTGCTGGCGTTGTTGACGCGGTTGCGCAACACCATTGCCCATCCCGCGCCGGCCAGCCTGCGTGCGCAGTTGCTGGCGTACCTGCGCCAGTTCGAAGAACGCGCCGAAGCCGCCGGTGTGGCACGCAATGAAGTGCTGTTGGCCCGTTACGCGCTGTGCACTGCCTTGGATGAAGCGGTGCTGAGCACGCCGTGGGGCAGCACCAGTGACTGGGGTAAGCAGAGCCTGCTGATCACCGTGCACAACGAAGCCTGGGGTGGCGAAAAGGTTTTCCAGTTGCTTGACCACTGTCTGCAAAGCCCACGGGAACGCCTGTACCTGCTGGAGCTGTTGTACCTGTGCATGTGCCTGGGTTTTGAAGGGCGTTACCGGGTGATGACCGACGGGCGCAGCCAGTTGGAAGCCTTGCGTGAACGCACCGCCGCAGCGATACGCAGCGCCCGTGGCGAGCACGAGCGTGAGCTGTCGCCGCACTGGCGCGGTGTGACCGTGGCCCGTGATCGCCTGGCGCAATTCATGCCGCCATGGATTGCCGTGGCGATTGGCTTGGCGCTGCTGTTGGCGTTGCTGTTCGGCCTGCGCCTGAAGCTGGCCTCGGACGCCGAGCCGGTGTTCAAGAATATTCATGCCCTGGGCGAGATCCCGGTGCAGGCCATCGACCGTCCGGTGGCGCAGCCCAAAGTGATTGAGCGCCCACGCCTGGCCGGGTTCCTGGCCGATGACATCAAGGCCGGCCGCGTGGCGGTGGAAGACAAGGTTGACCGCTCTGTGGTGACCATTCGTGGCGATGAGCTGTTCGCCTCGGCCAGCTCCAGCATCGTCGATGACTACCAGCCGCTGATGCTGCGCATCGCTGACGCCATTCGCAAGGTCAAGGGCCAGGTGCGTGTCACCGGGCACAGCGACAACCGCCCGATTGCCACGTTGCGCTTCCCGTCCAACTGGGCGTTGTCCGAAGCCCGGGCCAAGTCGGTGCTGGAGATTCTCGCGGCCAAGACCGGCCAGGCCGAACGCTTCAGCGCCGAAGGCCGCAGCGACACCGAGCCATTGGCCACCAACAGTACTGCCGAAGGCCGTGCCCGCAATCGTCGGGTTGAAATCACCGTATTGGCGGAGGGCGTCGAGTGAAGGCGTTTTTCAGTTTCATGATTCGCTGGGTGATCCCCGTGCTGGGCCTGATTGCCCTGAGCCTGATCATCTGGTTTGTTGGCCCGCTGCTGGACGTGCTGGTGCCCGAAGGGCGCCGTTGGGCGCTGATCGTGCTGGTGTTTGCGCTGTGGGTGGCCTACCGCGTGTTCCGCATCATCCAGGCCCGTCGCCAGGCCGCCGAAGTGATGCGCAGCCTGGCCGCAGAAACCCCGGTCGACCCCAACAGCGTTGCGACCGCCGAAGAGCTGTCCACGCTGCGCCAGCGCATGGACGAAGCCCTGGCACTGCTGAAAAAGGCCAAGCTGGGCGGCGATGAGCGCCGCAACCTTTACGAGTTGCCGTGGTACGTGATCATCGGCCCGCCGGGCTCGGGCAAGACGACCGCGCTGGTCAATTCCGGGCTGCATTTCCCGCTGGCGGCGCAATTGGGCGCCGGTGCGGTGCGGGGCGTGGGTGGTACGCGCAACTGCGACTGGTGGTTTACCGACCAGGCCGTATTGCTCGACACCGCTGGCCGCTATACCACCCAGGACAGCAACTCCACGGTGGACAAAGCCGCCTGGCTGGGCTTTCTCGACTTGCTGAAAAAGCAGCGTTCCCGCCGGCCGATCGACGGGGCGTTTATCGCCATCAGCCTCTCGGATCTGCTGCTGGGCACCGACGCCGAGCGCGCAGCCCATGCCGCCGCGATTCGCCTGCGCATCCAGGAGCTGTATACGCAGCTGGGCGTGCGTTTCCCCATCTACCTGATGCTCACCAAGCTCGACCTGGTGCCGGGCTTCATGGAGTTCTTCGACAACCTGAGCAAGGAAGAGCGCGCCCAGGTGTGGGGCATGACCTTTGCCCTGGACGACGGCAAAAACAGCGACAGCCCGCTGGCGCACCTGCAAAGCGAGTTCGCGGGCTTGGAGCAGCGTCTCAACGAACGCCTGGTCGAGCGCTTGCAGCAGGAACGCGACCCGGCACGACGCGACCTGATCTACGGCTTCCCGCAGCAGTTCGGCGCGCTGAAAGATTGCCTGCAAAGCTTCCTCGAAGGCGTGTTCAAACCCAACGCCTTTGAAGAGCGCGTGTTGCTGCGTGGCGTGTACTTCACCAGCGGCACCCAGGAAGGCAGCCCGATTGACCGCCTGATCGGTGCCATGGCCCAGAGTATGAACCTGGACCGCCAGCACCTGGCGCGCCAGAGCGGCACCGGGCGCAGTTACTTCATCGAAAAACTCTTCACCGCCGTGGCCTTTGCCGAGCGCGGCCTGGTGGGGGTGAACCCGAAAGTCGAGCGGCGCCGCAAGTGGATCGCCCGTGGCGTACTGGCGGCCACCGTCGCGCTGGTGGTGGTGGTCAGCAGCCTGTGGTGGGTGAGCTATCGCGCCAACCAGGCATATATCGCCCAGGTCGATCAGAAGGTCGCGCCCCTGGGCCAGACCGTACAGAACCTGAGCCCGGCACAGCGGGAAGTGCTCGCCGTGCTGCCGTTGCTCAATGCGGTGAAGAACCTGGCGGGGGATTCGCCGAGCTGGTCCGAAGGGCTGGGGCTGTACCAGGGCGATATGCTCGAAGCCGAGTCCGCCAGCGTGTACCGCAAACTGTTGATCGCCGTGTTCGCGCCACGCCTGGTGACGCGTATCGAAGAGCAACTGCACGGCGGCGGTAACTCGGACTTTCTCTACGAGGGCCTCAAGGCTTACCTGATGCTCGCCGACACCGAGCATTACGACCCGGACTTCATCAAGGCCTGGATCGCCCTGGACTGGGACCGCAACCTGCCCCGCGACCTGCCGGCCGACCAGCGTCAGGCCCTGGCCGGGCACTTGCAGGCGCTGTTCGAACGCCACCCGCCGAGCGCACGCCTGGACCCACGGCTGATCGACGATTTGCGTCGACAGTTGCAGCAATTGCCGGTAGCCCAGCGCGTGTACGACCGCGTCAAGCGCCAGAAACTGCCCGAAGGTATCCCGGACTTTCGCCTCAACGAAGCCGCCGGTCGCGATGCCGCGCTAGTGTTCAGCCGCAAGAGCGGCAAGCCGTTGGGTGAGCCGTTGAGTGGTTTCTTTACCGCCAAAGGCTATCGCCAGGCGTTCTTGCTCAGCAGCTTGAACCAGACCGGCACCCTGGCCGAAGAGCAATGGGTGCTGGGCCATGAACAGGCCGACCAGCAGAACGTGGTGAGCCTGGCCGCCGACGTGCGCCGCTTGTACTTCCAGGATTACCAGCGCCAGTGGGACGCGTTGCTCGCCGACATCGACTTTGTGCCGATCACCAGCGTGGCCCAGGCCGCCGATGTGCTGCGGGTGATTTCCGGTCCCACCTCGCCGCTGAAAAAACTGTTGGTGGCGGTTGCCAGGGAAACCGACCTGCAAGCCGAAGAACGCCAACTGGCCGCCAAAGGCGTGCCGGTGGAAGGCGGCGTGGACAAGCTCAAGGAACGCCTCGGCAGTTTGCTGGGCGATGCGCAACCGACGGCGAATGCACCGGCACCGGCGGATGATCCGGTGACCGCGCACTTTGCCGAACTCAACAGCATCGTCAGCAAAAACGAAGGTGAACCGGCGGCCATCGACGGCCTGCTGTCGGACATGAATGCACTGTATGTGCAGGTCAGCGCCATGGTCGGTGCCAGCGGCGATGCCTTGCTCGGTGAGGCCAAGAACCAGGCGGCGGCTGCGGCCACGCGGGTTAGCCTGAACGCCGAGCGTCAGCCGCCGCTGGTGCAGGGCATGGTCAAGTCGGTGGTCAATTCCACCACCAACAGCATGATGGGCGGGGTGCGTAACCAGCTGAACGCGGCCTGGGTCAGTGAGGTGGTCAACGTGTATCGCCAGTCGTTGGCCGGGCGTTACCCGATGTCGCCGGGCAGTGCGCGGGACGCCACCCTGGATGACTTCGGCCAGTTCTTCGGCGTGGGCGGGGTGATGGACAACTACTTCCGCAAATACCTGCAGCCCTATGTGGACACATCGGCACAGACCTGGCGCTGGCAACCTGGGGCGGCGCAGAAGCTGGGGATTGCTCCTGGCGTGCTGCAAACCTTCCAGCGTGCGGCGTCGATTCGGGACGCGTTCTTCCGCTCCGGTGGCACCCAACCCATCGTGCGTTTCGAACTCAAGCCGGTGTCGATGGACCCTACCATCACTCAGTTCCTGCTTGACCTGGACGGCCAGCAATTGAGCTACGACCACGGCCCGAGCCGGCCGGTGGCGATGCAATGGCCGAACCCGGGCAGCATTGGCGTGGTGCGTATTTCCATCATGCCGCCGTCGGCCAGTGGTCGCTCCGGCATCACTCTGGACGGCCCGTGGGCCTGGTTCCGTCTGCTGGAGCAATCAGACCTCACTGCAGGCAACTCGCCGGATCGTTTCAACCTGCGCCTGCGAGTCGATGGCGCGAGCATCGCCTACGAGTTGCGCGCCAACAGTGCCTTCAACCCGTTCAAGAGCCGCGTGCTCAGTGGCTTCAGCCTGCCGGAGCGGCTATGACGGCCCTGGGTTTCTACGGCAAGTTGGCCAGCCGCGGGGACTTCGTCAGCCGCGCCTTGCCGCAGAGCTTTATCGGCCCGTGGGACAGCTGGCTGGCGGCGGGTTTGCTCGCCAGCCAGAACAGCCTCGGCGCTGACTGGCTGAATGCGTACCTGGTCAGCCCGTTGTGGCGCTTTGTGCTGGCCCCGGGCGTGTGCGGGCCGGACGCGGCGGCGGGCGTGGTGATGCCGAGCATTGACCGGGTCGGGCGGTATTTTCCGCTGGCGGTGGTGACCTTGCTGGATCACGACACCAACCCGGCGTCGCTGGTGGGCGGTTCGGACGCCTGGTTCGAGCAGGCTGAAACCTTGTTGCTCAGCACCCTGGACAGCGGCGCGACCTTCGAAAGCTTCAACGCCGGGCTCGACGAGTTGGGCGTGCCGGCCAGCGAGCCGCGAGCGGTGGACAGCCGTTTTGCCGGCCTGCAAAGGGTGGCAGCCACCGTGCCGCACCAGCGTATGACCGCGCTGGCCGAACAGGCGTGCGAGGGCGCAAGCCTGTGGTGGGGGCGAGGTTCGCAGCGTATCTCCCCCGGTTTATTACGGTGCCAGGGCCTGCCTGCCGCCAGCGATTTTGCGCAGTTTTTGCTCGGACAAGAAGGTGTGGTGTAGATGGGCGTGACGTACGAATCCGCGAGCAAAAGCCATGTGGGCATGGTTCGCCAAGTCAACGAAGATGCCTTTCTGGACCTGCCGGAAAACCGCCTGTGGGTGGTGGCCGATGGCATGGGCGGGCACGCGGCGGGGGACTATGTCAGCAGCTTGATCGTCGACAGCCTGCGCCATGTGCCGCTGGGCCGCTCCCTGGACGAATACTCGGCGGCGCTGCGCAATGACCTGCTGCGCATCAACGCGGCCGTGCGCGAAGAAACCGCCAACCGTGGCGTGACCATGATGGGCAGCACCGTGGTGGTGTTCGCCGCGCGCGGCTTGCGCGGGGTGTGCCTGTGGGCCGGCGACAGTCGCCTGTACCGCTTGCGCGACGGCGTGCTGGAAAGCATTTCCCGCGACCACAGCTACGTGCAAGACCTGCAAGACAGCGGCCTGCTCAGCGAAGCCGACGCCCGCACCCACCCGCGCTCCAATATCGTCACCCGCGCCATTGGCGTTGAGGCCCAGTTGGACGTCGCCTCGGTGGACCTGTTGATCGCTCCCGGCGACAGCTATTTGCTGTGCAGCGATGGCCTCAACAAGACCGTCGAAGACCATGAAATCCGCGACGTGCTCAGCCATGACGCGCCGGATGAAATCGTGCGCAGCCTGGTGCACTTGGGGCTCAATCGCGGCGCACCAGACAACATCACCACCCTCGTCGTGAAGGTCTCGTCATGAACATCGTCATCCCGGGTTATGACATCGAAGGCGAGATTGGCGAAGGCGCCATGGCCAGCGTGTACTTGGCGACCCAGCGCTCGCTGGAGCGCAAGGTGGCGTTGAAGGTGATGGCGGCAGCGCTGGCGGCCGACCCGAGTTTCTGCGAACGCTTCCTGCGCGAGGGCAAGACGCTGGCGCGTTTGTCACACCCGCACACGGTGACCATCCATGACATCGGCAACGTCGGTGAGCTGTATTACATGGCCATGGAATACCTGCCCAATGGCACGCTCAAGGAGCGCATTGCTGCTGGGCTGACCCCGGAGCAGGGCGTGACGCTCATCCGCCAGATTGCCTCGGCCCTGGGCTATGCCCATGCCCAAGGGCTGGTGCACCGCGACGTCAAGCCGGCGAACATTCTGTTCCGGGCCGATGGCACGGCGGTGTTGTCGGACTTCGGGATTGCCAAGTCGCTGGACGATCGCACCCAATTCACCCAGGCCGGGTTTGCCGTGGGCACGCCGAGCTACATGAGCCCGGAGCAGGCGCGGGGCCAGGAGATCGATGGCCGCGCCGACCTCTACGCGCTGGGCGTGGTGCTGTATGAAATCCTCGTCGGCAAGCTGCCTTATAACGGCACCGATGCGCTTTCCACGGCGCTGGCGCACCTGACCGAACCCTTGCCGGAATTGCCTGTGCACCATGGGCGCTATCAGGGCGTGCTGCGCAAGTTGTTGGCCAAGGACCCGGCGGAACGTTATCCGGATGCGGCAGCGTTGTTGTTGGCGCTGGATCAACTGCCGGCTGATGAGTTGGATGCCACGCTGGTGCGGCCGCTGCCGATTCCATTGAGCTTTGATCTGGCGGGCATGACCCCTGTCACCATCGACATTCCGACGGATAAACCGCAGCCGCAGCCGCAGCCAATAGTGCGTCAACCGGTGGTGACGCCGACGCAGCACAATGCCCCGTCCGAGCAGCGCCGTGGGCCGGTATTGGCCTTGGCCGCCGTGGCGGTCGCCGTCGCGTTGGCCATTGGTGGCGCCAGCTACTGGTGGTTGAGCGGCGGCGATGAACCGGCCAAGCCGCCAGCCGCCGTGGTGCCCAAGGTGACGCCGCCCGTGGCTGTCGCTGAAGTGGATGGCGGTCAGCGCCCGTTGCTGATGGCAGGCAAGAAAACCTTGTTCCAGCGTGTACTCAGCAAACCCGGCGCCCAGCTTTCAGCGGACGCTGGGAGCCCGCCGGGTAAAGCGCTGCCGGCGTTTTCCGTGCTCTACGTGTACCAGCGCAAAGAGGTCGATGGCAGCCAGTGGGTACGCGTCGGCGCGGCCACTGATGGTCGCAGCGACGGTTGGCTGCCAGCCTCCCAGGTCAGCGACTGGAAACAAAGCCTGGTGCTCAAGTTCACCGAGCGCTCCGGCCGGGCTCCCGTGATGTTCCTGCGCCAGCCCGGTGAGGTGGAAAAACTGCTGGCCGACCCTGCCGCAGCGAGAAGCGCCTTGGCCAAGGCGCAGAACAACCGTGAAGACAACCAGCAAGTCCTGGCCCTGGAACCCACCGCCAGCGCGGTGCCGCAGAATCAGTTCTACCTGTTGCCGATCTTCGATTCCAAGGAGAGCTTCGACGACAACGGCCAGCCGGTGCAGTTGCTCAACGTGGCCTCCATCGACCCAGGCAGCCGCGCCGCTGCCAAACCGGCCAGCCCGACGCTCAGCGCCAATGCCGACGCGTTCCGCACGGCGGTGGTGCTGGTGGTGGACACCACCGTGTCGATGCAGCCCTACATCGACCAGATTCGCGACGTGGTGCACGAGCTGCAAACCCGCATTGCCGAGCGTGGCGAGTTGGACAGCGTCAGCTTCGGCATGGTCGGCTTTCGCAGCAGCATCCAGAAAACCCCGGGCCTGGAGTATGTCGCCAAGACCCTGATCAGCCTCGACCAAGGCCGCGACCCGCAGCGCTTTCTGGATATGGCGCGCCAGGTCAAAGCGTCGACGGTGTCCAGCCACTCGTTCAACGAAGATGCGTTTGCCGGGGTGATGCAGGCAGTGGACGGCATGGATTGGTCCGGCTACGGCGGGCGCATCATCCTGCTGGTTTCTGATGCCGGCGCGCTGCGCAAGAACGACCCGTTCGCCGCCACCCAGATGAACGAAGCGGAAGTGCGCCAGGCGGCGCTGGGCAAGCAGATCAAGATCTACGCGCTGCACCTGCGCACCGATGGCGGCAAGAAAACCCATGCCGGCGCCGAGAGCCAGTATCGCGTCCTCACCGCCGACGCCAACCCGCAGATCGGCGACCTGTACACGCCAGTGCCAGGGGGCGATGTGCGCAAACTGGGTGAGCGCGTCGATGAGATCGGCACGGTGTTCGCCAACCTGGTGCATCAGGTGCGCAGCAACACGCCGCAGCCCGTGCCGTTGCTCAGTGCCGCGCCGAGCCTGGCGGACAAGTCCGCCGCCGTCGGCTATGCCATGCACATGGACTTTCTCGGGCGCAAGACCGCGAGCCAGGCACCGCAATTGGTCAGCGCCTGGACCGCTGATCGTGACCTGACCAACCCGGCGCTGCCAGCGTTCCAGGTGTGCGTGATGTTGACCAAGCTGCAACTCAACGACCTGCAACAATCGTTGAAGTTGATCGTGGATGCGGCGCGCAAGACCCAAAGCTCGCCCAAGGATTTCTTCCAGGAAATCGCCAGCGCCTCGGCCTATATGAGCCGCGACCCGCAGGCCCTGCGCAAGGGCGGCAACCTGGCTGACGGCGGCCTGCTCGGTGAATACCTGGAGGGCCTGCCGTACCGCAGCAAGTCGCTGAACATGACCCAGGACCTGTGGTTGTCATTGAGCGTGGCCGAGCAGGAAGACTTTATCGACGAGCTGGATTCGAAAATCCGCCTGTATGAAACCTTCCATAACGACGTGGCCAACTGGGTCCGTTTCGGCGATGCCGAACCGGGCGATGCGTTGTATCGCGTGCCGCTGTCGACGCTGCCGTAATGTTGAACCTGAGCGCGGTGCACAAGAGCCGGGGCGTCGGTAGCCAGCGCTACAGCCTGGTGATCCCTGCGTTGCAGCTGGGCGCGGGTGAACAACTGGCAATTGTCGGCCCCAGCGGTTGCGGCAAGAGCACCTTGCTCGACGTGCTGGCGCTGGTGTTGGCACCGGATCAGGTGGGGCAGTTTGCATTCAACCAACACGACATCGGCGCGCTGTGGCGTGCTGATCGGCAATCGGCGCTGGCCGCGTTGCGCAGCCAGCATCTGGGCTATGTGCCGCAGACCGGGGGGTTGCTGGGGTTTCTGGATGTGCGCGGCAATATCGCGCTGTCGCGCCAACTGCTGGGCTTGCAGGACGACGGCCGCGTGGCGCGCCTGGCTGAGCAGTTGCAGATCAGCGATCAGCTGGCCAAGCGCCCGGCGGCGTTGTCGGTGGGCCAACGCCAGCGGGTCAGCTGTGCACGGGCACTGGCCCATGGGCCGCAACTGGTGCTGGCTGATGAGCCGACGGCGTCCCTGGACCCGCTCAACGCCGAACGCGTGATGCAGGCGCTGCTGGCCCAGGCCCGCGAACACCGTACGGCCTGTGTGATCGCCACCCATGATGAACCGCTGGCCCGCGCCAGTGGCTTGCAGGTGCGGCGTATCAGTTGCCAGCGCGATCCAGACGGCGGCGTCACCGCAACCCTCGGGGAGGCGTGCTGATGCGCATCGGCCTGGTTGCTTCGCTCGCGTGGCAGGACTACCGCAACGATGGGTGGCTGTCGGCCTGTTCGGTGTTGGCATTGGTGGCGGTTATCGCGCCATTGCTGGTGTTATTCGGGCTGAAATTTGGACTGGTTAGCAGTTTGACCGAACGCTTGGAGACCGACCCCGCCAGCCGTGAAATCATCCCGTTGGGCGGTGGTCGATTCAGCGCGGCGTTTATCGCGCAGCTGGGTGAGCGCAGCGATGTCGCGTTTGCTGTGCCGCGCACACGGCAGATTGCGGCCACGGCGCAGGTGGGCACCCTGACCCTGGAAATGTTGCCGACTGCCGCAGGCGACCCGTTGTTGGCAGGCTTGCCGATGCCCCACGGCCTGGACCAGATCGTGCTCAGCCATACCGCCGCCGAAAAGCTCGCGGCAAGGCCCGGTGATTGGTTGGAAACCAGCTTTGCGCGGCAAGTGGCGGGGCGCGTCGAGGCCCAGCGCACGCGGTTGCAGGTGCTGGCGGTGTTGCCGCTGGAGGCTTTCGTTCGCGAGGGCCTGTTTGCCGATCTGGCGTTGTTGGAGGCAGCGGAAGATTACCGCGATGGCCGTGCGGTGCCGGCGTTGGGTTGGGCCGGTGAAGCGGCGAGCGTGAGCGAACAGCGTATCTACCCGGCGTTTCGCCTGTACGCGCGCAGCCTCCGTGATGTGGAACCGTTGCGGGTGTATTTCGCCGGGCAGAACCTGTTGGTTTCAACCCAGGCGCACACCATCGCTCAAGTGCAATCGTTGAGCCGCAACCTGTCGATTGTGTTCTGGATCATCGCCGGGTTGGCGCTGGCCGGGGCGTTTGCGGCGATTTTCGCGGGCACCCTGGCGGCGGTGGCGCGTAAGCACCGTGAACTCTCGGTGTTGCGCCTGCTGGGGTTTTCCACCGCCGCGTTGTTGCTGTTTGTGCTGCTGCAAGCGCTATACAGCGCGGGTTTTGCCGCTGTGCTCAGCGTTGGGCTGTATGGCCTGGCTGAGGCGGCGCTGAACAAGCTTTTTGTGCAGGTGCCGGGCGAGTACGCCAGCCACCTGTTGGCGCGCCATTATGGCCTGGCCCTGGTGGCGGTGCTCGGTGTCAGTGCCGTGGCGGCCGCCTGTGGTGGTTGGCGGGTGGCACGTATCCAGGCTTCTGAAGGAATCAGAGATGTATAAATTACTGGGCGCCTGCGTGGCGCTGAGCCTGGCCTCGCTGGCCTGGGCTGATGAAGCAAGTGACAAGCTCGACAACCCCAAGCCGTTGCCGGACGACGTGAGCCTGCCGCTGCCCTGCGAAGGCAACATGGTGTTCCGCTACGCCTACATACTGGCCCAGGGCACCCTGGATGACCGTGAAATCAGCCTGGGCTACCCCTTTGCCGAAGGCGAGGCGGGTTATCAGCAGTCGTTTATTTCCGGCTACCGCCGCGACTTCATCAACGGCCAGTTCACCCTCAAGGACTTGCCCAAGGACTGGAGCAAGGTCATCGCGCCGCAGATGCCGAAGACCGACGCCAAGACCCCGCTCAAACCCATGCTGTACTTCATTGGCAAATACGAAGTGACTGCTCGCCAATACGCCCAGGTGATGGCCCAGGCGCAGTCCCTGGCCAGCGGTGAACCGGCTCCCGCATGTGAGGCGCCCAGCGGCATGGCCGGGCGTTTGCCCAAGGTGAAACTGTCGCGCTTTGAAGCCGAGCGTTTTTCGGCGGTGTACAGCGCCTGGCTGATGAAATACCACCGCGAACTGCTGCCGGTGAGCGGGCGCGGTGCGTCGGCCGAAGACGGTGGCCTGGGTTTTGTGCGCCTGCCCACCGAAGTGGAGTGGGAGTACGCCGCACGCGGCGGCCAGGCGGTGAGCCGCCAGGACCTCGAAGGCCGCCTGTATCCACGGCGCGCCGAGGGCAGTGAAAGCGATGGCCCGCTGGCCGATTACGCGGTGTTCAACCAAGTGGCCGGCGGTACCGGCCAGGCGGCGCGGTTGATGCCCATCGGTACCAAATTGCCTAACCCCATCGGCATGTTCGACGTGATCGGCAACGCCGCGGAAATGGTCCAGGAATCCTTCCAACTGGTACACGCTGGCCGCCGCCAGGGCACCTACGGCGGCTTTGTGGTCAAGGGCGGCAACTACCTGGAAGGCGAGGGCACGTTGTTCACCGGCATGCGCCGCGAATACCCGCTGTTTGCCGCTGATGGCACCGAGCAAAGCAATGAGACCACTGGTTTTCGCGTGGCGATCGGCGCGTTGTCAGCGCCGCGCTCGCGCTACAAGGAATTGTTTGCCCAATGGCAGAAGGAGGGCCGCCTCGCTGCGCTGACCGACGCTATCGACGATGCCCAGGACCCGACCAAACGTCTGGACAGCATCATCGCCGCCAGTGTCGATCCCAAGCTTCAAGCCGAGCTGGGCCTGGTCAACGAAGAGCTCAAGCGCAACGTGTCGCTGATCGCCCAGCAACGCGAAGAAGCCGCGGGCAATTTGATCCAGTCGGCGGCGTTGGTGGCCGAGACCATCAGCAACTACAACATCCGCCTGGCCAACCTGCACAAGAGTCGCCAGCAGGCGGTGGACAGCAAGGACGAGGCCAGCACGCAGCTGTTCGACATGGCCATCACCAATGGACGCAGCGCGTTGGACGGCGCGGTGGCGATTTACATCGACAACCTGGCCACCGGCACGCGCTACACCGATGCGGTGATCCAGGCGCAGTTTCAACGGATCAAGGAAGAGTTGGATCGCAAGCCAGTGCTCGGCAAGAGCCTGGTGACGCGCGCGACACTGTTCGTTCGCCATGTCGGCAACTACCGCAAGCAACAGCGGGCCGACCCGGCAACGATCTTGAAGGAATTGCTCGCAGCGAGCGGTCAGCGGTCTTGATCGTTGGCTGTCTAGCGAGCTTGGAAGGGACTCAGGCGGCGGTGGGCCGTGCTGGGCAAGTCAAACTTAACAGAGATCACATCTATGCTTTTTTCCCGTAAGGCGGTTTCCAAGCGTCACCTGCTGCTGATCGCAGCTGGTTTCAGCACCGTGTTGACTGGTTGCGCTACGTCGCCTGCGTCCAAGGTGGCGTCGAGCACCAAGGTCGAGTACTACCCCAACTGCTACGAGCCGGTGCAGCACCTGCGCGCCACCGATTCGGACATGACCAAGTCGGTCGTCACCGGTGCCGCGATCGGCGCGGCCGGCGGTGCCCTGCTGGGCGCGCTGACCGGCGACAAGGACAGCCGTGGCCGCAATGCCGCGATCGGTGCCGCAGGCGGCGCCCTGGCTGGCGGTGCGGCGGGTTACTACACCGAGCGCCAGAAACAGATCACCGATGACAACCAGCGCATCGCGTCCTACTCCACCGACTTCAACAAAAGCGCCTCGGACATCGACCGCAGCACCGCCTATGCCAAGGCGTCGCAGCAGTGCTACCAGAGCGCATTCACCAAGCTGGTGGCTGATCGCAAGGCCAAGACCGTCAACGACACCGAAGGCCGCAAGCGCCTGGCGGAAATCGTCGCGGGCCTGAAGGAGTCCAATGACCTGATCGTGACGGTCAACGGCAAAGCCAGCGAAGACCTGAACAACTACACCCAGGCCTACGAGAAAGACCTGCAACAGGTCGGCGTACAGCGCAGCGATGTGGTGACCGTGGCCACCGCCGATACCACCCCAGTGGTCGCTCCGGCCAAGGGCAAGAAAGCCGTCAAGCCAGCCAAGAAGCCGGTGCTGCCGACAGTGCCAAAAGAAGCGGTAACCACCGAACGTAGCATCCAGACCGTGCAGGCCAAACAAGCTGAAAGCAAGCAGGTCGCCAGTGCGGGCAAGACCCAGATCGAAGCAACCTGCCGCAATCCAAACCTGGCCGATTGGGCGCCAGTGCCTTGCCCTAACGTTTAAGTACTTGTTGCTATAAGCGTTAAACGCCAACCGATCTGCGCCTAAAGCGCGAGATCGGTGGCGTTCCTTTTGCAAATCGTTACACTGCTGCGGCCACTCCAATAAATACACCGAGGCCGTGTGCATGAAATTTCGTCTTCTCCTGTGGGTGCTGGGCCTGATGATGGGCAAAGCCAGCCGCACCAACCCCGCCTTCCAGCAGCAACTGGGTGACAAAGACCTGGCCTTCCAGCTGCAGACCCTCGACGGCAAGGTTGCCCGTCACTTCATCGTCAAAGACCAGCGCATCACCAGCCGCTCAGGTGTCCACCCGGCGCCGGCCTTCGCGATTGCCTTCAAGGATGCCGCCTACGGCTTCGCCACGATGCAGGCGAAGAACAAGCAACTGGCGTTCATGACGGGGATTCAGGACAAGTCGATCCAGATCAAGGGCAACCCGGCACTGGTGATCTGGTTCCAGGGCCTGACCAAGTATTTGAAGCCGAAGAAAAAGAAGTAGGCGGTCAGGTAGACCGAGTTGACTTCATCGCAGGCAAGCCAGCTACCACAGTTGACCGTATTTCAACGTTGGAACGCGGTCACTGTGGGAGCTGGCTTGCCTGCGATAGTGGTGTAACAGGCGGTGGGCTTACCCCTGGCTGAACTGCGAAGCCAATTCGCGCAACAGCACTTCGGCATCCAGCACTTTACCGACCACATCCTCCGCCTTCTCGCGGCTCAGGCCCAGGCGCTCAAGCAATGCGTCCGGAATGGATTCATCCGGCCCGGAGCCAATCCCCCGGCTGCGCAACAGGCGCACCGCCAGGCACACCAGGTTCGGATACTCGGCGTATTGCCCGTCGTACGTCGGGTCGTGCTGGAAGCGCAGGGCGGTGCACAGTTCGTCCGGCATGTCCCAGTAGCGCATCAGCCACGCGCCGATCTGTTCGCGGCTGATGCCCAGCAAATGTTGCTCGACGTAGCTGTGGCACAGGTGCGGGTTGACCTCCAGGTGGCGGCAGATCAGCGAGAAGTGCGGCGGAAACACGTGGGCCAGCAGCAGGTAGCCGAAGTTGTGCAGCAAACCTGCCAGGTAGGTCAGGCCGGCTTCCGGGCGCTGGGCGCGGGGCATGGCGCGGGTCAGGCCTTCAATCACGGCGGCGGTGTAGATCGACTGGTGCCAGTACGGCGTGGACAGGTGCGGGCGGTCCTTGGGCAGGCTCAGGGTTTTGCCCAGGGCCAGGCCCAGCGCCAGGTTGATCACAAGATCAAAGCCCAGCACGCGCACGATGGCGTCTTCGACTGAGCGGATCTTGCCCGGCGAGGCGTAGTAGGGCGACGCGGCCCAGCTTACGACCTGGGCGGCAAGGGCCGGGTCGGTTTCCACCACGCCAGTAATGTCGTCGATGGTGGCGTTGGGATCCACGCGCAGCTTGATGATCTTCTGCGCCGTGTCGGCCAGCGGCGGAATTTCGATGGTCGCTTCCAGGCGTTGCTGGATACGGCGAGCGGTGAAGGCTTGCATCGCCTGGGTGATTTCCTCGCGGTCATCATTGGGGCGGTCGAGGTTCGGACGGATGTTGCTCAAGGGCTCACCGAACTGCGCGGCGCTGGCCTTGGTGAGCAGGCTCTTGAAGGCGTCGGTGGGGATTTCCAGCAACAGCCCGGCTTCGCCCGAATGCACCAGCAGGCTCGGCTCATTGAGCAAGCGGCCTTCGTACAGGCACGGTGAACTGGTCAGTGGCGGCAAGCCCGGCAGCAGGCTCAGGTCATGCTTGCCCAGCATGCGCTCGACCCGCTCGGGGGCGACAGCCGTGAGGCGGCGACCGGTGAGTTCGGCGAGGCGGTTGAGGTCCAGCAACTGGCTTTGGGGGAACAGCACCATGAGCGCGCCAACCGCATCTTCAAGCAACACCGCCTGGACCTTTCGGGCAGGGTTCAGGCCAGGCTGTTCGATGACTTCCGTGTAGGGGATGGCGAGCTTTGCGAGCAGCGCCCGAATGACCGGCGGGGCGGTCAGTGGGGCTGTGGCGAGGGCAACTTCTGACATGGCCTGATCCAATTTCTTACATTCATTGGAGTATAACCAGCTTGATACGGGTGTTGGTCGGATAAGTGCGTCAGGCGTCACACTTGGCCGTATTGCTGGCCGTGGCGCAGCCAGCGGTTGAGCAAGGGGCTGACGTGATCGGGCCAACGCTCGAGCAATGCTTGCGCAGCATCGCGGACCGCGGGCAGCAGGTCGGCATCGCGCATCAGGTCGGCAACCTTGAATTGCAGCAGGCCGGTCTGGCGCGTGCCGAGCATTTCACCGGGGCCGCGCAGTTCGAGGTCTTTTTCGGCGATAACAAAACCGTCGTTGGTTTCGCGCATGATGCCCAGTCGCTGGCGACCGATCTGCGACAGCGGCGGGTGATAGAGCAGCACGCAGTGGCTGGCGGCACTGCCCCGGCCAACCCGCCCGCGCAACTGGTGCAGTTGCGCCAGACCCAGGCGCTCGGGGTTTTCGATGATCATCAGGCTGGCGTTGGGGACGTCCACGCCCACTTCAATCACGGTGGTCGCCACCAGCAATTGCAGGTTGCCGGCCTTGAACTCGGCCATTACCGCGGCTTTTTCCGCCGGTTTCATACGGCCATGGATCAACCCCACCTTGAGCTCACCCAAGGCACTGGTGAGGTCTTCATAAGTGGTTTCGGCGGCCTGGCAGGTCAGTTCTTCGGACTCTTCGATCAGGGTACACACCCAGTACGCCTGGCGGCCTTCGGCGCAAGCACCGCGCACGCGCTCGATCACTTCGACGCGCCGGGTGTCGGTGACCAGCACGGTGTTGACCGGGGTACGCCCCGGCGGCAGTTCGTCGAGGATCGAGGTGTCGAGGTCGGCGTAGGCGCTCATGGCCAGCGTGCGTGGGATCGGCGTGGCGGTCATGATCAACTGGTGCGGGTTCATGCGCCCGCCCACGCCTTTCTGGCGCAGAGCCAGGCGCTGTTGCACGCCAAAGCGGTGCTGTTCGTCGATGATCACCAGTGCGAGGTTCTTGAACTGCACTTCGTCCTGGAACAGCGCATGGGTGCCCACCACCATCGGTGCGCCGGCGGCGATCTGCTCCAGGGCGGCCACGCGGTTCTTGCCTTTGAGCTTGCCAGCCAGCCACGCCACCTCCAGGCCCAGCGGTTCGAGCCAGCGCTTGAAGGTGATGAAGTGTTGTTCGGCGAGGATTTCCGTCGGTGCCATCAGCGCCACTTGATAGCCAGCTTCCAGGGCTTGCAGGGCGGCCAGGGCAGCGACCACGGTTTTGCCGGCGCCTACGTCACCCTGGATCAACCGCAGCATCGGTTCTTGCTGGCTGAGGTCGTAGGCGATTTCATTGCCCACGCGCTGTTGCGCGCCGGTGGGCGCAAAGCCGAGGTTGGCTAGGTATTGCGCAGGCAGCCGCGTGGCTCTGGGCATCGCCGGGGCGCGCAGGGTACGCATGCTTTCGCGCAGGCGTTGCTGGGACAGCTGGTGCGTGAGCAGTTCTTCAAAGGCCAGGCGATGCTGGGCCCAGTGATGACCGAGGGCGAGTTCGTCCACATCGGCATCGGCGGGCGGGTGATGCAAATAGCGAATCGCATCGGCCAGGGGCGCCAGCTGATAGTCGCGGGCCAGCTCCAGGGGCAGCCAATCGGGCAGGCTTTGCGGGCCGAGCATGGTCAGGGTCTGCATGCACAACTGGCGCAGGCGTTGCTGGGTCAGGCCCTCGGTCAGCGGATAGATCGGCGTGAGCGTGGTGTCCACCGGTGGCGGCTCATCGCCGGTAATGGCGCGGTATTCCGGGTGGTAGATTTCCAGGCCTGATGCACCTGGGCGTGCCTCGCCATAGCAGCGCACGCGGGTGCCACGCTTGAGGCCTTCCTTCTGCGCGTTGCTGAAGTGGTAGAAGCGCAGGCTCAAGCCGCCGGTGCCGTCCTGCAGGCGCACCACCAGGCTGCGGCGCTTGCCCATCACCACGTCGGCGCCACTGACGGTGCCTTCGATCACCGCGTCTTGCCCAGGGCGCAAATGGCCGATGGGCACCACGCGGGTGCGGTCCTGGTAGCGCAGGGGCAGGTGGAACAGCACGTCCTGAAGGTTCTCCAGGCCGACCTTGGCCAGCTTCTCGGCCATGGCCTCACCGACACCCTTGAGTGCCGTCACCGACACCTGCGACAGCTCAGTCATACCGTGGCTTAGCTCGCAACGGGCGGCTTGGCCACCGAACATAGACGGATCGAGTCCGCGAGGATCTCAATCGCTTTGGGGCGCGGGAAGCTGGCGCGCCAGGCAATCGCCACGGTACGGAACGGCACCGGCGGCGTGAGTGGGCGAACTTCGATCACGCCCTGGGCGTAGTGATGGCTGTCTACCGCAGACAGCGGCAGGATCGAAATGCCCAGGCCGGAAGCGACCATATGGCGAATGGTTTCCAGGGAGCTGGATTCCACCGTGGTGTGCTTGGCGCCGTCGTTGCCCTTGGTCAGGGTCGGGCAGGCTTCCAGCACCTGGTCGCGGAAGCAGTGGCCTTCACCGAGCAGCAGCAGGCTCTTGTCGTTGAGCAGGCCGGCGTCGATGGTGTCCTTCTTGGTCCACGGGTGGGAGGCTGGCATCAGCACGTAGAACGGCTCGTCGTAGAGCGGCAGGGTCAGCACGTCTGCTTCGTTGAAGGGCAGGGCGATGATGATCGCGTCCAGCTCGCCGTTGCGCAGTTTGTCGCGCAGCACGTGGGTGAAGTTTTCTTCGATATACAGCGGCATCTGCGGCGCGACGCGATGCAGTTGCGGGATCAGGTGCGGGAACAGGTAGGGGCCGACCGTATAGATCGCGCCGACCTTGAGCGGCGCGGTCAGCTGGTTCTTGCCGGCCTGTGCCAATTCGCGAATGCTTTGCGCCTGTTCCAGGACCTTCTGCGCCTGGGCAACGATGCCTTCGCCCACCGGGGTGAGGCGCACGGCGCTCTTGCTGCGCTCGAAAATCAGCACACCGAGTTCGTCTTCAAGCTTTTTCACACCTACCGACAGCGTCGGCTGGCTGACGTGGCAACGCTCGGCGGCATGGCCGAAGTGCTGTTCTTGGGCGAGGGTCACGATGTAGCGTAATTCTGTGAGAGTCATAGCGGGCGTCCATGAGGTTGCGGGCCAAGCATACCGGCTGCAATCGATAGACGCACGTTATCAGAACTTTGCTGGGGATTGAGTGGGGAATATCGGAATTTTACTGAGGTATTAAAGCAAATGTGGGAGGGAGCAAGTCCCTCCCACAGTGCTCTCTCAGCGGCGACGCTTGTCGATGTTGTAGACGAACGGCGCGACCAGTTCGACGCTGCCGTTTTTTAGCAGATCGGCGGGTGGCTTGGGTAGCGGCTGAGCCTTGCGGATCATCTCAAGGGTTGCACGGTCCAGGTCGGCGTTGCCGGAGCGGCCTTCCAGTTCGTAGGACAGCACATTACCTTCGCCATCGACCACGAAGCGCAAGCGGTTCATACCTTCCTTGCCACTGCGTTGGGCGCCGGGCGGGTACTTCTTGTACTTCTGCAGATGCGCCAACAAAGTGCTTTGCCAGGATGCCTGGGCGGCCAGCTGCTGTGCCGACGGGCCCGGTGCAGGCTGGGCGGACTTCTGCGCAGGTGCGTTGCTCGGCGGCGTTTCGCTCGGTGGCTCCTCGGAAGGTTTCTCCTTGGGCGGCTCGGGCTTCTTCTCCACCGGCTTTGGCGGTTGTGGCTTAGGCTTGGGCTTGACCGGCTTGGGCACCTGGATCGTTGGCTTGGGCGCCTCGGCCAGCTTCGGCAGGGGCAGCTCTTCGACCGGTGGCGGCGGCGGCGCAACGACCTTGGGCGGTGCTGGAGGAGGCGGCGGTGCTGGCAGCGGCGCCAGGTCGATGACCATGGCGGCGGGTGGCAGCTGGATCGCCTGCGGCGCGGACCATTGGAGCGCGATGATGATCGCGACGGCATGCACGCCCAGCACGACGGCGAGGCTGGTGCCATAACGCGTCAGTTTGTGGCGCGTCGTGATCATTTCTTGGCTGCCGTCTCAAGTCCGACCAGGCCTACCTTGAGGTAGCCGGCTGCCCGCAGGGCATCCATCACGCTCATCAGGTCGCCATAGTCCACGCCTTTGTCGGCCTGGAAGAAGATCGTCGTGTCTTTCTTGCCTTGGGTCTTGGCATCCAGCACCGGCCCCAGGGTTTCAGCCTTGACCTCTTCTTCGCCCAGGAACAGGCGTTGGTCCGCCTTGACGCTGAGGAATATCGGTTTTTCTGGCCGCGGCGCCGGCTTGGCGCTGGACGCGGGCAGATCCACTTTGATGTCCACGGTCGCCAGCGGTGCCGCCACCATGAAGATGATCAGCAGCACCAGCATCACGTCGATAAACGGCGTGACGTTGATTTCGTGGTTCTCGACGAGTTCGTCGTCGCCTTGATTCAAATGCAGGCCCATGGCCGATTACCCCACTTTCACCATGTGCGGTTGCGAGCTGCGCTCGGTAGGCAGGTGATCGAGGTCACGGCTGACCAGCAACAGGACTTCAGCCGATGCATCCGATACCTGAGCCTTGTAGCCGGCAATCGAACGGGCGAAGACGTTGTAGATCACCACCGCAGGAATCGCGGCAACCAGGCCCAGGGCGGTAGCCAGCAGGGCTTCGGCGATGCCGGGGGCAACGACGGCGAGGTTGGTGGTCTGGGTTTTGGCGATGCCGATGAAGCTGTTCATGATGCCCCACACGGTACCGAACAGGCCGACGAAGGGCGCAGTGGAACCGATGGTGGCGAGTACGCCGGTGCCGCTGCTCATGTTACGGCCGCAGGCGGCAACCAGGCGCTCCAGGCGGAAGCTGACGCGCTCCTTGATGCCTTCTTTTTCGCGAGTGTTGGCCGACAGGCGCATTTCTTCCAGTGCGTCGTGCACCAGCAGGTTAGCCAGGGTGCCCTTCTTGGTCGCGGTTTCGCTCGCTTCCTTGAGGGTGGTGGCTTTTTTCAGGTGGACGATTTCAGCGCGCAGACGACGCTTGGCGCCCAACAGCTCGAAGCCTTTGGCAATCCAGATGGTCCAGGTGATGATCGAGGCAATGGCCAGGCCGATCATGACGGCTTTCACCACCACGTCAGCATTCTGGTACATGCCCCATGGTGACAAGTCGTGGGCCATGCCCAGGGTGTTGTCTTCCTCAAGCACCACGCCGGTTTCGTCGGCAGGTGCGGCGGCGCCGGCGGCCTGGGCCGGGTCGGTGGCCACTGGCGCGACGGCAGGCGTTGCCGCAGTAGCGGCATTTTGCTCGGCAGCTGCCGGAGCGGCGGGGGCAGTGGCGTCAGCGAATGCGGCGGTCGGTGCCAGCAATACGCTGAACAGCATCGCAGCAATCGCACGCCAGGCGCGGGAGGGGCTGTGAAGCTTGGTTGGCGAAGCGGGGGTTGTATGACGTGTCATGCTGGCCGGACCTGAGAGAAAAAATGGGTGATCGTCCTTCCAGACCATTTCGGGTCGAGGACAAATGGGCGGTTATTATTGCAAGTAATTCTTGTTAACTAAAGTGGCACTGTTACTTTATTTCGCTTTTTACTGGCCGTTGATCCACTCGCGCGGCTAATCTGCGCCTTTGAGAATGGAGTTTTATGATGTCTGCGCCTTCTGTTGTGATTGCCGGTTGCGGCGATGTGGGTAGTCGGCTGGCTAGCCAATTGCTGGCCTCGGAATGGGAGGTCCACGGCCTGCGCCGCGATATTTCGCGCCTGCCCGATGGGGTGATCGGCATCGCCGGCGACCTGTTCAAAAAGGACTGCCCTGACACCTGGCCCATCGGCGGGGTGGATTACCTAGTGTATTGCGCCGCTGCCACTGACCACGACGAAGCCGGCTATCGCGCCGCTTACGTGCAAGGGTTGCAGCATGTGTTGGAGTGGCTGGGCGATTACGGCCAGGAGCCGAAACATCTGCTGTTTGTCTCCAGCAGCAGTGTTTACGGACAGCAGAACGGCGAGTGGGTCGACGAAACGTCCGAGACGCAAGCGAAGGGCTATTCCGGGCAGGTGATGCTGGAAGCTGAGCAAGTGGCGCTCAATAGCGGCATCCCGGCCACCGTTGTGCGGCTGACCGGAATTTACGGTCCGGGTCGGGAATGGCTGCTGACTCAGGTTCGCCAAGGCTATCGTGTAGCGGTTGACCCGCCTTTATATGGCAACCGAATTCATGCTGATGATGCCGCGGGCCTGCTCGCGTTTTTGTTGCGGCATGTGGAAAAAGGCGGTTCGCTGGACAAGGTCTATATCGGCGTTGACGATGCGCCGGCACCACTGGCCGAGGTGGTGGCGTGGTTGCGCGAGTACCTGGGTGTGACCGAATGGGCCGAGGACGCCAGTGTGCGGCGTGCGGGGAGCAAGCAGTGCAGTAATGCACGTATGAAGGCGCTTGGCTGGACGCCGACATACCCGACTTACCGGGAAGGCTATGCGGCGATTCTGAAAGGCTGAAGCGCGGCAAAAAATGTGGCAGCTGGCTTGCCTGCGATAGCGGTATATCAATCACATCTTTGTTGGATGTAATACCGTCATCGCAGGCAAGCCAGCTCCCACATTTGGATTTGGGTGAGGCTTTTATTACTTTTCAAGCAACCATTGGCGAGGGCCTGGCGTAAACGAAGGCACTTCATCGGCCTGCGCGGTATTGATCGCCTGGAAGATCTCCAGTTGCTTACCCTTGCGCGTGAAGATCCATGGGTTGCCCTGGCCGTTCAGTTGCAGCCAGATGCTGTCATAGCCGCCGCTCATGGAGGCGCAATCGCCTGCCAGGCAGAGTGAATAGCGATCAACCCCCGGCAGGCCGGCGACCTTGCCGTCCGCCTGGAACTGCACCGTGGCACCGCTGCCGGTGCCGTCGCTGATCTTCCAGTCGCCGCCCATATAGGCCGCGTACAGCGCGCGTTCGAAGTTGGCGCCCAGTGGCGCGGCTTCTGGGGCCGGCTCTTTGGCGCGGGCAAACAGCTGCTCGGGCTCGTTGTCGTTGGCCACTTGCAGCATTTGTTTGCCTTTGCGTTTGAGTTCGGTGGCAGAGCTGCCATAGAAATCCACGTTCCACGCGCCGGGCTTTTCACCCGACAACTTGCCTTCCGCCACTTCAAAACCGTTGTAGTAGCGGGCCTGCAAGGCCTTGGTGTTGACCTCCCACTCAAGGTTGGGGCCATAAGACTGCAGGGCTTCACGCAAAGGGCCGCCCTTGGCTGCCGCGTCGATGGCGGCCTGGTTGATCCAGGTACCGCTTACATCCAGGTCGGCGGGGTTACTGGCACAGCCACCGAGCAACAGGGCGAGCAACGAAGAGGCTACAAGCGCTTTGCGCATTACGAAATCCTTCTGAAACGAAGTCGGCGCAGCCTGTGGGGCTGCGCCGGGTGTTTTACTCGATGACCAGAATGGCGTCCATCTCGACCTGTGCGCCCTTTGGCAGGGCGGCAACGCCGATGGCGGCGCGAGCTGGGTAAGGTTGTTCGAAGTACTTGCCCATGATCTCGTTGACCTTGGCGAAGTGGCTGAGGTCGGTGAGGAAGATGTTCAGCTTGACGATGTCCTTGAACGAACCACCGGCAGCTTCAGCCACGGACTTGAGGTTTTCAAAGACCTGTACGGTCTGGGCTTCGAAGCCTTCAACCAGTTCCATGGTCTTTGGGTCCAGCGGGATCTGGCCGGACATGTAGACGGTGTTGCCCGCCTTGATCGCCTGGGAATAAGTGCCGATGGCGGCTGGAGCTTTATCGCTGGTGATAACTGTCTTGGTCATGAATGACTCCTTGTAATGGATCGGTTATGCACGCATGCGGGTGATGCGGATCACACCGGTCAAGGCGCGCAACTTTTTGATCACGCGGGCCAGGTGCACGCGGTCGTGCACGCTGACCACCAGTTGGACCACGCTGATGCGACCATCGCGTTCGTCCATGCTGATTTTCTCGATATTGCCGTCGGCGGCGTTGACGCTGCTGGCCAGCAGGGCGATGAGGCCGCGCTGGTGTTCCAGCTCCACCCGCAGCTCGACGTTGAATTCGCCGGTGACATCCTTGGCCCACGAGAGCTGGATGCATTTTTCCGGGTTGTGGCGGATTTCAGTGATGTTGCGGCAGTTGTCCAGGTGCACCACCATGCCTTTGCCGGCGGACAAGTGGCCGACAATCGGGTCGCCCGGGATCGGCGTGCAACATTTGGCGTAGCTGAGCACCAGGCCCTCGGTACCGCGAATCGCCAGTGGGCCTTCAGGGCTCGGCAACTGTTCGCCTTCGCCCAGCAGGCGGCGCGCAACCACGTAAGCCATGCGGTTGCCCAGGCCGATATCTTCCAGCAGGTCTTCGATGGTTTCCTGGCGGTACTCGTGGAGCATCGCTTGCACGCGCTCTTGCGGGATCTTGTCCAGGGCGCTGTCGAAGCCGTTGAGTACCTTGTTCAGCAGGCGTTCGCCCAGGCTGATGGATTCGGAGCGGCGCTGCAATTTCAGCGCGTGGCGAATATGCGTACGTGCCTTGCCGGTGACCACAAAGTTGAGCCAGGCCGGGTTCGGGCGAGCGCCCGGTGCGCTGACGATCTCCACCGTGGAACCGCTTTGCAGCGGTTCGGACAGCGGTGCCAGGCGCCGGTTGATGCGACAGGCGATGCAGCTGTTGCCGACATCGGTGTGCACTGCGTAGGCAAAGTCGACCGCCGTGGAGCCTTTGGGCAGCTCCATGATCCGTCCTTTGGGCGTGAACACGTAGACCTCGTCCGGGAACAGGTCGATCTTCACGCTTTCGATAAATTCCAGGGAGTTGCCGGCACGTTGCTGCATTTCCAGCACGCCCTTGACCCATTGGCGCGCGCGAGCATGGGTGCCTTTGGGCTGCTCGTCGCCGCTGGACTTGTACAGCCAGTGGGCGGCAATGCCGTTGTTGGCCATTTCTTCCATTTCGCGGGTGCGGATCTGGATCTCGATCGGCACGCCGTGCATGCCAAACAGGGTGGTATGCAGCGACTGGTAGCCGTTGGCCTTGGGAATTGCGATGTAGTCCTTGAAGCGGCCCGGCAGCGGCTTGTACAAATTATGTACAGCGCCCAGCACGCGGTAGCAGGTATCGACCTTGTCGACGATAATCCGGAACGCGTACACGTCCATGATCTCGTTGAAGGCCCGGCGCTTGCCGCGCATCTTCTTGTAGATGCCGTAAATGTGCTTTTGCCGACCGCTGACCTCGCCCTCGATCTCGTCGATCGCCAGGCAATGGCTCAGGGACTCTTCGATCTTGTTGACGATTTCCTTGCGGTTGCCCCGTGCGCGCTTGACCGCCTGGTAGATGCGCGCCGAACGCATGGGGTGCATGGCTTTAAAGCCCAGGTCTTCGAATTCGATACGAATGGCGTGCATGCCCAGCCGGTTGGCGATGGGCGCATAGATTTCCAGGGTTTCCTTGGCGATGCGCCGGCGCTTTTCGCCGGACAGCACTTCCAGCGTGCGCATGTTGTGCAGCCGGTCGGCCAGCTTGACCAGGATCACCCGAATGTCTCGGGCCATGGCCATGGCCATCTTCTGGAAGTTTTCCGCCTGGGCTTCGGCCTTGGTCTCGAAGTTCATCTGGGTCAGCTTGCTGACCCCATCGACCAGTTCGGCCACGGTTTCGCCAAATTGCGCACTGAGCGCTTCCTTGGCAATGCCGGTGTCTTCGATCACGTCATGCAGCATCGCGGCCATCAGGCTCTGATGGTCCATGTGCATGTCGGCAAGAATATTGGCCACCGCAAGAGGATGGGTGACATACGCCTCGCCACTGCGGCGGCGTTGGCCGTCGTGGGCTTGTTCGGCGTAGAAATACGCTCGGCGAACCAGGTTGACCTGGTCTGCGCCGAGGTAGGCCGATAAGCGATCGGCGAGGGCGTCTATGCTCGGCAAAGTGTGAACTCCTGCCGATGGCTGTGACCCCGCGCCGTGCTACGTCGACCAGGCATAGGCTTAGACGTCCTCGTTGGACTCGCCTTCGAACGCTGCAAACAGCGGTTCGTCTTCAACGATTTCGGCGTTGGCGATGAACTCGTAGCTCATCAGGCCTTCAGCGATTTCACGCAGGGCTACAACGGTAGGCTTGTCGTTTTCCCACTGGACCAGGGGCTCTTTGCCGCCAGTGGCCAGTTGACGGGCACGCTTGGTAGAGAGCATGACCAGCTCAAAGCGGTTATCCACGTGTTCTAGGCAGTCTTCAACGGTTACGCGGGCCATGGTATTCCTCGGAGCGAATGCAAGATGCGCGCTGCCCGGTTGGGCGAGCGGACTGAGCAGTTTAAAAAATCACCAGCGTTTAGGGAAGCGCTGATTTTTCGCAGGCCTTCGCAAAATCGCTACAAGTGCCAATGTAAGGCCCTTGCAGCTGTTTTGGGAAGCGCCAATCAACCGAGCAATTCGGCGAGTAATTTGCCGAAACGCTGCTGTTGGCGCTTTTGCTGCAGTTGGTTGGCGCGGAAAATCGCCTTCAAATCATCCAATGCGTGGGTAAAGTCGTCATTGATGATCAGGTAGTCGTAGTCGACGTAGTGGCTCATTTCGCTGACGGCCTCACGCATGCGACCTTCGATAATTTCATCGCTGTCCTGGCCGCGGTTAGTCAGGCGTTGGTGCAGGGCTTGGAGCGATGGCGGCAGGATGAAGATGGAGCGCGCCTTGGGCATCAGTTGGCGCACTTGTTCGGCGCCCTGCCAGTCGATCTCCAGAATCAGGTCGTGGCCTTCGTCCAGGGTCTGTTGCAGGTGGCTCTGCGAGGTGCCGTAGAGGTTGCCGAACACTTCGGCGCGCTCCAGGAAGTCACCGTGTTCGATCATCTTGACGAACTCGGTACGCTCGACGAAGTGATAGTGCACGCCGTCCACTTCGCCCGGGCGCATGGCGCGGGTGGTGTGCGAGACCGAAATGCGGATCTGCTCGTCAGCGTCGGTCAAGGCCTTGACCAGGCTGCTCTTGCCCGCGCCCGAAGGGGCGGAAATGATGTAAAGGGTGCCGGTGCTGTGGGTCATGGAGGGTGCCTTACTCAATATTCTGTACTTGTTCGCGCATTTGCTCGATCAACACTTTGAGGTTGACCGCCGCCGTGGTGCTGCGCGGGTCGAACGCCTTGGAGCCCAGTGTATTGGCTTCGCGGTTGAGTTCCTGCATCAGGAAGTCCAGGCGCCGACCGGCGGCACCGCCCGACTTGAGTACGCGGCGCACTTCAAGGATATGGGTACTCAGGCGGTCGAGTTCTTCGGCCACGTCGCTCTTCTGTGCGAGCAGGACCATTTCCTGTTCCAGGCGCGTCGGGTCGAGGTCGGCCTTCATGTCGGTGAAGCGGTCGAGGACCTTCTGGCGCTGGGTGGCGAGCATCTGCGGTACCAGTTCGCGCAGGGTCACTACGTCGGCTTCGATCGACGTCAGCCGCTCGCTGATCAGGCGCGCCAGTTCGGCGCCTTCGCGCTCACGGCCGGCCTTGAGTTCCTTCAGGCCCTGGTTGAACAGGGCGAGGGCTTCGGCATTCAGGGCCTGTGGGTCAGCCGCGTCGGCCACCAGCACGCCGGGCCAGGCCAATACTTCCAGAGGGTTCAATGCGGCCGGCTGCTTGATCAGGCCGGCGATGGTTTCGGCCGCGGCCACCAGTTGGGCGGCGCGGTCGCGGTCGACCTGCAGCGGCTTGCCGGTGGTTTCTTCGGTAAAGCGCAGGGTGCATTCCAGCTTGCCACGGGAAATGCCCTGGCGCAGCGCTTCACGCACGGCGCCTTCGAGGTCGCGGAACGACTCTGGCAGGCGCAGGTGCGGCTCCAGGTAACGGCTGTTGACCGAGCGCAGTTCCCAGCTGAGGGTGCCTTGGGTCCCGGCTTTTTCGACACGGGCGAAGGCGGTCATGCTGTGCACCATGGAGGTACCTCGCGTTGGATAAATAGAAATTGGCCAGGCCGACCTGTAGGAGCGAGCTTGCTCGCGAAGAACGCAAGGCGCCGCGCTGAATCAGGAAGCCCCGTAATTGTTGGCGTTTTTCGCGAGCAAGCTCGCTCCTACAGTCTGGAGGCGCAGGATTGTAGCGCAGTGGGAGGTAGGCGCCCAAACCCGGGCATTGGTAACCGGATTTTTTAGAAGTGCCCCGAACCGGCTTGCGGCTCTATAATGGTCGGCAGTTTTTCGTCCTCAGTACAGGTATCCCCTATGAAACGTCCAAGTGGTCGCGCTGCCGATCAGCTCCGCTCGATCCGCATCACCCGCAACTACACCAAACACGCCGAGGGATCCGTACTGGTCGAGTTTGGCGATACCAAGGTCATCTGCACTGTCAGCGTCGAAAACGGCGTGCCGCGCTTCCTCAAGGGCCAGGGCCAGGGTTGGTTGACCGCTGAATACGGCATGCTGCCGCGCGCCACTGGCGAGCGTAACCAGCGTGAAGCCAGCCGTGGCAAGCAAGGCGGGCGTACCCTGGAAATCCAGCGCCTGATCGGCCGCTCCCTGCGTGCCGCCCTGGATATGTCCAAGCTGGGTGACGTCACCCTCTACGTCGACTGCGACGTGATCCAGGCTGACGGCGGTACCCGCACGGCGTCCATCACCGGCGCCATGGTGGCCCTGGTCGACGCTTTGAAAGTCATCAAGAAGCGTGGCGGCCTGAAAGCGGGTGACCCGCTCAAGCAGATGATCGCCGCTGTGTCTGTTGGCATGTACCAGGGCGAGCCTGTGCTGGACCTGGACTACCTGGAAGACTCGGCCGCCGAGACCGACCTCAACGTGGTCATGACCAGCACCGGTGGTTTCATCGAAGTGCAGGGCACTGCCGAAGGCGCGCCATTCCAGCCGGCTGAGCTGAACGCCATGCTGGCCTTGGCCCAGAAAGGCATGACCGAAATCTTTGAATTGCAGAACGCCGCGCTGGCTGACTGAGCCGGCCCCAAGGAGAAGCGCCATGAATGACAGCCAGTTGCCGGTCCCGGCCCCGTCCAAGGAAGTACGCCAGTGGGCAATGTTGTGTCATTTTGCGGCATTCCTGGGGTTGGTATTCCCCTTCGGCAGCTTGCTGGGGCCGTTGATCCTGTGGCAATTCAAGAAGGACATGGACCCGCTCATCGATGACCAGGGCAAGGAGGCGCTGAATTTCCAGATCACTGTGGCGATCGCCTGGCTGGTGTGCCTGTTGCTGGGCTTCGTGGTCGTTGGCTTCTTGCTGATGACCGTGCTGGTGATCGGGGCGTTGATACTGACAATCATCGCCGGTATCAAGGCCAACAAAGGCATTGCCTATCGCTATCCGTGGACCTGGCGCCTGGTCAAGTAACCGAGCGGTCACAAAAAAACCGACATCACTGTCGGTTTTTTTGTACCTGGAAAAAAAAGACCTCAGATGGTCAATGTCCAGTCGTAGTCCACGATCAGCGGCGCGTGCTGCGAGAAGCGCGGCTGGCGCGGCAGGCGTGCACTGCGCACGAACCGGCGCAGGCCTGGGGTCAGTAGCTGGTAGTCGAAACGCCAGCCCAGGTTGAGCATCTCAGCCTGTTCGTTATCTGGCCACCAGCTGTACTGGTCGCCTTCGCGGCTGACTTCGCGCAGGGCATCGACATAGCCCATGTTGCCGACAATCTCGTCCATCCAGGCGCGTTCCGGCGCCAGGAAGCCTGGGGATTGCTGGCTGTCGCGCCAGTTCTTGATATCCAGCTTCTGTTGCGCCACGTACAGCGAGCCACAATAAATGTACTCGCGACGTTTGCGTCGCTGTTTATCCAGGTAACGGGCGAAATCGTCCATTAGCTTGAATTTCTGGTTCAAGTCTTCATCGCCGTTCTGCCCGGAAGGAAGCAGCAAGGTCGCGATGCTGACCTTGTCGAAATCGGCTTGCAGGTAACGCCCGTAGCGGTCGGCTGTCTCGAAGCCGAGGCCGCTGATGACCGCCTTGGGTTGCAACCGCGAGTACAAAGCCACGCCACCTTGGGTGGGCACTTCGGCATCGCAGGCATAAAGGAAGTAGCCATCCAGTTGGAAGGCTGGGTCGTCCAGTTCAAAGGCGGAGGCACGGGTGTCCTGCAGGCAGATGACGTCGGCATTCTGTGCTTGCAGCCAACTGAGCAAACCACGCTCGACTGCAGCCTGAATACCATTAACGTTCACACTGATGATCCGCATAAATGGCCCCAAAAATCGCGTGCGTGTATGATACACGCCGTCCACCCAATTAGCTAAATCCGTGGTATCTGAGGCTTTTTTCATGCAGGCGTATCAGCGCGATTTCATTCGTTTTGCCATCGATCGCGGCGTTTTACGCTTCGGTGAGTTCACCCTCAAGTCCGGGCGCACCAGCCCGTACTTCTTCAATGCGGGCCTGTTCAACTCAGGTTCGGCCCTGGCTCAGCTGGGCCGTTTCTATGCGGCAGCCATCGTTGAGAGCGGTATTTCCTTCGACGTACTCTTTGGCCCGGCCTACAAGGGTATTCCCCTGGCAGCGGCTACGGCGGTAGCCCTGGCGGAGCATCACGGGCAGGACTTGCCGTGGTGCTTCAACCGTAAGGAAGCCAAGGCCCATGGTGAAGGTGGCAGCCTGGTCGGCGCGCCATTGACCGGCGATGTGCTGATCATCGATGACGTGATCACCGCGGGTACTGCTATCCGTGAAGTGATGCAGATCATCGCTTCCCAGGACGGCGCCAAGGCTGCCGGTGTGCTGATCGCCTTGAACCGCCAGGAGCGTGGCAACGGTGAGTTGTCGGCGATCCAGGAAGTGGAGCGTGACTTCGGCATTCCGGTGGTGAGCATCGTGTCGTTGAACCAGGTGTTGCAGTTCCTGGAAGATGACTCGCAGCTCAAGCAGCATTTGCCGGCGGTGCGTGCCTACCGCGAGCAGTTCGGCGTCTGACACTGAATCCTGTGGGAGCGGGCTTGCCCGCGATAGCGGTGTGTCAGGCGGTGCATTTTTGCATGTACTGCCGTCATCGCAGGCAAGCCAGCTCCCACATTTGAACTGTGTACAAACAAAGGCCCCGCTCAATTCAATTGAGCGGGGCCTTTTGCTTTGCAGCGATCAAGGACGCTTGCGGTTACTGATCAGCGTACCCACACCAGTATCGGTGAAGATTTCCAACAGGATTGCATTTGGCACGCGGCCATCCAGGATCAGCGAGCTGCCGACGCCGCCCTGCACGGCTTCCAGTGCGCAACGGATCTTCGGCAACATGCCGCCGTAGATAGTGCCGTCGGCGATCAGGTCGTCTACCTGCTGGGTAGTCAAGCCGGTCAGTACCTTGCCTTCCTTGTCCATCAAGCCGGCGATGTTGGTCAGCAGCATCAGCTTTTCAGCCTTCAGTGCTTCCGCCACCTTACCGGCTACCAGATCGGCGTTGATGTTATAGGACTCGCCATTAGCACCCACGCCGATCGGCGCAATTACCGGGATGAAGTCGCCCTTGACCAGCAGGTTGAGCAAATCGGTGTTGATGCCGATGACTTCGCCCACCTGGCCGATGTCGATGATTTCCGGCTGGGTCATCTCCGGCGTCTTGCGGGTCACGGTCAGTTTCTTGGCGCGGATCAGTTCCGCATCCTTGCCGGTCAGGCCGATGGCGCTGCCGCCGTGGCGGTTGATCAGGTTGACGATGTCTTTGTTGACCTGGCCGCCGAGGACCATCTCCACCACGTCCATGGTTTGCGCGTCAGTGACGCGCATGCCATCGATGAAGTGACTCTCGATGGACAACCGCTTGAGCAGGTCGCCGATTTGCGGGCCGCCGCCGTGGACGACCACGGGGTTGATCCCTACGGCCTTCATCAGCACGATGTCGCGCGCAAAGCCGGTTTTCAGCTCATCGCTTTCCATGGCATTGCCGCCGTACTTGATCACCAGCGTCTTGCCGACGTAGCGTCGAATGTAAGGCAACGCTTCGGACAGGACCTTGGCGGTGTTGGCAGCGGCTTCGCGTTCGAGGGTCATTCAGGGCTCCGGGCAAAAATCAGAACGGTAATTGGAGATCAGGGGCAACACGTTTCAGCTGGGCGTGGAACACGTCCTTGATGCGCTGCAACTCAGCCTCGGTATCCGCCTCGAAACGCAGGACCAGCACCGGTGTGGTGTTGGACGCGCGAACCAGGCCCCAGCCTTTGGCGTAATCGACTCGCACACCATCAATGGTGGTCAGGTTGGCGCCTTCACCCCATTGCGCATCGTGCAATGCGTCAATGATGCTGAATTTGCTCTCCTCGGTCACATGGATATTGATCTCTGGCGTAGAAATATCATTCGGGAAGGTCTGAAACAGCTCTTCGGCCGTGGATTTCTCCTTGCTGAGGATCTCCAGCAGGCGAGCGGCACTGTAGATACCATCGTCAAACCCGAACCAACGTTCTTTGAAGAACACGTGACCGCTCATTTCACCGGCCAACAGCGCGCCGGTTTCCTTCATTTTCTTTTTGATCAACGAGTGACCGGTCTTCCACATTAGCGGGCGACCACCGTATTCCTTGATCAATGGCGTCAGGCGACGAGTGCATTTCACATCGAAGATGATCTCGGCGTTGGCATTGCGCGCAACCACGTCTCGAGCAAACAGCATCAACAGGCGGTCCGGGAACACGATCTCGCCGGTTTCGGTCACCACGCCCACACGGTCGCCGTCGCCATCGAAGGCCAAGCCGACGTCGGCGCCCACTTCCTTGACCTTGGCAATCAGGTCTACCAGGTTTTCCGGCTTGCCTGGGTCCGGGTGATGGTTGGGGAAGTTGCCGTCCACTTCGCAGAACAGGGGGATCACTTCGCAGTTCAGGGCTTCGAGCAATTGCGGGGCAATCACACCCGCTGCGCCGTTGCCGCAGTCCACCACGACTTTCAAGCGGCGGGCGAGCTTGACGTCGCGAGTGATTTCATCGGAGTAGCGCTGGAGGATATCGACCTTGGTGATGCTGCCGGTGCCGCTGGTCAAGTCGTTGGTCTTCAGGCGGGTGTGCAGGGCCTGGATCTGTTCATTGGCGAGGGTGTCGCCAGCGATGACGATCTTGAAGCCGTTGTAATCCGACGGATTGTGGCTGCCGGTGAGCATGACCCCGGATTTGCCCGCCAGTACGTTGGCGGCGTAGTACAGCGCGGGGGTTGGCACCAGGCCGACGTCGCTGACATGGCAGCCGCTGTCAGCCAGGCCCTGGATCAGTTGCTCGACCAACTCCGGGCCAGACAAGCGGCCGTCACGGCCTACCGAGACGTTGGGTTCGCCTTGGGCCAGACTCTGGGAGCCGATAGCGCGGCCGATCCAGTAGGCGGTTTCGGCGGTCAGGGTCTTGGGGACCACACCACGGATGTCATAGGCGCGAAAAATGCTGTCGGGAAAGGTCGGGGCTACGCGGGCTGCGGTACTCATCACGGGGGAAACTCCATCTGAAGGGGGGCAAGGCGGGCCTGATGTGGCTGGCCGGCAGGCTCAAACTGAAGGGTATGACGGCGTTTTCGGCAGAGAGTTCGTGGTGTAAAAATGCCATCGGCGCTTCGGCCTCGGCATTATTTTTACGTAATCCTTTGATTTCACTATAGAAATCTCGATGATCATTTCCGCGCATTCTTTATCCTGAAAGGCCGGGCGGCGGTGCGTGGCCGGACGATTGCGCCCGGCCACGTTCAGCTTAGTCAGTGACTGCCGGAATGCCCAAAACCGCCTGCACCACGTTGGGTTTCGTCGAATTCCTGTACCAATTCGAAATGCGCCTGCACCACCGGCACCAATACCAACTGGGCAATGCGCTCGCCGACGGCGATGTTGAAAGCAGTCTGGCCACGGTTCCAGCACGACACCATCAACTCGCCCTGGTAGTCGGAATCGATCAGGCCGACCAGGTTGCCTAGCACGATGCCATGTTTATGGCCCAGGCCGGAGCGCGGCAGGATCAGCGCCGCCAAGCCAGGATCGCCGACATAGATCGACAGGCCAGTGGGAATCAGGATGGTTTGGCCCGGCTCAAGGACGGTGTCTTCCTTGAGCATGGCGCGCAGGTCCAGGCCGGCGGAGCCCGGTGTGGCGTAGGCCGGCAGGGGAAAGTCGTTGCCGAGGCGTGGGTCGAGAATCTTGGCTTGCAAAGCGTGCATGGACATTAAACCTGGTTCAGCCGTTGGGCGATAAAAGAGATCAGTTGGCGGGCAATCTTGCCCTTGCTGGTCTGGGCGAAAAGGGTGGCGTGCAGTTCGCGGTCGATCACGCTGCACGCATTTTCCTCGCTGTTGAAGCCGATGCTCGGGTTGGCGACATCATTGGCAACGATCAGGTCGAGGTTTTTGTCTTTCAGTTTGCGTGCGGCGTAGTCCAGCAGGTGCTCGGTCTCGGCAGCGAAACCGACGCTGAACGGACGGTCCGCACGGGTAGCGATGGTGGCCAGGATGTCCGGGTTACGCACCATTTGCAGGAGCAGGCCGTCGCCGCTCGTAGGGTCTTTCTTGAGCTTCTGCGGGGCCACGACCTCCGGGCGGTAATCCGCAACCGCTGCCGAGGCGATAAACAGGTCGCAGGGAATGGCGGCTTCGCAGGCCGCCAACATGTCCCGGGCGCTGACTACGTCGATCCGCGTGACGCGATCAGGGGTCGGCAGATGCACGGGACCTGTGATCAGTGTGACCCGTGCGCCTGCCTCGACCGCAGCTTCTGCCAACGCGAAGCCCATTTTTCCTGAGCTATGGTTGGTGATGTAGCGCACCGGGTCGATGTTTTCCTGGGTCGGGCCGGCGGTGATCAGCACGTGCTTGCCGGTCAGGGCCAGATGCTGGAAGCACTCGGCGGCGCACTGCGCCAGGTCCGTGGCTTCGAGCATGCGGCCCAGGCCGACGTCGCCGCAGGCCTGGCTGCCGGAAGCCGGGCCGAACACCTTGAGGCCGCGGGTTTGCAGGAGTTGGGTATTGGCCTGGGTGGCCGGATCGCGCCACATGGCCTGGTTCATGGCCGGTGCTATAGCGACGGTGGCGTCGGTGGCCAATACCAGGGTGGTGAGCAGGTCATCGGCAATGCCCTGGGCCAGGCGGGCGATCAGGTCGGCAGTGGCCGGGGCTATCAGCACCAGGTCGGCCCATTTGGCCAGTTCGATATGGCCCATGGCGGCTTCTGCGGCCGGGTCCAGCAGGTCGAGGTGAACCGGGTGGCCGGACAGGGCTTGCATGGTCAGCGGGGTGATGAACTCACTGCCACCACGGGTCATGACCACGCGCACTTCGGCGCCCTGGTCCAGGAGCCTGCGAACCAACTCTGCGCTCTTGTAGGCGGCAATGCCGCCGCCGACGCCGAGAACGATGCGTTTCCGATACAGACGCTGCATTGGTTTGCCTTTCCAGTTCAGTGATGCCAGTTCAATGACACCTGCGATGCCCCCTCCCCAGGTGAAATCGCAGGCAAAAAAGAGGGCCCTACGATAACACAGCGCCCGCCGGGCAACAGCGGAGCAGATATAGGGAGGTGGGATGAGTATTCGTGATTGGCCCGTGGCAGAGCGTCCACGGGAGAAGTTATTGGAAGGCGGCGCGGCGAGCCTGTCCGATGCCGAGCTGTTGGCGATCTTCCTGCGTACGGGGGTGGCCGGCCGAAGTGCGGTGGATCTGGCGCGCCATCTGTTGGCGCAATTCGGTGGCCTGCGCCCGTTACTGGAGGCCAGCCAGACGTTGTTCAGCCAGCATCTGGGGCTGGGGCCGGCGAAGTTTGCCCAACTGCAGGCGGTGCTGGAAATGTCCCGGCGCCACTTGGCTGAGCGCTTGCGGGCTGACTCGGTGCTGGAGAGCCCGTTGGCCGTGCGCGAGTACCTCAAGGCGCTGCTGCGCCATGAGCCCCATGAGATATTCGGCTGCCTGTTTCTGGATTCCAAGCATCGGGTGCTGGGGTTCGAGGTCATTTCCCAGGGCACCATCGACGCTGCGATTGTCTATCCGCGACAAGTGGTCAAGCGCGCCTTGGCGTACAACGCGGCGGCGTTGATCCTGTGCCACAACCACCCGTCGGGGAGCGCGGAGCCCAGCGCGGCTGATCGAAAATTGACCAAGCTGCTGCAAAAGGCGTTGGACGTGGTGGATGTGCGGGTGCTGGACCATATCATCGTGGGCGATGGCGACCCGCTGTCGATGGCTGAATACGGTTGGCTGTAACGGTCCTGCCTCTGTAGGAGCGAGCAAGTTCGCTCCTACAGGTGGGAGTGTGCCTTAGGGCTTGAGGCTGACTTTCGAATAGTCCTGGCGCCCGAACGGGCTTACCAGGTACCCCTGGATGTTCTTGCGGGTCAAGGCAAACGCCGTCGGATGCGCTAGTGGCAGCCACAGCGCCTGTTGCTGGATCTGCGCCTGGGCCTGCTGATACAGCTTGCTGCGCACACCTTGCTCACTGGTGGTTTTGCCCGCGCTGATCAACTTATCCAGGGTGGGGTCGCAATAGCGGGCAAAGTTGGTGCCGGACTTCACCGCTGCGCATGAGAACTGCGGCGTCAGGAAGTTATCCGGGTCGCCGTTGTCGCCGGCCCAGCCCATGAACAGCAAGTCGTGCTCGCCGGCCTTGGCGCGGCGGATCAACTCGCCCCATTCGATCACGCGAATCTCGGCCTGGATGCCAACCTTGGCCAGGTCGGCCTGCAACAGTTGGGCGCCGAGGTTCGGGTTGGGGTTCAGCAGGCTGCCCGTAGGGCGGGTCCATATTGTGGTCTTGAAGCCGTCCTTGAGCCCGGCGCGGCCCAGCAACGCCTTGGCTTTGGCGAGGTCCTGCGGGTAGCCTGGCAACTCTTTGGCATAGCTCCAGGTGTTCGGCGGGTAGACACCGTTGGCCGCTTCGGCGGTGCCTTCGAACACGGCCTTGAGGTAGCTGCCCTTATCAAAGGCCAGGTTGATCGCCTGGCGCACTTCGGGCTTGTCCAGCGGTGGGTGCTGGCTGTTGATGGCGACGAACGCGGTCATGAAGGCGGCGGTTTTTTCCACCTTCAGCGCCGCGTCTTTTTCGGCCTCGCCCACATCCAGGGGCTTGGGTGACAGGGCGATCTGGCATTCATCGCGGTGCAGCTTCTGCAGGCGTACGTTGGCGTCCGGGGTGATGGCGAAAATCAGATTATCCACCGCCGGTTTGCCGGCGAAGTAGTCCGGGTTGGCCTTGTAACGCACCACGGCATCTTTCTGGAAACGCACGAACACAAACGGGCCGGTGCCGATTGGCTGGCTGTTGAGCTTCTCGGGTGTGCCGGCCTTGAGCAATTTATCGGCATATTCAGCCGGATAGATCGAGGCAAAGCCCATGCTCAGTGCTGGGAGGAAGGTGGAATCGGCATGGTCGAGGGTGAAGCGCACGGTCAGTGGGTCAAGGGCGTCGATTTTCTTCACCAGTGCCGGCAATTGCAGGGATTGGGCGTGAGGAAAGCCGCTCTGGGCGATCTTGTGCCACGGGTTGGCCGGGTCGAGCATGCGCTCGAAGCTGAAGCGTACATCTTCGGCCGTCAGGGTGCGGCTTGGGCTGAAATAACTGGTGCGATGGAATTTCACATCGGGGTGCAGTTTGAAGGTGTACGTCAGCCCATCGGGCGACACTTCCCAGCTATCTGCAAGGCTCGGTACCAACCTGCCACTGGCCGCGTCGAATTCCACTAAACGGTTCATCAGCACGTCGGCCGAGGCGTTGGTGGTGGTCAGTGAGTTGTACTGCACCACATCGAACCCTTCGGGGCTGGCCTCGGTGCATACGCTCAAGTTGGTGGCCGCAACGGCCATCGGCGCAATAAAGAGAGGGGTAAGCAATAGCGGTAGGGCAGCGAGGCGCATATTCGGTTTCCTGTGCAGATCGAAGGCCCATCTGCGAGTGCAGTCTGGAAAAAGCCTACCGTAGAGGTCTGATTGATAAATGACTAGCCCATTTTTGCCTGTGCTTTTGGCCAAAATGCTGTTTTGATGGCGCCTCAGCGTGTTTCGCCGTGCACTTCCCTGTGACCGCAGGCGTTGTAAATCATTCTGTGCGACGAGCGGTCGGCTGTTACAGCGGCCCCTCCTGGCGGCGGTTCAGGCACTTGTGGCCAAGATTTACGCTGCTAAAAGTACACAGGTTGTTGTTGCACTGGGGTCTTTCTGGTATAAAGCAGCGCTCTTTTCTAGGGGCCCGGTTCCTTCACTGTAGGTGTAGCCGGTAAGACCCTAAAGAAACGCGGCGCCTGGCGCCAAATGACTGAGAGATTAAGCGGCCAACCCATGCCGGGTTGGGCATGTGGTTTTAGAGGGCTGAGGCATGTCGAGAGTCTGTCAAGTTACCGGTAAGGGTCCGGTGACTGGGAATAACATTTCCCACGCAAATAACAAAACCCGTCGTCGTTTCCTGCCGAACCTGCAGCATCACCGCTTCTGGGTTGAAGAAGAGAAACGTTTTGTTCGCCTGCGTGTATCTGCTAAAGGCATGCGTATTATCGACAAGCGTGGCATCACTGTCGTGCTGGCCGAAATCCGCGCCGCTGGCAAGATCTAAGGAGCTCTATCATGCGTGAATTGATTCGAATGATCTCTAGCGCCGGTACTGGTCACTTCTACACTACCGACAAGAACAAGCGTACTACCCCGGACAAGCTCGAAAAGAAAATGTTCGACCCGCGCGTTCGCAAGCACGTGATCTACAAAGAAGGCAAAATCAAGTAATTGATTTTCTTCCTTGTGAAAAAAAGCCCGTATCTCACGATGCGGGCTTTTTTTTGCCTGATCGTTCCCACGCTCTGCTGATCGTTCCCACGCTCTGCGTGGGAATGCCGTCTCGGACGCTTAGCGTCCCGTTGCCGATCAATCAATGATCAGGCTTTCTCTTCAAACACCACGTAGATCTTGCGGCACGCTTCCAGCACTTCCCAGGTACCGCTGAAACCGGCAGGGATCACAAAGCGGTCGCCGGCCCGCAGTGTCTTGGCATTCCCCTCAGCATCGCGCAACACCGACACGCCTTGCACGATCTCGCAGTACTCATGCTCGGTGTAATTGACCTTCCACTGGCCCACTTCACCTTCCCAGACGCCGGCGTTCATCTGGCCGCATGGGCTGTTGTAGTGGTTGTAGAGTGTCTGCTCGGGATCGCCCTTGAGGATTTTCTCGGCGGCAGGGCGGTAGCGTTCGGGGGCGGTGTTGGCTTGGCTGAAATCGACGATGTCCTGGATGCTCATGTGCATTTCCCGTCTGGCCTGCGGTTAGAGAGCCCAAAGTCTATGTTTATTAAAATGAACATCGCAAGGGCGTTTGCCGCCGTTCTGTCAAATATATTGAAACATCCCCAGCCGCTGGTTTAGGGTGGCAGCTGCCTTGAGCCGAACAGCAGGCTGGCCGGGCAAGCATTCGTGATGGCGCCGGGATAAACCTCCCAGGCCCTTGTATTCAATAAGAGGAGGACACTCGCATGACCACCCTGACCCGTGCCGACTGGGAACAACGCGCCAAGGCTCTGAAGATCGAAGGCCGCGCCTATATCAATGGCGAATACACCGCCGCCGTTTCCGGTGACACCTTCGAATGCATCAGCCCGGTGGATGGGCGCTTGCTGGCCACTGTCGCCAGCTGTGATGCCAGCGATGCCCAGCGCGCCGTGGAAAATGCGCGTGCCACTTTCAATTCCGGCGTGTGGTCGCGCCTGGCACCGGCCAAGCGCAAGTCCGTCATGATCCGTTTCGCCGCGCTGCTCAAGGCTAGCGCCGAAGAGCTGGCGCTGCTTGAAACCCTGGATATGGGCAAGCCCATCAGCGATTCCCTGAACATCGACGTCCCCGGCGCGGCGCAAGCCCTGAGCTGGAGCGGCGAGGCGATCGACAAGATCTACGACGAAGTCGCCGCCACGCCCCATGATCAACTGGGCCTGGTAACCCGCGAGCCCGTCGGTGTTGTTGGCGCCATCGTGCCGTGGAACTTCCCGTTGATGATGGCGTGCTGGAAACTCGGCCCGGCGCTGTCCACCGGCAACTCTGTCATCCTGAAGCCGTCCGAAAAATCCCCGCTCACCGCCATCCGCATCGCCGCGTTGGCCGTTGAGGCTGGTATTCCAAAAGGCGTGTTCAACGTGCTGCCTGGCTATGGCCACACCGTGGGTAACGCCCTGGCGGTGCACATGGACGTCGATACCCTGGTGTTCACGGGCTCCACCAAGATCGCCAAGCAACTGTTGATCCGCTCCGGCGAGTCGAACATGAAGCGTGTATGGCTGGAAGCCGGTGGCAAGAGCCCGAACATCGTGTTTGCCGACGCGCCGAACCTGCAAGCGGCGGCCGAATCCGCCGCCAGCGCCATTGCCTTCAACCAGGGCGAAGTCTGCACTGCCGGCTCGCGCCTGCTGGTCGAGCGTTCGATCAAAGACACCTTCCTGCCGCTGGTGATCGAGGCCCTCAAGGGCTGGAAACCCGGCAATCCACTGGACCCAGCCACCACTGTGGGTGCATTGGTGGATACGCAGCAGATGAACACCGTGCTTTCGTACATTGAAGCCGGCCACGCCGACGGCGCCAAGCTGGTCGCGGGTGGCAAGCGCACCCTGGAAGAGTCCGGCGGCACCTACGTCGAGCCGACGATTTTCGACGGCGTGACCAATGCCATGAAGATCGCCCAGGAAGAGATCTTTGGCCCGGTCCTGTCGGTGATCACTTTCGACAGCGCCGAAGAAGCCATCGCCATCGCCAACGACACCCAATACGGCCTGGCTGCGGCGGTGTGGACGGCGGATATCTCCAAGGCACACCTGACGGCCAAGGCTCTGCGCGCCGGCAGCGTGTGGGTTAACCAGTACGACGGCGGCGACATGACCGCACCGTTCGGTGGTTTCAAGCAGTCGGGTAATGGCCGCGACAAGTCGCTGCATGCATTCGACAAGTACACCGAGCTGAAGGCGACCTGGATCAAGCTCTAAGCAACACTGCTGATCCCCTGTAGGAGCGAGCCTGTGTGGGAACTGGCTTGCCTGCGATAGCATCACTGAGGTGTGGCTGACACACCGAGGCGTCTGTATCGCAGGCAAGCCAGCTCCCACATAAGCTCGCTCCTACAGTTCGTTTTGCGAAGCAGAATTATCCACAGGAGCGTGGCAATGCGTTGGGCGACATATTTCGCCGTGCTGGCCTCGGTACTCAGCGTTGGCCTGGCCCTGGGTGTCAGCATGCCGTTGGTATCCCTGCGTCTTGAAGGTTGGGGTTATGGCAGTTTCGCCATTGGCGTGATGGCGGCGATGCCGGCATTCGGCGTACTGCTGGGCGCCAAGATCTCCAGCCGCATGGCGTCCTGGCTCGGCACTGCCAACCTGATGCGCCTGTGCCTGTGGGCCGGTGCGGTGTCCATCGGCTTGCTGGCGATCCTGCCCAGCTACCCGGTGTGGCTGGTGCTCAGGCTGATGATCGGGGTGATCCTGACCATCGTATTTATCCTGGGTGAAAGCTGGATCAACCAATTGGTGGTCGAGCAGTGGCGTGGCCGCCTGGTGGCGCTCTACGGCTGCAGTTATGCCTTGAGCCAACTGTCGGGGCCGTTGCTGTTGGGCCTGATTGGCACCGACCATGACTACGGCTTCTGGGTCGGCGCGGGCCTTTTGGTGCTGGCGCCGCTGCTGTTGCTGGGACGTACCGGCGCGCCGACGGCGGATTCGTTCAGCGTGACCTTTGGCGACCTGTGGCGCTTTTGCCTAGGCCTGCCGGCGATTGCCTGGGCCGTGGCGTTGTTTGCTGCGTTTGAAGCGATGATCCTGACGCTGTTGCCGGTGTACTGCCTGCAACAGGGTTTTACTGCCGAGATCGCCTTGGCGATGGTCAGCACGGTGGTGGTGGGCGATGCGTTGCTGCAATTGCCCATTGGCGCGCTGGCCGACTACCTGCCGCGACGCACTCTGTTTCTGGCCTGTGCACTGCTGTTGCTGGCGTCGAGCCTGGCGGTGCCGTTATTGATGCACACCTTGCTGATCTGGCCGGTGTGGGTGCTGTTCGGCGCCAGTGCCGGCGGGTTGTTCACCTTGTCGCTGATTTTGATTGGCGAGCGCTACCGCGACGATGCGTTGGTGCGTGCCAACGCTCACGTGGCGCAGCTGTGGGGCATTGGCTGCCTGATCGGGCCTCTGGTGGCAGGAGCGGGCAGCCAGTGGATCAGCGGGCATGCGCTGCCGCTGTTGATGGCTGCCGGGGCGCTGGGGTTGGTGGTGCTGTTGCTGCGCCAGGGGGCTTTCGGCGCTACGCAGCCGGCCTGACCTTTAAACGCGGCCAATGTGGGAGCTGGCTTGCCTGCGATGACGGTTTGTCAGCCAGCTGATTTGTTGTCTGGCACACCGCTATCGCGGGCAAGCCCGGCTCCCACAGGTGATCCGCAGGGGTTTTAGAGCATGCGTTCCAGGCCAACACTGGTGGCGAACCAGGCGTTGAACCGCCGCCACCAACTGCCCGGTTCGCGCGTCAGAGTGTGCATCTGGCCGTTGTCTTCTGTCACCCACACCACTTGGCCGTCCTGCAGTTTGGCCTCATAGCTCAACGCTGGCGCCATACCTTCCAGCGCCAGGTTGCGCACGTGTTCGGCCAGTTCGGGGCTGTCCACCAGTACGCCGACTTCGGTGTTCCACAGCACTGAGCGCGGGTCGAAATTGAATGAGCCGATAAACGACTTTTCTCGATCGAAAATCATCGCCTTGCTGTGCAGGCTGGAGTCCGAGCCGCGCCAACTGCCATGCCGAAACAGGTGCGGGCCGCTGCTTGCGCTGGGGTCGCCCGGTTGCCGGCGCAGCTCATAGAGCTTTACTCCGTGCTCCAGCAGCGCCTTGCGATACGGCGCATAACCGCCGTGCACGGCCGGTACGTCGGTGGCTTCGAGGGCGTTGGTCAGCAGGCGCACCGAAACACCCGCATCGGCACGCCCTGTGAGGTAGGCCAGCCCAGGTTGGCCCGGTACGAAGTAAGCCGAAATCATGATCAGCTCATGGCTGACACCCGCCAGCTCTGGCGCCAGCTGAGTGGTCAGCAACAGTCGCGGGTCGGGGTCGGCCTTGGCCAGTACCTTGCTCGGTGCGTCCCACAGCGCCTGGTTCCAGGCCCAGATCAACTCGCGGCGCCAGATGTCCATGCGGGGCTGGGTCTGGTACGTGCGCAGGCGGTTATACAGCGCATGGTTCTGCTGACGGGACTGAGCCAGGGAGGCTTCAAGGCGCCCGCGGGCGACGGCGAGGTCGACCTTGGAGGGTTTGTTCGAGACGAAGTCATCGATAGGCTTGCTCAGGGCGCTGTTCCAGTACTGGTCGAAGCTGTGACCCAATTGCTCGGCTACCGGCCCGACGCTGAGCATGTCGATGTCGGTGAAATTCAGGTTGGGTTCGGCGTCGAAATACTCGTCGCCCAGGTTGCGCCCGCCAACGATGGCCACGCTGTTATCGGCCAGCCACAGCTTGTTATGCATGCGCCGGTGTTGCAGTGACAGGTTGAATACACGGCCCATGGCGCGTGTAACGCCGGTGCTGCGCCCCAGGTGCAGCGGGTTGAACAGGCGTATCTGCACCTTGGGATGGGCGGCGAGGGTGGCGATGATCTGGTCGAGGCCATCGCTGGTGGTGTCGTCCAGCAGAATGCGTACGCGCACCCCGCGGTCGGCGGCCTTGAGCAGTTCGTCCACAAGCATGCGTGTGCTGATGCCGTCGTGCACGATGTAGTACTGCAAGTCGAGGCTGGTCTGGGCGTTGCGGATCAACTCGGCACGTGCCATGAAGGCTTCACTGCTGTTGGGCAGCAAGCGGAAGCCCGAGCGTCCTTGGTAGGGGGCGGCCTGGGCCTGGATCGAGCGACCGAACGAGGAGTCCTTCGCCGGCAGGGCATCGCTGGGGATGCGCGGGGTATCGACCGTGGCGCAGCCGCCCAGGGCCAGGGCGGCCAGCAGGCAAAACGGTAAAAGCCGTCGAATCATCAAGGAAACTGCTTCCAGGTCAGGGCGGTTGTGGCATATGACGGCATTTGCTCGGGAAAGGTCAGTCCGCCGTCTCTTGCAGCATCTTGCGTGCAGCGGCACCTACCTTGCGCACGGCGTCTTCAATCTGCGTCGTTGGCTTGGCAGCGTAGTTCATGCGCAAGCAGTTACGGTACTTGCCGGAGGCGGAGAAGATGCTGCCTACCGCCACCTGTACACCTTGTTCCACCAGCACGCGGTTGAGCTTCAAGGTGTCGAAGCCCTCCGGCAGCTCAATCCATAGCATGAAGCTGCCTTGGGGCCGGCTGGCGCGCGTGCCAGCGGGGAAATAACGGCTGACCCAATCGAGCATCAAGTCGCGATTACGCTGGTATTGGGTACGCATCCTACGTAAATGAGGCTCGAAATGACCGCCTTTGAGGAATTCGGCAATGGCAATCTGCGGCTGCGTGGCCGTAGAGCCGGTGCTGATGTATTTCATGTGCAGCACCCGCTCCAGATAGCGTCCCGGTGCGACCCAACCAATGCGCAGGCCGGGCGCCAGAGTTTTGGAGAACGAGCTGCACAGCAGCACACGGCCGTCTTCGTCGAAGGATTTGATGGTGCGCGGGCGTGGGTAGCTGTAGGCCAGCTCGCCATACACATCGTCTTCGATAATCGCCACGTCAAAGCGCTGGGCCAGGGTCAGCAAGGCGCGTTTGCGCGCTTCCGGCATGATGTAGCCCAAGGGGTTGTTGCAGTTTGGGGTGAGCTGGATGACTTTGATCGGCCACTGTTCCAGCGCCAGCTCCAGGGCCTCCAGGCTGATGCCGGTGAGCGGGTCGGTGGGGATTTCCAGGGCTTTCATGCCCAGGCCCTTGAGGGTCTGCATGGCACCGTGGAAGCTGGGCGAATCCACCGCGACGATATCGCCGGGCTCACAAATGGCGTGAATGCTGGCGGAGAGGGCTTCGTGGCAGCCGGTGGTGATCACGATGTCTTCGGCGCTCAGTTGGCAGCCGGAGTCCAATGACAGCCGGGCGATTTGCTCACGCAGTTCCATACAGCCGAGGATATTGTCGTAATACAGCCCCGGCAGGTCTTGGCGCCGGCTGACACGGGCGAGGCTACGCAGCAACGGCTTCAAGGTAGGCGACAATACATCCGGCATGCCTCGGCCCATCTGTATGACGTCTTTGCGCGGCACCGCACGAATCAGTTCCAGCACCAGGTCCCACTGGGAGATTTCCACTGGCCGTTGGGCCGGGCGGCCTATCTCGGGCAGTGCCGGCAGTTCACGGCCCACCGGAACAAAATAGCCCGACTTGGGCTTGGGCATCGCCAGGCCGTTGTCTTCGAGCAACCGATACGCCTGCTGCACGGTGCTCAGGCTCACCCCATGTTCCACACTCAAGGCCCGCACCGAGGGCAGTCGATCGCCCGGACGATAGAAGCCCTGTTCAATACGGGTGCCGAGCAATTCGGCGAGGTTGACGTAAAGGGTCATGGTGGTCGCTCCCGAGGGACCAGTACAGATAGGGGAAAAATACAGGATTCAGCCACGCAAAGGCAGCATCTGTATGTATTTAATAAAAGTTGGCTGAATCTGTAATGGTTCTGGCCCCCCACGCATGCTGATCACTCAAGGCAACAGGCCAATGAGGGGCAGTCAAATGAGCGGCATGAGCGATGTACGGCTGGCGTTACGCAGTCAGGAACTGGACGTGGCGCAGGAGCAGGTGATCACTGCCTCGGCGCCTGGCCGCTGGAATCTGTTCTGGCGCCGTCGCCATACGCGCAAGGCCCTGCTGGACCTGAGCCGCGAGCAGTTACGCGACATCGGGCTGACCGCCGATCAGGCGCGCCGTGAGGGTTTGAAACCCTTCTGGCGCGATTGATCAGAGCAGTTCTTTGAGGCGGTGCCAGAGCATCCCCAGGGCCAGCAACGGCGAACGCAGGTGTTTGCCGCCGGGGAAGGTGATGTGTGGCACCTGGGCGAACAGATCGAAGCGCCCCTGTTGCTGGCCGCTGATGGCCTCGGCCAACAGCTTGCCCGCCAGGTGCGTGGCGTTGAGGCCATGGCCGGCATAGGCCTGGGCGTAATACACGTTGGGTTGATCGGCCAGGCGGCCAATCTGCGGCAGGCGGTTGGCGCCGATGCCGATCATGCCGCCCCATTGGTAGTCGATTTTCACGTCTGCCAATTGGGGGAATACCTGCAGCATCTTCGGCCGCATGTAGGCGCCGATGTCCTTGGGGTCTCGACCGGAGTAGTGGCAGGCGCCGCCGAACAACAGGCGACGGTCGGCGGACAGGCGGAAGTAATCCACCGTCACACGCTGGTCACACACGGCCATGTTCTGCGGTAACAGACTGGTGGCTTGCGCCTCGCTCAAGGGCTCGGTGGCAATGATGTAGCTGCCGGCGGGCAACACCTTGCCGCTCAGTTGCGGGTTGAGCCCGTTCAGGTAGGCGTTGCAGGCCAGTACCAGGGTCTTGGCGCGCACAGTGCCTTGGGCGGTGTGCACCTTGACCTCAGGGCCATAGTCGATACGGGTCACTTGGGATTGCTCGTACAGCGCCACGCCCAACTGCTGGGCAACGGCAGCCTCACCCAGTGCCAGGTTCAGCGGGTGCAGATGGCCGGAACCCATATCGATCATGCCGCCTACATAGCGATCAGAGCCGATTACGGTGCCCATCTCGCTGGCTTGCAACAGGCGCACTTCGTGGCGGTAACCCAGGCTGCGCAGCTCTTCGGCATCCTCGGCCAGGCCCTGCAGGTCGCGGGGTTTGTTGGCCAGGTCGCAGTAGCCCCAGGTCAGGTCACAGGGGATCTGGAAGCGCTCCACACGCTCGCGCACGATCTCCACGGCTTCCAGGCCCATCAGCTTCATCTGGCGCACGCCGTCGCTGCCGATCACCTGGGTGAACTGATCCAGCCCGTGGCCGACACCGCGAATCAACTGGCCGCCATTGCGCCCGCTGGCGCCCCAACCGATTTTGCGCGCCTCCAGCAACACCACGCGAAAGCCGCGCTCGGCCAATTCCAGGGCGGTGTTGAGCCCAGAGAAACCCCCGCCGATCACACAGACATCGGCGTTCACCTCACCGGTCAGCGTCGGGTAATCCGGTTGCGGGACGCTGCTGGCGGCGTAGTAGGAAGCGGTGTGCCGGGCGCTGGCGGTCATGGGGAACCTCCCTGTCTGGAAAATTTGACGCAGGATACAGTGGTCGCACGACGCTGTCTGCGCGGGGCTTTTTGCGTCAGAATCCACGTCTATTCGCCGTTCGGTATGGGTTTCGATGAGTTGCAACAGTCAGAAAATCAGCGCGCTGCGTCGCCAGATTCCTTCGTTCGAGTGCGTCCCCGGTTGCCACGACTGCTGTGGGCCGGTGACCACCTCGCCCGAGGAAATGTCGCGCCTGCCGCGCAAGACCGCTGCCGAGCAAGAGGCGGCGATGGACGAGCTGAACTGCGTGCACCTTGGGCCCAAGGGTTGCACGGTGTATGACGAGCGGCCGCTGATCTGTCGCCTGTTCGGCACTACCAAGACCTTGCCGTGCCCTAATGGCCGCCGGCCAGTGGAGCTGATTCATCCGCAGGTGGAGAAGCAGATTCATGAGTACATGGCGAGTACCCGGCAGGTGTTGGTCTAGCGGATGTACTCGGTTAAAACCAAGGGAGCAGGCAAGCCAGCTCCCACATTTGGCCGTGTTGTGTCAGTGGGTCAGTCAGGGATCGGCAGGTTCAGGCTTTCTTTCACCTCTTCCATCACGATATAGCTCTTGGATTCGCGCACATGGGGGAGTTTGAGCAGGATATCGCCCAGCAATTTGCGGTACGAAGCCATCTCCGAGATTCGCGCTTTCACCAGGTAGTCGAAATCACCCGACACTAGATGGCACTCCAGCACGTGAGGCAGTTTCAGCACGGCTCGGCGAAATTCTTCAAAGGTGTCACCCGACTTGTAATCCAGGCTGATCTCGACAAATACCAGCAAACTTCCCTTCAAATGTTGGGGATTGAGCCGTGCGTTGTAGCCCATGATGATCCCTTCGCGCTCCAGGCGCCGCACGCGCTCGGTGCAGGGCGTGGTGGACAGCCCGACCTTTTCCCCCAGCTCCGTGAACGAGATGCGCCCGTCGGTTTGCAGGATGCGCAGGATATTGCGGTCGATCTTGTCCAGCTCCCGTTTGGTCTGGGTGTTGGTACGCATAGGGGATACGCCTCTGTCAAAAGGGTTTTTGCCAAGAATTGTCGCCAAATATAGGCATTTATATAGTGAAATGCACTGTCGATTGTTTTTTACACTGCGCCCATCATTGCTCGAATAACACACGTCAGCGGCCAAGCCCGCGATGAGGATATAAAAATGCGCGTTCTGGTCTTGGGTAGCGGCGTCATTGGGGTGACCAGTGCCTACTATTTGGCGCGGGCCGGCTTCGACGTTGTGGTGGTTGATCGTCAGCCTGCCGCTGCCATGGAAACCAGTTTCGCCAACGCCGGCCAGGTCTCCCCTGGGTATGCTTCGCCCTGGGCCGCGCCGGGCGTGCCACTCAAGGCGATCAAGTGGCTGTTGCAACGCCACGCGCCGTTGGCAATCAAGGCCACTGCTGATATCGACCAATACCTGTGGATGGCGCAGATGCTGCGCAACTGCACGGCCAGCCGCTACGCGGTGAACAAGGAACGCATGGTGCGCCTGTCCGAGTACAGCCGCGACTGCCTCGACGAATTGCGCGCCGAGACCGGCATTGCCTACGAAGGGCGCAGCCTCGGGACTACCCAACTGTTCCGCACCCAGGCCCAACTCGATGGTGCCGCCAAGGACATCGCCGTGCTGAAAGAGTCCGGCGTGCCATTCGAATTGCTCGACCGCGCCGGCATTGCCCGGGTTGAACCGGCTCTGGGCAGCGTCACCGATATCCTCGCTGGTGCCTTGCGCCTGCCCAACGACCAGACGGGCGATTGCCAGATATTCACCACGCGCCTGGTCGACATGTGCAAACAATTGGGCGTGGAATTCCGCTTCGAACAAGACATCCAGCGCCTGGACTACGCAGGCGACCGCATCAATGGTGTGCTGATCGACGGCAAGCTGGAAACCGCCGACCGCTATGTACTGGCCCTCGGCAGTTACTCGCCCAAGTTACTCAAGCCATTGGGCATCAAGGCGCCGGTGTACCCGCTCAAGGGCTACTCGCTGACCGTGCCGATCACTAACCCGGCAATGGCGCCGACCTCGACCATTCTTGATGAAACCTACAAAGTCGCGATCACCCGTTTCGATAACCGTATTCGCGTCGGTGGCATGGCTGAAATAGCCGGTTTTGACCTGTCGCTGAACCCGCGGCGACGTGAAACCCTGGAGATGATCGTCAACGACCTTTATCCTCAGGGCGGCGATCTGGCCCAAGCCAGTTTCTGGACCGGCCTGCGCCCGACCACCCCAGACGGCACGCCGATTGTGGGTGCCACGCCGTTCAAGAACCTGTTCCTGAATACAGGCCACGGTACCCTCGGATGGACCATGGCCTGTGGTTCGGGTCGCTTGCTGGCCGACCTGATGGCGAAGAAAACGCCGCAGATCAGCGCCGCAGGCCTCGATATTTCCCGTTATGGCAACCACCAGGAGTCCGCACAACATGTCAATCCAGCGCCAGCTCACCAATGAGCGCATGAGCCAGATCGTTGTCCACAGCGGTACCGTGTACCTGGCAGGGCAGGTAGGCGACGACATGAGCGCCGGGATTGAACAGCAAACCCGTGAAACCCTGGTCAATATCGAGCGCTTGCTGGACTTGGCCGGTACTGACAAGTCCAGGTTGCTGTCGGTGACGATCTACCTGAAAGACATCGACGCCGACTTCGCCGGCATGAACGCGGTGTGGGACAAGTGGCTGCCCAAAGGCGTCGCCCCGGCCCGCGCCACTGTGCAAGCCAAGCTGTGCGAACCCGAGATTCTGGTTGAGCTGTCAGTCGTGGCTGCGCTGCCTTAACAATGATCCCTCTCCCGGTGCCGGCGTTGTTGGTCGGCACCGGTTTTTTATTGACTTTGCTGCCTAGAAGCCTGCCGCCATGCGTCCAGCCCGTGCCCTGATCGATCTCCAAGCCCTGCGCCATAACTACCAATTGGCCCGAGAAGTCACCGGGGCCAAGGCCCTCGCCGTGATCAAGGCCGATGCCTACGGCCATGGCGCGGTGCCCGTGGCCCAGGCACTGGAGGCGCAAGCCGACGGGTTCGCGGTGGCGTGCATCGAGGAAGCGCTGGAACTGCGCGCCGCCGGCATTCGTGCGCCGGTGTTGCTGCTGGAAGGTTTTTTCGAAGCCGACGAGTTGCCGCTGATCATCGAGCAGGATTTGTGGTGCGTGGTGCATTCGCTGTGGCAGTTGGACGCCATCGAGCAAGCTCGTTTGAGCAAGCCGCTGACAGTGTGGCTGAAGCTGGACTCGGGCATGCACCGTGTGGGCCTGCACCCCAAGGATTACCAGGAGGCGTATCAGCGCCTGCTGGCGAGTGGCAAAGTGGCGAAAATCGTGCTGATGAGCCATTTTGCCCGCGCCGATGAGCTCGATTGCGTCAGCAGCAACGAACAAGTAACGGTGTTTGAGGCGGCGCGCCAGGGGCTGGCGGCTGAGGTCAGCCTGCGCAACTCACCGTCTGTATTGGGCTGGCCGAGCGTGTCCAGCGACTGGGTGCGCCCCGGTATCATGCTTTACGGCGCAACGCCCTTTGGCGAAGACCAGGCCCTCGCCGCGCGCTTGCAGCCGGTGATGACCCTGGAATCCAAAGTCATCTGCGTGCGCGAGTTGCCAGCCGGTGAGCCGGTGGGCTATGGCGCCAGGTTCGTCACGCCCAAGCCGATGCGCATCGGCGTGGTTGCCATGGGCTATGCCGACGGTTACCCGCGCCATGCGCCTACCGGCACACCGGTGCTGGTCGCTGGCCAGCGCAGCCGGCTGCTGGGGCGCGTGTCCATGGACATGCTGTGTGTCGACCTCACCGACTTGCCCCAGGCGGGCCTTGGTTCCACCGTAGAGCTGTGGGGCAAGCACATCCTCGCCAGCGATGTGGCCGTGGCCGCCGAGACCATCCCTTATCAGATTTTCTGCAATCTGCGCCGAGTGCCAAGGCTCTATAGCGGCGCTTAGCCGCCGGCAACGAACCGAGCACGCCGGGATTTAGGCCCAAGTGTTGTAAATACTGAACGCTGTCGCCATGATAACGCTCAATTACAACAAAGCCTGAATCCTAGGAGGCTCCTGCATTGGACGTCGGCGAACGACTGCAATCCATCCGTAAACTCAAAGGTCTTTCCCAGCGTGAGCTCGCCAAGCGTGCGGGCGTCACCAACAGCACCATTTCGATGATCGAGAAAAACAGCGTCAGCCCCTCGATCAGCTCCCTGCGCAAGGTGCTGGGCGGTATCCCCATGTCCATGGTCGAGTTCTTTTCCGAAGAAGTCCTCCAGGAAATACCGACGCAGATCGTCTATAAAGCCAATGAGCTGATCGACATCTCTGACGGTGCCGTCACCATGAAACTGGTGGGCCGGGCGCGCCCAAGCCGGGCCATCGCATTTCTCAATGAAATCTACCCTCCGGGTGCCGACACGGGCGAAGAAATGCTCACTCATGAAGGCGAAGAAACCGGAATTCTGGTGGAAGGGCGCCTGGAATTGGTGGTCGGCCTTGAAACTTTTGTGCTCGAAGCGGGCGATAGCTACTACTTTGAAAGCACCAGGCCTCATCGTTTTCGCAATCCGTTCGACGTGCCGGCGCGACTAATCAGCGCAGCCACACCCGCGAACTTTTAAGAATAGAGGCGCCCTGCCAGCGTTGCAGAGGTTCCCGCAGCTGTACACCGTGAGGCCGAATCTCCCTTTATTTAATAGGGTTGTTTCGGCCGGGCGGGCTAACCGTTATACTTTCGCCGCCTGCGAAACCGTGGCCGCAGGCGTGAATAGCCACCATTGAGGGTGAACGCGTGAACCTAATTATGAAAATGCTGGCTGCACCAGCAACCGTACTGGCCCTATGGGCTGTCAGCGCTCAAGCTGCGACCAATGATGACATTGCCAAGCGCCTGGAGCCTGTGGGCCAGGTTTGCGTCCAGGGCCAGGAATGCAAGGGCATGGAAGTTGCCGTGGCAGCCGGCGGCGGCGGCGCGAAAACCCCCGATGAGATCATCGCCAAGCACTGTAACGCGTGCCACGGCAGCGGCCTTTTGGGTGCGCCAAAAATTGGCGACACCGCCGCATGGAAAGAACGCGCCGATCATCAAGGTGGCCTTGATGGCATCCTGGCCAAGGCCATTACCGGTATCAACGCTATGCCGCCCAAAGGCACCTGCGCTGATTGCTCGGACGACGACCTCAAGGGTGCGATCAAGAAGATGTCCGGGCTGTAATCGGCCGATCTTCGTCAAAAATGCCGCTTACCAGCGGCTTTTTTGTGCCCGCGATTTGGTATTCAGGCTGTTCATTGCAGCAAAGACCCGGCAAGCTCGGTCCAACCCCTAATTCATGGAATGTTCGGGAGCAGTCGGATGGTGCAGTTGTGTTCAATCGAGCAAGCAGTTGACGACGTACTGGAGCGCCTGCCGGCGCATATCCACATGGGCATGCCGCTGGGGCTGGGCAAGCCCAACCTGTTCGTCAACGCGCTGTACCGGCGCATCGCAAAATTGCCCGAACGGGCGCTGACGCTCTATACGGCCTTGAGCCTGGGCCGTCCTACGCAGGGTGACGGTCTTCAAAAGCGCTTTATCGAACCTTTCATCGAACGAGTGTTTGGCGACTACCCCGAGCTGGATTTCCTCGCGGACCTGCACAAGGGCAGCCTGCCGAGGAATATCCGTGTGCAGCAATTCTTCATGCAGCCCGGCAGCCTGCTCCACAGCGCCGCGGCGCAACAGGATTACGTCAGCAGCAACTACAGCCATGCGGCCCGCGACATCAATGCCGCCGGCCTGAACCTGGTGGCGCAATTGGTTGCCAGTAGCAGCGAGCATCCCGACCGCCTGAGCCTGAGCTGCAACCCGGATATCACTCTCGACCTGCTGCCCATGATCGCCAAGCGCCGCGCGGCCGGGGAGACCATCCTGGTCGTCGGCCAGGTCCATAGCGATTTGCCCTACATGCCTGGCGATGCCGAGTTGGGCATGGATGAGTTCGACTACCTGCTGGATGAAAAAGACAGCACCACGTTGTTCTCCACCCCGAATATGCCGGTGGGCTTTCAGGATCATTTTATCGGCCTGCATGCCAGCACCCTGGTGCGTGATGGCGGTACGTTGCAGATTGGCATCGGCTCCATGGGCGATGCACTGACGGCTGCCTTGCTGGCGCGCCAGGCCGACAACGAAGCCTATCGCCTGTTGCTCACCGACTTGGATGTGTACCAGTGGGCACCGTTGATCAGCCGCGAAGGTGGCGTTGAGCCGTTTGCCCGTGGCCTTTACGGTTGCAGCGAGATGTTCGTCAACGGCCTGCTGGTATTGGCCGATGCCGGGATCGTGCGGCGCAAGGTCTACCCGGATGTGGCGACCCAGATGCAGGCCAACGCGGGCACCCTGGACGACGCGGCGCAACCTGATGGCGTGTCGATCCATGGCGGTTTCTTCCTGGGGCCGCGCAGTTTTTACCAGCGTCTGCAGGAAATGACCCACGCCAAGCGCCAGGCATTCAACATGACCCGCATCAGCTATATCAACGAGCTGTACGGGCAGGAAGAACTCAAGCGCCTGCAGCGCCTGGATGCTCGGTTTATCAACAGCGCCATCATGGTCACCTTGCTCGGTGCTGGCGTGGCTGATCAGTTGGAAGACGGTCGGGTGCTCAGTGGTGTGGGCGGGCAATACAATTTCGTGGCCCAGGGGCATGCGCTGGAAGGTGCACGCTCAATCCTGATTTTGCGCAGCTGGCGTGAGTCGGCGGGTGAGGTCAGTTCCAATATCGTCTGGGAGTACGGCCACTGCACCATTCCCCGGCACCTGCGGGATATCGTCATTACCGAATACGGTATTGCCGACTTGCGCGGTCAGACGGATGCCAAGGTGATCGAAGCGTTGCTGAACATCACTGACTCAAGGTTCCAGCACGACTTGATTGAGCAGGCGCAAAAGGCCGGCAAACTGCCCAAGGATTTCCAGTTGGATCCGCGTTTTGCCGACAACACGCCGCAGCGGCTCCAGGCGATTCAGGCCAGGCACCGTCGCTTGTTTCCCGAATACCCCCTGGGCAGTGACTTCACGGATGGGGAGCGGGACTTGTTGCGGGCGCTGAACTGGCTCAAGAGCAAATTCAAGCTCACGGAAATTCTGGAGTTGGGCAAGGCGGCACTCGACGCGCCGGAGCCGGAGGCGTTTCCCGAGCATTTGCAGCGGATGCGCTTGGATAAGCCGGAGGGCATCAAGGAAGACCTGTATCAACGCTTGCTGCTGGCCGGACTGCAGGCCACCGCCCACTGACAGCGCAACGCAAAAGCTAATGTGGGAGCTGGCTTGCCTGCGATGAGGGCCTGTCAGTCGACATCTCTGTCGACTGACACATCGCTATCGCAGGCAAGCCAGCTCCCACACAGTGATTACTCGATAAAGGTCACGACACCACCGGCCAGCGATTTCACCCGCGCCAGCGACTCAACCCGATAACCCTGTGCATCCAGTTCTGCACGCCCACCCTGGAACGACTTCTCGATCACAATGCCCAAGCCGGCTACGGTCGCGCCGGCCTGCTTGATGATCGAGATCAGCGCCTGGGACGCCTTGCCGTTGGCCAAAAAGTCATCGATCACCAGCACGCGGTCGCTGCTGGTCAGGTGGCGCGGGGAGATCGCCACGGTGCTTTCGGTTTTCTTGGTGAAGGAATACACCGTGGCCGACAGCAGGTTTTCCGTGAGGGTCAACGACTGCTGCTTGCGGGCGAAGATCACCGGCACACCCAGGTTCAGCCCGGTCATGATCGCCGGGGCAATGCCCGACGCTTCGATGGTGACGATCTTGGTGATGCCCGAATCCTTGAACAGTGCGGCGAACTCGTCGCCGATCAGTTTCATCAGTGCCGGGTCGATCTGGTGGTTCAGAAAGGCGTCAACCTTGAGGACCTGATCGGAAAGCACGATGCCTTCTTCGCGAATTTTCTTGTGCAGTGCTTCCACGGAAAGCTTCCTCTAATGGCGCGTTGTGCGCCGAAAGTAGATTAAAAAGTAGTCGATTCTAGCGCTTTAACATCGCGCGTATGTCCGCCAAGGCGGTGTTGCCGCGAACCGCCTTCACCTCGGTGGGCGTGTCGTCATTGCCTTCCCAGGCCAGGTCGTCCGGCGGCAGTTCATCCAGGAACCGGCTGGGGGCACAATCTATGATTTCACCGTATTGCTTGCGCTTGGCTGCAAAGGTGAAGGCCAGGGTCTGACGTGCGCGGGTAATGCCCACGTAGGCCAGGCGGCGTTCTTCCTCGATGGTGTCGGCTTCGATGCTGGAGCGGTGCGGGAGGATTTCCTCTTCCATGCCCATGATGAACACGTAGGGAAATTCCAGGCCCTTGGACGCATGCAAGGTCATCATCTGCACGCCTTCGGCACCGTCTTCCTCTTCTTGCTGGCGCTCGAGCATGTCGCGCAACACCAGCTTGCCGATGGCGTCCTCGACGGTCATCTCGCCGTCTTCGTCTTTTTCCAGAGTGTTCTTCAGCGCTTCAATCAGGAACCAGACGTTGCCCATGCGGTAATCCGCGGCCTTGTCGCTGGAGCTGTTGGTGCGCAGCCAGTTTTCATAGTCGATGTCCATGACCATGCTGCGCAGGGCGCTGATCGGGTCCTCGCCGGCGCACTGTTCGCGGACTTTGTCCATGAAGCGCTTGAAGCGTGACAGGCGATCAGTGAAGCGCGTATCCAGGTGTTCGCCCAGGCCGATTTCGTCGGTGGCGGCGTACATCGAGATCTTGCGTTCTGTGGCGTAGTTGCCGAGCTTTTCCAGGGTGGTGGAGCCGATTTCCCGGCGCGGCACGTTGATTACGCGCAGGAAGGCGTTGTCGTCGTCCGGGTTCACGATCAGCCGGAAGTAGGCCATCAGGTCTTTGACTTCCTGGCGTCCGAAAAAGCTGTTGCCGCCCGACAGGCGATACGGCACCTGATGATGCTGCAGTTTCAGCTCGATCAGCTTGGCCTGGTAGTTGCCGCGATACAGGATCGCAAAGTCGCTGTAGGGCCGGTCGGTGCGCAAGTGCAGGCTGAGGATTTCCACGGCGACGCGCTCGGCTTCGGCGTCTTCGTTGCGGCAGCGGATCACACGGATCTCGTCGCCATGGCCCATCTCGCTCCACAGTTGTTTTTCAAACTCGTGGGGGTTGTTGGAGATCAGCACGTTGGCGCAACGCAGGATGCGGCTGGTGGAGCGGTAGTTCTGCTCCAGCATCACCACTTTCAAGGAGGGGTAGTCTTCCTTGAGCAGCATCAGGTTTTCCGGGCGGGCGCCGCGCCAGGCGTAGATCGACTGGTCGTCGTCGCCCACCACGGTGAACTGGTTGCGCGTGCCGATCAGTAATTTCACCAGCAGGTATTGGCTGGCGTTGGTGTCCTGATATTCGTCCACCAGCAGGTAGCGCACCTTGTTTTGCCACTTCTCAAGGATGTCCTTGTGCTCCTGGAACAGCTTGACCGGCAGCAGGATCAGGTCGTCGAAGTCCACCGCGTTGAACGCCTTGAGCGTGCGCTGGTAGTGGGTGTAGACGATGGCAGCGGTCTGCTCCTTGGGGTTGCGTGCAGCTTCCAGGGCTTCGGCGGGCAGGATCAGGTCGTTTTTCCACGAGCCGATCATGTTCTTGATTTCGTCGACGCCGTCGTCGCCCGCGTATTCCTTCTGCATGATGTCGGTCATCAGGGCCTTGACGTCGGTCTCGTCAAAGATCGAGAAGCCCGGCTTGTAGCCCAGTCGCACATGCTCCTTGCGGATGATGTTCAGGCCCAGGTTGTGGAAGGTGCACACGGTGAGGCCACGGCCTTCGCCGCCCTTGAGCAGGGTGCCGACCCGCTCTTTCATTTCCCGCGCCGCCTTGTTGGTGAAGGTCATGGCGACGATGTACTGGGCGCGGATGCCGCAGTTCTGGATCAAGTGCGCGATCTTGCGCGTGATCACGCTGGTCTTGCCGGAGCCTGCACCGGCGAGCACCAATAGAGGGCCGCCGACGTAGTTCACGGCTTCTTGCTGCCGGGGATTGAGTCGGGACATACGGAATTTCAGGGGTCGTTGTTCAAAAGGGCGGGCATTTTAACAGGCTGGAAAGATTCTGCTGCCATAGAACGACGGTGTGACGTACCACTCGATCTAAATTTGCCGGTTTTGCTACTTTGCCGCAGGATGTTAAGGATTATTCGAGACTAATATTTACAGTCTGCGTTTTTGATAACACCTATCATTTGTCATCCTTTGTCATTGTCAGGCCGCACGTCATAATGGCACCGCTAATGAAATTTTGCAGAGTCTAGGGAGTTAGCGTGTCTACGCCTGTCGAACCCTTGCGTTTGCTGCTGCTGGCCGATGAGCCCGAGTGGGCAGCGTTGTTGCGCGAGTGCCTGGCGCCGATGGGCGAAGGGGCTGTGCTGATCAGTGCGCCCAACTGGGACTCGGTAAGCCGCCTGTTCGATGACGACCAGGGTGCTGTGTTATTGACCACGCCCAGCCTGCAGCCCGGCCCCGGCCGGTGCAGCCTGCCGTGTGTATTGCTGCTGGAGCAGGAGCCACTGGTGTCGCCGCTGGGTGTCAGCGATTGGTTGGTGTTGGATGCATTGGCCGCCGACACATTGCGCCGCTGCCTGCGCCATGTGCGCGAGCGCGGCGTGCTGGAAAACACCTTGCAGCGCCTGGCCGAGCAAGACCCGCTCACCGGTATTGCCAACCGTCAGGGCTTCCAGACCTTGCTGGCCGCCCGGCTGGCAGAAAACGAAGGCCGTGGCCTGGCCCTCGGCCATCTGGACCTGGACAATTTTCGTCATGCCAACGATGCCCTCGGCCATCAGGCGGGCGACCGTTTGATCCTGCAAGTGGTGTCGCGGCTCAAGAGCCAGCTCGAAGCCGGGGACCAACTGGCGCGCCTGGGCAGCGATGAGTTTGCCTTGTTGATCGATACCCGCCGGGCGCCCCAGCGCGCCGAGTGGATGGCTGAGCGCATCACCGAAGTGATGGCCGAGCCCTACTGGGTGGATGGTGAAAGCCTGTTGATCGGTTGCAGCCTGGGTATGGCCCATGCTCGAGCCCGCGCTGGCGCCGACCCGTTGATGTGGCACGCCCATATCGCCATGCAGCAGGCCAAAAGTACCCAGGGCTGCACCTTCCATATCTTCAATGAGCGCATCAACCGCAACGCCCGCAGCCTGGCCGACCTGGAAAGTGAACTGCGCCGGGCTTTGCGTCGCGATGAGTTGGAGCTGCATTACCAGCCGCGCCTGGACCTGGACGACGGTCATATCGTTGGCCTCGAAGCCTTGGTGCGCTGGCGTCACGGCGAGCGCGGCTTGTTGCCGCCTAGCGAATTCGTGCCGCTGGCCGAACAGAGTGGCCTGATCGTGCCATTGGGTTACTGGGTGATCTCCCGAGCCCTGCGCGACATGCAAGACCTGCGTGAACGCGGCCTGCCGCCGCTGCACATGGCGGTCAACCTGTCGTTTCGCCAGTTCCAGGACAGTCAGTTGCTGTCTACCCTCAGCCGCCTGATTGCCGAGCGCGGCGTGGAAGCGCAATGGCTGGAGTTCGAATTGACCGAAACCGCCGTGATGCGCCGCAGCGACCTGGTCAAGCAGACCATGGACGCCCTTGGCCGGCTGGGTGTGCGGTTTTCCCTGGATGACTTCGGCACCGGTTTTTCGTCGTTTGTGCACCTCAACAGCCTGCCGATTGCCTTGTTGAAGATCGACAAGAGCTTTGTCGGCGGCATGGAAGAGCGCGAAGAAAACCGCAAGCTGGTGCACGCCATGATCAACCTGGCCCACAACCTCAACCTGGAAGTGGTCGCCGAAGGCGTGGAAACCCCTGAGCAACTTGAACTTTTGCGCTTGTTTGGGTGCGACCAGGTCCAGGGTTACCTGATCAGCAAGCCGTTGCCGCTGCCCGAGCTGGTGGAATACCTGATGTTCGGGCAAAGCCAGCAGGCGCTGTTGGGTTAAGCCTTCAAAGTGGTTCAAATGTGGGAGCTGGCTTGCCTGCGATAGCGGTCGTTCAGCTAATAATGATTAGCCTGACACACCGCTATCGCAGGCAAGCCAGCTCCCACATGTGCCGCGTGCACTCGCTAGTCAGGCAGTGCCGCTTGGAAACCAACAGGAGCATCTGGCTCCTGCCGAATCATCCGCTTCATCTTCGCCTCAAATGCCCAGGTCAGGCTCACCGCCGCACACGCCAGCCCCAGTGCCAGGCCCCACCAGACGCCGGTGGGCCCCCAGCCCAGGGTGAACGCCATCAACCAGGCCGACGGTGCGCCAATCAGCCAATAGCAACCCAGGCCCACCAGGAAGGTGGTCTTGGCGTCCTTCAGGCCACGGATACAACCCATGGCGATGGTCTGCACGCCATCGAACAATTCGAACCAGGCGGCGACGGCCAGCAGGCTCACCGCCAGGACGATGACGTCATGGAACGCCGGGTCGTCATGGTCGAGGAACAGTCCGATCAGCGGGTCGGAAAACAGCCACAGTACCGCCGCAAACCCCAACATCACCATGGCCCCGAATCCTATGCCCACTCGTCCGGCGAGGCGTGCCTGCAGCAACTGCCCGGCGCCGTAATGCTGGCCGATGCGCATGGTCACCGCGTATGACATCCCCGCCGGCACCATGAAGGCCACCGAGACAATCTGCAGGGCGATCTGGTGCGCCGCCAACTGCGTGCTGCCCATGGTGCCCATGCACAACGCCGCAAAGGCAAACAATCCGACCTCTACCGCATAGGTGCCGCCAATCGGCAGGCCCAGGCGCCACAGCTCGCGCAGGTAATGGGTATTCAGGCGCAGCAGGCCGGTGCCCAGCGGGTAAGCGGCGTAGGCCCGGTTGCTGCGGATGTACCACATCAATGCCAGCGCCATGCCGTTGGCGACGATGGCAGTCACCAGGCCGATGCCCATCAGGCCCAGTTTCGGCAGGCCGAACATGCCTTCGATCAAGGCATGGTTGAGCAGGTAGTTGACCACGGTGCCGCACAGGCTGATCACCATCACCGGAGTGGCCTTGCCGATGGCGCTGGTAAAGCCGCGCAGGGCCATGAAGCTCAGGTAGCCGGGCAGGGCAAAGGGCAGGATCGTCAGAAATTGCCCGGCCGCATGCACGTTGGTTTCGGTCTGGCCGAACATCAGCAGCACCGGCTTCAAGTTCCATAACAGCAACGCCGCCGCCAGGGCCATCAACCACGCCAGCCACAGCCCGGCCTGGGTCAGGCGAGTGGCGCCGTCGATATCGCCCGCGCCATGGCGAATGGCGACCAGGGTGCCCACGGCTGCGATCACGCCGATGCAGAAAATCGCCACGAACGAATAGCTCGCCGCGCCCAGGCCGCCGCCCGCCAAGGCCTCGGGGCTCAGGCGCGCCATCATCAGGGTGTCGGTCAGCACCATCAGCATGTGCGCCAACTGTGAGGCAATCAACGGCCCCGATAGCCGCAGAATGGCCCAGAGTTCGGTACGTGCCGGATGTTGCATGATCATCACACTCGAATGGTCGGGAAGGTGGGGGAGGGTTGATTCTCGGCGCATTCAGCGCATTGCACAAAAGGATAAAAGCGATCGTTGGCATGATTAAAACTCATACATGAGCGATTCTGGTAGGGTTTCCAGATTGCGCAGTCGGAGCTTTCAGCATGTCTCGTCGTCTTCCTCCTCTTTATGCCTTGCGGGCATTTGAAGCCGCCTCCCGCCACCACTCGTTTACCCGCGCGGCTGAGGAGTTATCGATTACCCAAAGTGCGATCAGCCGGCATATCCGTACGCTCGAAGATTATTTCGCCTGCCGATTGTTCCAGCGCAGCGGTCGCACATTGCAGCTCACGGAAGCGGCGCGGTTGTTGCTGCCTGGCGTACGGGAAGGCTTCGCTGCCCTGGAGCGTGCTTGCCATACCTTGAATGCCGAAGATGACATCCTGCGTATGAAGGCGCCGTCCACCTTGACCATGCGCTGGCTGCTGGCGCGGTTGAGTCGCTTCCGCGCATTGCAGCCGGGCAATGAGGTACAGCTCACCAGTGCGTGGATGAGCATCGATGAAGTGGACTTTAACCAAGAGCCGTTCGACTGTGCGGTGTTGCTCAGCAACGGGCACTTTCCGGCGGACTGGGAGGCCAGTTATCTGTTTGCGGAAATGCTTATCCCGGTGGGAGCGCCGAATCTGTTGGACGACGGTCCCTGGGACGTGACGCGGCTGGCAACAGCCGAACTGCTGCACCCGACGCCTGACCGCCGCGACTGGCGTTACTGGCTGCAGCGCATGGGGTTGTCGTCTCACGTTTCACTCAAGGGTGGGCAGGTGTTCGACACGCTTGAACTGGGCATGATAGCCGCCGCCCGAGGCTATGGCGTCTCCATGGGTGATTTGCTGATGGTGGCTGAAGACGTGGCGCAGGGACGCTTGAGCCTGCCGTGGCCTACGGCGGTCGCCAGTGGGGAAAGCTACTACCTGGTGTGGCCGAAAACCCGTCCGGGTGGCGAACGTTTGCGACGGTTGGCGGAATTTCTTCAAGGTGAAGTCAAGGCAATGGAATTGCCTCAGGTTGAACGCCTCGATTGAGTAGGGCCGGACCTTTTGTGCAATCGTTTGCGGGATACCCCTGTGATTCGCTCAAGTATTGCCAAATGCCGCCGAAGAAAGGTGTTGGAACCCTCGTGCACTACCGTTTCCCACTAGATAATTTGCCGAGCAGCGCTATGAGATCAGGATGATCCTGGCCTCGGCCAGGAGCTGTCATGTCTCAACCTCGTGCCCGGATTGCCTCCCAGTTAGGCCTTGCACTCGCCGTGATTCTGGCTGTCGTGATCAGCGGCAGTACGGTCTTTGCCTTGCGTACCCTCGACTCCGCCAACCTCGCCACCCGCGAGGAACACTTGGCCAGCGAGGCACGTTTGCTCGCCGACCAACTCAACACCTTCCACAGCACCTTGCGTGAAAGCACCCAGCGTTTGAGCGGGCTGTTTGAAAAGCGCTTCGGCGCCGGCTTGAGTGTGCGTGCGGACCAGCCCGTGGCCGTGGCCGGCGTGCAGACGCCGAGCCTCTACCTGGGCAATGAGGTGCTGAACAACAACTTCGAAGAGGTGGATGAGTTCAAGCAGATGTCCGGTGGCGTGGCCACGGTGTTCGTGCGCAGCGGCGACGACTTTATCCGCGTCAGCACCTCCCTGACCAAGCAGGACGGCAATCGCGCCATTGGCACCGTGCTCGACCGTCAGGGCGCGGCCTACCAGCGCGTTGTGAGCGGCCAGACCTACATCGGCCGTGCCGTGTTGTTCGACCGCTCCTACATGACCCAATACAGCCCCGTACGTGACAGCAGTGGGCAGGTCATCGCCGTGCTGTTCATCGGTTTCGATTACACCGATGCCCAGAACGCCCAGTTTGAAAACCTCAAGCGCTTCCGTATCGGCCAGACCGGCTCCCTCGCGCTGCTGGATGAGCAAAAGCACTGGCTGGTGCCGCCGGCTGGCGTGCAAGCGCCGGATCAGGCGATTGCCGTGATGCTCGACCTGGCGAAAAAGCCGGGAGGTGGCCGTTTCTGGAGCGACAAGAACGAAGATTTCTATAGCGTCTCGGTGCCATTCGAAGGAGGCCCTTGGGCGGTGGTAGCGAGCATGCCCAAGGCTGAGATTCGCGCAGTGACGTGGGAAGTCGGCATCCGCCTGGTGATCGGCAGTGTGCTGGCGATGTTGCTGGCAGTGGGCGCCACGGTGTGGCTGTTGCGCAGCAAGCTGGCGCCATTGAGCGAGCTGGTGCGCCAGGCCCAGGCCCTGGGCGCGGGCGATTTGAGTGCGCGGCTCAATGTGTCCAGCCATGATGAAATCGGCCAGCTGGCGCGTAGTTTCAACCAGATGGGTGAGGCGCTGTCGACCATGGTGTCGCATATCCGTACCGCGGCCGAACAGGTCAACAGCCGCGCACAGGCGTTGTCGGGCCTATCCGGTGGTGCCTACGAAGGCATGGAGCAGCAGTCCGGCGAGATCACCAGCATGGCCGGTGCGGTGGAAGAGTTCAGTGCTACCTCGCTGAACATTGCCGACAACATGGGCAACACCGAGCGCCTGGCCCAAGAGAATGCCCAGCAAACCCGTATCGGCCGCACCTCGATGCAAGAAGCGTCATCGTCCCTGGAACATATCGCCACTGCGCTGAACAGCACCGCTGCCGTGATCAACACCCTGGGCCAGCGTTCCCAGGAAATCGGCGGGATCGTCGGCGTGATTACCGCCATCGCCGAACAGACCAACCTGCTGGCGCTCAACGCCGCCATCGAAGCCGCACGTGCCGGTGAGCAAGGCCGTGGTTTTGCCGTGGTCGCCGACGAAGTGCGCAATTTGGCTTCGCGTACCCGCCAGGCCACCGATGAAATCTCCGGCATGATCCAGAGCATCCAGCAGGAAACCGGCAACGCCATCAGCACCATGGAACACGGCAATGCGCTGATGCAGGAAGGCTTGTCGCGCAACGCCGACGTGGCCTCGGCCCTGGCGCGTATCGACGAGCAAAGCCGCTCGGCCGGCCAGCAATTTGCTGCGATCACCACCGCCACCCAGGAACAGAGCAGCACCGCGACTTTGCTCAGCAGCAACCTGCAGAGCATTGCGCTGGCCAACAGCGAGCAGCGTGAAGTGGTGTCCAACCTGGCGGTTACCGCCAAGGAGCTGGAGACCTTGGCGGCAGGCTTGCGTCATGAGGTGGATCGGTTTCGTTGAGGCACCGCCAATCAAATTGTGGGAGGCTCAACTGAGAGATGCTGGGCGGTATTGCAAGGCCTCCTTCAGATGATCACGGGTGATGGCGTCCATCTGGTCCAGGTCCGCCAGGGTGCGCGCCACCTTCAGCAGCCGATGGGCCGCCCGCAGTGACAGTGTCAGTCGCTCGCAGGCGGTCTCCAGCCAGCCCTCGTCGACCTTTGGCAGCTTGCAGTGCTGGCGCAGCCCCGGCAGGTCGAGAAAAGCATTGGCACACCCCTGGCGTTGCTGTTGACGCTCGCGTGCTTCGGCTACCCGCACCGAGGCATCGGCCGTTGTATCGCCCGCCGGTTGAGTGGGGCTCAGCGCAGTGGCCTCCCGCGCGACGGTCAGGTGCAAATCAATCCGGTCCAGCAAAGGGCCGGATAGCTTGTTGCGATAACGCTGGATCTGCTCCGGCGTACACCGGCAACGCCCGCTGGGTTCGCCCATGTAGCCGCAGGGGCAGGGATTCATCGCCGCGACCAGTTGAAAGCGCGCCGGGAAGCGCACTCGGTCACGGGCGCGGGATATCACGATATGTCCCGATTCCAATGGCTCGCGCAGCACCTCCAGTACCTTGCGATCGAACTCTGGCAGCTCATCCAAGAACAAAACCCCGTGATGGGCCAGGGTGATTTCCCCCGGTTGTGGCTTCGAGCCGCCACCCACCAGCGCCGGCCCGGATGCCGAGTGGTGCGGCTGGCGAAACGGGCGGTTTGGCCAATGGCTCAGCGGTGCCAGGCTGACCACGGACTGGATTGCGGCCACTTCCAGCGCTTCCTGCTCGCTCAACGGCGGCAGCAAGCCCGGTAGCCGGCTGGCCAATAAAGTCTTGCCGGTGCCCGGTGGCCCGCTGAACAATAGGTTATGCGCGCCTGCCGCCGCGATCAGCAATGCTCGCTTGGCCGCGAGTTGGCCCTGCACTTCACTCAGGTCTGGGTAAGGCTTGTTCAAGTACAGCAAACCGTCGGACCTGTAGGGCTCAATCGGCACATGCCCATTCAGGTGCGCCACCACTTGCAGCAAGTGATCCACCGCAATCACCTTCAACCCCGACGCCAGGCACGCCTCCTCGGCATTGGCGCGCGGCACTATCACGGTGCGCCCGGCCTTGCGCGCTGCCAGCGCGGCAGGCAGTACCCCTTTCACCGCGCGCACCTCGCCGGACAACGCCAATTCCCCAAGGCATTCCACGTCATCGAGCATCAGCGCCGGCACTTGCACACTGGCTGCCAGGATGCCCAGGGCAATCGCGAGATCAAAACGCCCGCCGTCCTTGGGCAGGTCGGCGGGCGCGAGATTGAGCGTGATGCGGCGGGCCGGATATTGCAGCGCCGAGTTGAGGATGGCACTGCGCACGCGGTCCTTGCTTTCCTTTACTGCGGTTTCGGGCAAACCCACTAAGGTGAGAGACGGCAGGCCATTGGCCATATGCACTTCGACAGTGACGGCTGGGGCTTCCACACCGACCTGGGCGCGGCTGTGGACGATGGCGAGGGACATGCTCGTTCCTTGAATGGGAGGGCCGCTTCCTGCGGTTTTTTCCAAGGGTAGACGAGGTGGGATGGAGCGGGGCGGGGAGGTTTTACAGAACGTATCCGGGCGGCGACGCAAAACAAATGTGGGAGCTGGCTTGCCTGCGATCGCGGTGTGTCAGCAAAGAATCATCCGCTGATAAACCGCGATCGCAGGCAAGCCAGCTCCCACAACAATTGCGTTCACTCAGCAGAAGGTGGCGTCAACCGTGCTTCAAGTTCAGCCACCTTCGCCTCCAGGCTCTCCAGCCGTGCACGTGTGCGGGCCAGCACCACCATCTGGCTGTCAAACTCTTCCCGGCTGACCAGGTCGAGCTTGCTGAAACCACTCTGTAGCAAAGCCTTGAACTGGCTTTCGATTTCATTGCGGGGCAGCGGCGTGTCGCCGCTGAACAGGCGAGAGGCGTGGCCGCTCAGGGCGTCTAGGAAGTCTTTGGGCGCGAGCATTGGACATATTCCGGAAAACAGTTGGCCGGCAGTGTATCACGCAGCGTCTATAGTCATTTTCAGGCCCCGTTGCGCACGGTTTTCGCGCATTGGGGCGGGCGGCCTCGCACTGTTTTGATGCGCATTGCGGCCGCGCAGGCGCCCCGTAGGTGGGCACAAGCGGGTAAAGGATTGATTTCGGTGGTTTTTACGGAGCTGGCAAGGTTTCTGCTTAGACGATCATGACCCATGCACTGATGCAGTCGCTGTGACGAATGCAGTGCGCCGACGGATCCGGGGGTACAGGGCTCGTCACCAGTGGTTCGCTGGCGTCGCGACGGCAAATGCCGAGGCGACGATGCGTTACAAAGCCAGGCACTGCGCTTAGACTTGAGACGGGTTTGTTTTCCTGGGGCAAGTCCACCAAATTCGGGAGAGAGTTTTCATGAAGCTAGTCACTGCCATCATCAAGCCGTTCAAGTTGGACGATGTTCGCGAGTCACTGTCCGAGATCGGCGTGCAGGGCATTACCGTTACTGAGGTCAAGGGCTTCGGTCGGCAGAAGGGTCATACCGAGCTGTATCGCGGCGCAGAATACGTGGTCGATTTCCTGCCGAAGGTGAAGATCGATGTCGCCATTGACGACAAGGATCTTGACCGGGTTATCGAGGCGATAACCAAGGCGGCCAACACCGGCAAGATCGGTGACGGCAAGATCTTCGTGGTCAATCTGGAACAGGCTATTCGCATCCGTACCGGCGAAACCGATACCGACGCAATCTAAGCCGCCAAACCCCAACGCCCCAGGAGAAAACAATATGACTCTGCGTAAATTCGCAGGGCTCGGAGCCCTGCTGTCCATCGTAATGCCAAGCCTGGCCATGGCGGCAGATGAAGTGGCTGCTCCAGTCCTCAATTCCGGCGACACCGCCTGGATGCTTACCGCCACCGCGCTGGTGCTGTTCATGACCATCCCTGGCCTGGCGCTGTTCTACGGCGGCATGGTCCGCTCCAAGAATATTCTGTCGGTGATGATGCAGTGTTTCGCCATCACTGGCCTGATCAGCATCCTGTGGGTCGTCTACGGCTACAGCATCGCGTTCGATACCACCGGTATGGAACAAGGTGTGGTCAACTTCAATTCCTTCTTCGGCGGCATGGGCAAGGCGTTCCTGGCGGGGGTCACCCCGGCCAGCATCACCGGGCCGGCGGCGCTGTTTCCGGAAGCCGTGTTCATCACCTTCCAGATGACCTTTGCCATCATTACCCCGGCGCTGATCGTCGGTGCTTTCGCTGAGCGTATGAAGTTCTCCGCAATGCTGATCTTCATGGCTATCTGGTTCACCCTGGTCTACGCGCCGATTGCGCACATGGTCTGGAGCGGCAACGGCGGCCTGATGTGGGACTGGGGCGTGCTGGACTTCGCTGGCGGCACCGTTGTGCACATCAACGCGGGTGTGGCTGGCCTGGTGGCGTGCATCGTGCTCGGCAAGCGCAAAGGCTTCCCGACCACCCCGATGGCACCGCATAACCTGGGCTATACCCTGGTGGGCGCGGCCATGCTGTGGATCGGCTGGTTTGGCTTCAACGCCGGTTCCGCCGCGGCGGCCAACGGTACAGCGGGCATGGCGATGCTGGTGACTCAGATCGCCACCGCAGCTGCGGCCCTGGGCTGGATGTTTGCCGAGTGGATCACCCACGGCAAGCCCAGCGCACTGGGTATCGCCTCGGGCGTGGTCGCCGGCCTCGTCGCCGTGACGCCTGCGGCGGGCACCGTGGGCCCGATGGGCGCCCTGGTGATTGGCCTGGTCGCCGGTGTGGTGTGCTTCTTCTGTGCTACCAGCCTCAAGCGCAAGCTGGGTTATGACGACTCCCTGGACGCTTTCGGCGTGCACGGTATCGGCGGCATCGTCGGTGCGATCCTTACCGGTGTGTTCGCTGCCCCGGCGCTGGGCGGCTTCGGCACCGTGACCGACATCGCAGCCCAAGTCTGGATCCAGTGCAAAGGCGTGGGCTTCACCGTGATCTACACGGCGATCGTGACCTACGTCATCCTCAAGGTGCTCGACATGGTCATGGGCCTGCGTGTCACCGAAGAAGAAGAGGCGGTTGGCCTCGACCTGGCGCAACACAACGAGCGCGGCTACAACTTGTAACTACGCGAAAAAAACATGCCCGGCTTGCCGGGCATTTTTTTGTCTGGTGTTTGTCTTTGGCTAAAGGTGTATGGGTTTTTTATCAACTTTGTGATGGGATCCACACGGCACTTTTCAGAGTGCAAATGTCTTACAGGCATGAAGGCGTATTCGGCACTTTGTTTTTTCCCAGAGCGCGCTAGAATGCGCGCCGATGGGCGGAGAACTGTATGTGGCAACAGACCCTGATTACCCTGCGGGCCAAGCCCCGGGGCTTTCACTTGGTAACGGACGAGTTGCTTGCCGGCTTGCCTGAGTTGAAGGCGTGCCGTGTGGGCCTGTTGCATCTGTGGCTGCAGCACACCTCGGCCTCGTTGACCGTCAACGAGAATGCCGACCCGGCGGTTCGCCGTGACTTCGAGCGTTTTTTCAACCTGCTGGTGCCACAGGGTCGCGCAGGGTTTGAACATAACGACGAAGGTCCGGATGATCTGCCGGCTCACTTCAAGGCCAGTCTGCTGGGCTGCCAGTTGAGTTTGCCGGTCAAGGCCGGCCGCTTGGCGATAGGGACCTGGCAAGGTGTTTATCTGGGCGAGCACCGTGATCATGGCGGTGCTCGTAAAGTCCTCGCCACCTTGCACGGTGAAGGGGCATAAGCCACTGGTTATCTGGTGGATGTTGATTTTTTTCCGGCGACCTCGACAGAGGGTGAAGCTGGGCTATAACTAATCTGCTTTTCGCAAGTCATGAGGTAGAACATGAGCGACGATGATCTGGAACAAGACGACCTCGAAGTAGGCGATGAAGACGACACCGAAGAAGGTCTTGAAGTAGCGGCCGAAGACGTTGCTGAGGATGTCGATGACAGTGTTGGCGATGACGCGGCTCCCAAAGCCAAAGGCAAAGCCAAGGCGGCTGTTTCGGTAGACGAGTTGCCGAGCGTTGAAGCCAAGAACAAAGAGCGCGATGCCCTGGCCCGTGCGATGGAAGAGTTCCTCGCTAAAGGCGGCAAAGTGCAGGAAGTCGAGGCCAACGTGGTGGCTGATCCACCGAAGAAGCCGGATAACAAGTACGGCAGCCGACCCATCTGAGGTCTGCCTCCTGCTTGTAAGAAAAAGCCCGCCGTCGCTGCGGGCTTTTTCATGCCTGCCATTTACCAGTTCGCTGCAATACCTTGTGGGAGCCGGCTTGCCTGCGATAGCGGTGTATCTGCGAGCCCTGTGTTGATTGGCCCACCGCTATCGCAGGCAAGCCAGCTCCCACATTGGGGGGCAGTGTTAACCCCAGCGACTCAGCAAGGGCGGCAACTCCGTCAGGCTGCGAATCTGCGCATCCGGGCGCTTGTCACCCTCCCAGGCCTTGCCCGTGGGGTTGAACCACACTGCCCGCAGTCCCGCCTGCTGCGCGCCGGCGATGTCATCCCCAGGATGATCGCCCACATGCACTGCCGCGCTGGCGTCCACACCGCCACGTTGCAGTGCTTCCTGAAACAGCCGTGCATCCGGCTTGGCGATGCCGATATCTTCAGCGCGCAGGGCAAAGTGAAAGTAGTCCGCCAGGCCCACACGCTGCACATCGGCATTGCCATTGGTGATCACGCCGAGCAGGAAGTGCTGGCGCAGCGCCTTGAGCATCGGCTCGGCTTCCGGGAATACGGTGAGTTGGTGGCGTGCGTGGATGAATGCCTCGAAGCAGACATCCGCCATCTCTGTGGCCTCAGGCTGGGGGTAACCGGCCTCCTCGAACGCATGCATCAACACGCGATGACGCAGCAGGCTGATACGGTGTTTGAGTTCGGGATGACGCTGCAGCACCTGCTGGCGCAGGCTGGCAAAATGCTCAAGGGGCAGGTCGCCGACCTTGGACGCGTGGGTCGCCAGCCATTCGCGCATCGACGCTTCGGCGCTGATGATGACGGGTACGTTGTCCCAGAGGGTGTCGTCCAGGTCGAAGGTGATCAGCTTGATACTCATGAGTCGCCGCCCTTGATGCGTTTGGCCCGTGGATGGGCGCTGTCGTACACCGTTGCCAGGTGCTGGAAGTCGAGGTGGGTGTAGATTTGCGTGGTCTTGATATCCGAGTGCCCGAGCAGCTCCTGTACGGCGCGCAGGTCCTGGGAGGATTCGAGCAGGTGGCTGGCAAAGGAATGACGCAACATGTGCGGGTGCAGATTCTGCCCCAGCTCGCGCTCGCCGGCAGCCTTGACCCGCAGCTGAATCGCCCGCGGCCCCAGGCGCCGGCCTTGCTGGCTGACAAACACGGCATCGTCTGCCGGGTTGGTCAAGAGACGTAGCGGCAGCCATAGCTGCAAGGCTTCGCGGGCTTTCCTGCCCACGGGCAGTACGCGCGTCTTGCTGCCTTTGCCGAGCACTTGCACCAGGCCATCGGCGAGGTCCAACTGATCGAGGTTCAGGCCCGTCAACTCCGACAGGCGCAGGCCCGAGGAATAGAACAGCTCGAGGATTGCCTGGTCGCGATGGGCCAGGAAGTCATCCTCGACGGCACCGTCGAGCAATTGCAGGGCTCGGTCTGTGTCCAAGGTCTTGGGCAGGCGCCGTTCGCCTTTGGGCGGTGACAGGCCATTGGCCGGGTCGTGGTCGCACAGCCCTTCGCGATTGAGGTAGTGATAGAGGCCGCGCACCGCCGACAGCAGGCGAGACAGGCTGCGGGAGGATTGGCCCTGTTGGTGCAACCGGGCGATCAGGCTGCGCAGGGCCTGGATATCCAGGGCCTTCCAACTGCTGACGTGCTGCTTTTCGCAATAGGCCAGGACCTTGTTCAAGTCCCGCCGATAGGCTTCCAGCGTGTGGGACGACACCTGGCGCTCATTGCGCAGGTGAGCGCAGTAAGCGTCCAGTTGCCGCTCCATGATCAGCGCACCGCGCGCAGGGTGGTGGTGTGGCGTGGCAAGACGCGGCCCAGCACTTCGGCGATATAGGTGAGGAACAACGTGCCCACCGAGCTTTTGTAGTGCGCCGGGTCGCGGCTGGCGATGGCCAGTACCCCGTGCAAGCCTTGATGGCTAAGGGCGATAACGGCCGTAGAGCCGATCTGCTTGCGCTGTTCGGCGCCAAACAGGAAGTCCAGCTCATGCTCGCGCAAGGTGCCGCTGACGGTCTTGCCTTCGGACAGCAGGCCACCGATGGCCGTCTGCGCTTCGCCGCCTGTGACCCAGCGGCCCACCGGCATCGGGTTGTCGCTGAACAGGATCAGGCTGACGAAGGGCACCTGGAAATCCTCACGCAGGCTGTCTTCCACGGCGATCACCGTTTCTTCCAGGCTGGTGGCATCCATCAGGGTCAGAATCAGGCGGCGCGTCTTGTCGAACAAGCGGTCGTTGTCGCGGGCCACGTCCATCAGATGAGAGAGTCGGTGGCGCATTTCAATGTTGCGCTCGCGCAGGATCTTCATCTGCCGCTCCACCAGCGACACGGTATCGCCGCGCTGGTGGGGGATGCGCAGGGCCGGCAGCAGTTCTTCGTGCTCGACGAAGAAGTCCGGATTAGCCTCAAGGTACGCCGCAACAGCAGCGGCCTCCAGGCTTTCACTCGGGGTAGCGTGTGCGGGTACTTGAGGCTTATCGGTCATTAGCTTGGCTCACTCATAGACGGACCTGTCCTTCGTATACACGCGTGGCTGGCCCGGTCATCATCACCGGGTGGCCAGGGCCTGCCCATTCGATGGACAAACGTCCGCCGGGCAGGTCGATCAACAGTGGCGAATCCATCCACCCCTGGCTGATCGCGGCCACGGCAGCGGCGCAAGCACCGGTGCCGCAAGCCTGGGTTTCGCCGGCGCCGCGTTCCCATACGCGCAATTGCGCACGGTTACGGTCGATCACCTGCAGGAAGCCCACATTGACCCGTGCCGGAAAGCGCGGGTGATGTTCGATCTTCGGCCCCAGTTCATGCACGGGGGCGTTATTGATGTCGATGACCCGCAGCACCGCATGGGGGTTACCCATGGACACGGCGGCGACCTCCACGGTTTTGCCATCCACATCCAGCGGGTAACTGAGGGCCTGCTCGGTGGCCTGGAACGGAATATCCGCCGGCACCAGGCGTGGGGCGCCCATGTTGACGCTGATCTGGCCATCATTGCGGATGTCCAGTTCGATCACGCCGCCCTTGGTTTCGACGCGAATCTGGCGTTTGGCAGTCAGGCGTTTGTCGAGCACAAAGCGCGCAAAGCAGCGCGCGCCGTTGCCGCACTGTTCCACTTCGGAACCGTCGGAGTTGAAGATCCGGTAACGGAAATCCACCTCCGGGTTGCTCGGTGCCTCGACCAGCAGCAACTGGTCGAAACCGATCCCGGTGTGGCGATCACCCCACTGTTTGGCGTGCTTGGGCAGGATGTGCGCGTGCTGGCTGACCAGGTCGAGGACCATGAAATCATTACCCAGCCCGTGCATCTTGGTAAAACGCAGCAGCATGGCTTACTCCGGCAGCAGGCTTTCGCCAGCATACAACTCGGCTACCGTCTCGCGGCGACGCACTTCAAATGCTTGATCACCGTCCACCAGCACCTCGGCGGTACGCCCGCGGGTGTTGTAGTTGGAACTCATGACAAACCCGTAGGCACCGGCCGAATGCACGGCCAGCAGATCACCTTCCTCAAGCGCCAACTCACGATCCTTGGCCAGGAAGTCGCCGGTCTCGCAGATGGGCCCGACGATGTCATAGGCGCGGGCTTCGCTTGTGCGCGGCGTCACGGCGGTGACATCCATCCAGGCCTGGTACAGCGCCGGGCGGATCAGGTCGTTCATCGCCGCATCGACGATGGCGAAATCCTTGTGTTCGGTGTGCTTGAGGTACTCGACCTGGGTCAGCAACACGCCAGCGTTGGCGACGATGTAGCGGCCCGGCTCGAACATCAGCGTCAGGTCGCGGCCTTCGATGCGTTCGCGCACGGCCTGGATATAGTCGGCAATCAGCGGCGGCTCTTCATCGCGATAGCGCACACCCACGCCACCACCGAGGTCGATGTGGTGCAGGTAGATGCCGCACTCGCCCAGGCGGTCGATCAAGGCCAGCAGGCGGTCGAGGGCATCCAGGAACGGTGGCAGAGTGGTCAGTTGCGAGCCGATATGGCAGTCGACACCCAGCACTTCCAGGTTTGGCAGTTGAGCGGCGCGGATGTACACGTCCTCGGCGTCGGCGATGGCAATGCCGAACTTGTTCTCTTTGAGACCGGTGGAAATGTACGGGTGGGTGCCGGCGTCGACATCCGGGTTGACGCGCAGGGAGATCGGCGCGCGAACGCCCATTTCGGCGGCAACGACTTGCAGGCGCTCCAGTTCGTCGGTGGATTCGACGTTGAAGCAATGTACGCCGACTTCCAGGGCGCGGCGCATGTCTTCGCGGCTCTTGCCGACCCCGGAGAAGACGATTTTGTCAGCCTGGCCGCCGGCGGCCAGTACGCGTTCCAGCTCGCCACGGGACACGATGTCAAAACCAGCGCCAAGACGCGCCAGGACATTCAGTACACCCAGGTTGGAGTTGGCCTTGACTGCGTAGCACACCAGGTGCGGCACGCCGTCGAGGGCGTCGGTGAACGAGCGGTATTGAGCTTCGATATGCGCACGCGAGTACACATAGGTCGGGGTGCCGAAGCGCTGGGCAATCGCGGACAAGGCCACGCCTTCCGCGAACAGCTCGCCGTCCCGGTAGTTAAAAGCGTCCATAAGTTTCCCTTAACTTAGTAGGTGTCGTGCTTATGGGCTTTTGACGGCTTTTGCGACGATTGCGCCTGTTCGTTTGGATCTTTGCTGTCATCCGGCAGGTACAGCGGGCCTTTCTGGCCACAGGCACTAACGAGGCAAGCGACCGCGACGAGCGCAGCAAGGGAAGAGATCAGGCGCTTCATGGCGAAATCCTTGAATATGCATTAATTGCGCCCGAGTATACCGACCACCCGCCAGCTTGCCTATGCGCCGCACCACCCGTCCGGCGGGGGTTTGCCGAGACAGTAGGGAAGCAGGCTACGATGCCTGGGGATATTTCGTACCGTCATCCGTGATGAAATCAGTATCCTTTGCAATCGGCGAAGCTCGCCCGTATCGTGCGGCGCTTGAGCAAAACCAGACACTTTTGAGGTTGCCACAATGAGTTTGACCGAAGCCCGTTTTCACGACCTGGTGGATGCCACCCAAGAGAAGCTGGAAGATATTTTCGACGACAGCGGCCTGGACGTGGACCTGGAAAGCTCGGCCGGTGTGCTGACGGTCAAGTTCGAGAGCGGCCAGCAATTGATCTTCAGTCGCCAGGAGCCGCTGCGTCAGTTGTGGCTGGCGGCGCGCTCCGGTGGCGTTCACTTCGACTACGATGAAGAAAGCGGCAAATGGCAGTGCGACAAGAGTGAAGAGTTGCTGGGTGAGATGCTCATGCGCCTGGTTCAGGAATACACCGGCGTCGAGCTGGATTTCGACGAGATCTGATGGTGAGTGAGCCTGTAGCCGTACGCCCGCCCAAGCCGCTGTTCAGCAATGTCAGCCCGGCGGTGCCGTCACCTTGTATCAGTTTGTGTCGCCTGGACGAGCGGAAAGTCTGCCTTGGCTGCTTTCGCCATGTGGAAGACATCCGGGAATGGCGCTCTGCCGACGATGCGCGGCGCCGGGTGATCTGCGCCGAGGCCGAGCAGCGCAAGGCGAGCACCTGACGGCGTCTTGTTTATTTGTGTCGCTGTGGTAGTGTCCGGATACACCTCCATTCATCGAGGTCCGTGAGAACCCCGCCTTTTCCTGGCGGGGTTTTGCTTTTTTGTGCAGAAAAAAGGAGTCTGCCTGAATCATGACCACCGCACCGTCCATCATTCTTACCCGTCTTGACGTGCAGCGTCTGGAGCAACTGATCGACCGCTTGGGCGACGAGTTTCCCGGCGCCCGAGCGTTGCAAGCCGAACTCGACCGCGCCGAAGACGTGGTTGGTCACGATGAAGTGCCTGCGGGTGTCGTGACCATGAATTCCAGCGTGCATTGCCGTGAACAAAGCAGCGGCAAGGACTATCACCTGACGCTGGTCTACCCCAAGCACGCGAACGCCGACGAAGGCAAGATTTCGATCATGGCACCCGTGGGCAGCGCATTGCTCGGCCTGCAAGTGGGCCAGCACATCGACTGGCCGGCGCCAGGCGGCAAGACCTTGAAGCTGGAATTGCTCAGCGTCGAAGGCCAGCCCAAAGATGGCGGCGCCTTCCCGCTCTAAACCTGATTCAAGGCCGCATTGAGTGACTGTTCCAGTTCGGCTTTATAGCGCAGGTACAGATTGCTTGGGCTTTGCACATCACCGAGCAGTCCCGACAGATCCAGGTCAGTGATATAGCCGCGGTAACGCTCGGTTTCCCGACGTTGCCCGACGATCTCCCGGGCGACCACTGCAAACAGCTGGTCGCCAAATTCCAGTTCGGAAAACTCCCGCTGATTGCAGTACAGGGTGATCCCTACCTGGCCTGGCGCGCCTTTACCGATGATGGCCTGCACGTCATAAAACGCCTTGTTGGCCGGGTCTTGCGGGGCCGGCCGTGGCTCCACGCCCCGCGCCCGGCCGTTGCCCGATGGCAACAGTTGGTAGTACAGGATCTGTACTTCGCCCGCAGGTTGCTGGGTGTCCAGGGACAATAGCGCTTCCCGACGGTACAGGATCGATTGCAAAAAGCGTTGCAGTGGGGCCAAGAGGCTTTGCTCATCATGAAACGGCAAGCGCTGTTGCCAGAGCGCGTTGAATTCGTCGAGCACATAGACGTCGGCGAAGCCTTCATTGACGCGGTAGAACACCTGCACACACTCGGCTTGGCCCATGGGCAGCAGCAGCGCCAGGTCGTGGTCTTCCAAGGCCATGGCGTCCAGGTGCCACGGGCTATAGCTGACCAGCTCCTCGCTGAGGTAGGCGATCAGCGCGTCCTGGGTCGGCAGTGACACATGGGTGGCCTGGCCCGGTACCAGTTCCATGACGTGATAATGCTGCTGCACCTGGAGCAGGTAGCGATGATTGCCCTGGCCGAGCAGCAGATGCTGCGCGGTGTCGAATACCTCTTCCACCCGCTGGGCAATGAACTGTGCCCGGTTGTGGCAAAAACAACGCACTCGCAGGCGTGGCAGATGGTTCGAGGGCAGTTGGTTGAGGTAGTCGCGCAGGCAGTCGAGCAGGGCGTGCGGGCCGTCATAGCGGCTGACCATCACCTCGTTCCAGCTGTTGAGTGTGACTTGGTCCAGGGTCAGCACCAGGTTGTCGCGCACGCCGGCATAGCTCAGGGAGTCGGTGCGCTCCGTGGTCATCAGGATATTCAGGTCGCGATGATGCTTGAGCGGGTCAACCCCAACGTTGATCAGCAGCAGCACCTCTTCTGGCACTGCCGGGCGCAGCAAGCTGACCTCGTCGACACTGGCCAGGGGCAGGGTGATGGTCTGTTGCAGGCTGCCCAGCAGGTTGAACAGCTCGAACTCGGTCATGTCGCTGGTGCCGGGGTGCAGTGCCAGGCGGGTGCTGCTGTCGATCACACCGTTGCGATGGCACCAGGTGAGCATTTCCAGCAGGTCGCGGCTGCGTTTGATCGGTGCAAAGTGTTCCCATTCGAGAGCGGTAAGGTTGCCGTTATACAGGCCCCAATGGTATTGGCCCGGCTCCTTGCGGTTGGGCGACTGCACCAGAGTCAAGGTATCTTCGGCCAGGTCCGGGGCGATGCCGGGGTTGATGAACTCGACCTTGCCGGCCTTGCGCTCGAACGCCGCGTACAAGCGGCGGCCCAGTACATTGAGATCGCGCTTATTGACCGCGCTGGCGGTCTGTTCGCTGCGGGTGAACTGGGTGAGGAAGCGGTAGCTGTAGTTCAACTCATTGACCAGAGCACGGCGCTCGGAGGCGACCTGGCGCACTTTCCATTGGCTGCGGCTGTCCAGCAGGGCCAGTTGGCGCGTGTCCCAGCCCCACTCATGCGCCAGGCGTTCCAGCAGCTGCCGTTGCCAACCGGCGGTGCGCTGGCCGGCGCTGAGCTTGCGGTTGACCTTCAGGTACAGGCTACGCCGCACCAATTCCAGGCGCTCCAGCTCGTTGCGGGCCTTGAGGTACTCCTCGATACGGCGGTAGACCATGATGTACGGGTCCAACTCATCCAGGTCTACCTGATGGCTGAACACCGCCTGTTTGAAGCGCAGGCTCAGGCAGTGCACGTTCGGGTGTTCGCTGGCGTAGACCTCGGTCAGCAGCAGCTTGAGCACCGACTTGTAGGGCGACTCGATGCCCTTGAACAGTTGCCACAGCCCGGCGCCAATAAACTCCCCCGGAGGAATATGAGCCAGATGCCCGAGGTCGAGGGTTTCATCGGCGCGGATAAAACGCTTGGACACCAGGGTGTGAGTAAATTCGGCGTAGCGGCTTTCTTCGTAGACCGGCACCAGCCACCAGATGGGCGTGCGCCCGGCCAGCCAGATCGCGGTGCGATAAAACTCATCCAACAGCAGGTAGTGCTGGGTGGTACCGCAGTCGTCGGAACTCAGTTGGGTGTCGCGATCACCCAACACAAAGCGCGTCGGGTCGATCAGGAAGAAATGCGCTTCGGCGCCCATGCCCAAGGCCCAGGTTTCCAGCAGTTGGCACTTTTTGCGCAGCTCGGCCAGCTCGGTTTCGCTCAGGTGGGGAGCGTGGCACACCCACACGTCCATATCGCTTTGATCGGCCTGGGCCAAGGTGCCAAGGCTGCCCATCAGGAACAAGCCGTGGATCGGCGTAGGCGGGTTGCCGTGGCGCGGTTTATAGGAGAACGAACGGGTCAGGCGTTGGGCATCGGCCAGGGCCTGGGCGTCCGGTTCGAAATTCGACAGCCCGGCCGGCGTGCTGCTAGAGACATAGCCCGGCAAGAGAGGGTGATTGACGTGGAAAAACAGCGGCAACAAGGCCAGCACGCTTTGCTGACGTGGCGTCAGCCCCTCGACGGCCCGGGACATGCGGCCTTGATTGAGGGTCATGAAACGCGCGCGCAGTTGGGTCAGCACCTTGCGGTCGATGCCTTCGTCCAGATCGGGGCGGATTTCATGGGTGCGGGTCATGTCGAACTCGTTGGCTCGCAGGGCCCGACGCGGGCGGCCATACAGGAGTTTACAGACAGTAGCGTAGGAGTTTTAGAGGGAAATGGCTTTTTGGCGTCAGAATTCTGTATGCCACGCAGCAGTGCCCGCGGAATCCGCAGGCGGCGGACTCCATGGGCAGTATCAGGTATCAGGCGGCTTCTTTGGTGCTGGCAGTGGTGAGGATGGTCAGCAGGGTTTGGGCTTGCTCGGCAGCGTCCCGGCCAAGGCTCGTCAGGTAGCCCCCGTCCGGTTGGTCGATCAGCCCTTTGGCATGGAGGCGCTTGGCAGCGGCGATGGCAGTAGGGGCGGCAGTCTGATGGACTTTCAAGCCTTCCTTGGTGCTGTCCAAGGGGAAGAGTACAAGGATTTCCAGTTCGGCAACCAACTCAGGGGTATACGACATAAGGACTCCAGACTTTCTAAAATTTATTAGAGGCTAGCAGGCCATAAGGTGAACGCACTTTGCCGAACTGTCCAGCGTGTTGCTGCGTGCCGGGGTTATTCCTTTTCCGGCGGCAGCTCGGGCAGTGCCCGCAGTGCCGTTTCATACCACTCGGTATTGAAGGCGCGGTCATCTTCGAGCATGGCGTCGATCTCGAACGCCAGCACGTGAGCCATCAGATTCAGGATATCTTCGCGCTCGTAACCCACCAGGGTCAGTTTGTTGAACGTAGCCTTGGCCGCTGGCGGGTTATCGCTCTCGATCTGGTTCTCGATGGCTTCGATCAGCGTGGTCTCGGTGAATTCTTCTTCGTCGTTGTCGATATCGGTCGGCTCGCTCATGGCAGGCTCCTCAAGGAAAGGGCGTCAGTCTACCCCCATTCAGGTGGGTGATGCTGCTGGTCAGGGTGCCCTCAAGGATCTATAACTCTTGCAGCCAACCCCACACCCGGCCTGGAGGCTTTGCGATGCTCAAGCTTTACGGATTTTCGGTCAGCAACTACTACAACATGGTCAAGCTGGCGTTGCTGGAGAAAGGACTGCCCTTCGAAGAAGTGCCTTTTTATGCCGGTCAAACCCCCGAAGCTTTGGCGGTAAGCCCCCGCGGCAAAGTGCCGGTGCTGGGTGTGAAGCAGGGTTTCATCAACGAAACCAGCGTCATCCTCGAATACCTCGAGCAGAGCCAGGAAGGCCCGGCGCTACTGCCTGCCGATCCGTTTGCGCGGGCTCAGGCGTTGGCGTTGTGCCGTGAGATCGAGCTGTACATCGAACTGCCTGCGCGGGCGTGTTACGCCGAGGCTTTTTTCGGCATGAAGGTGCCGGAGGCGATCAAGGAAAAATCCAGGGCCGAGCTGCTGCTTGGTATCGGTACTTTAGGCCGGCACGGTAAGTTTGCGCCTTATGTGGCAGGTGAGAGCTTCACCCTCGCGGACCTGTATTTCATGTATAGCCTGAACCTGGCCTGCGGTGTGGGCGAGAAGCTGTTTGGGCTGGACCTGCTGGAGCAGTTGCCGAAGGCGAAGGCATTGTTGGCGCGCCTGAATGAGATGCCCAATGCGCAGAAGGTAGAGGCGGACAGGCAGGCGGCGATGCCGGCGTTCATGGCGATGATTGCGGCCAAGAAATAGAGTCGCTTTTGTGGCGAGGGAGCTTGCTCCCGCTGGAGTGCGAAGCGCTCCCAAGATTTTGGGGCCGCTGCGCAGCCCAGCGGGAGCAAGCTCCTCGCCACGGTTTTAGCGGCTGGCGAGCAATTCTTTGCCGCGCACGACCGCTGCCTTGACCTGTGCTGGCGCAGTGCCGCCCACATGGTTACGGGCATTCACCGAGCCTTCCAGGGTCAGCACGGCAAACACATCCTGCTCGATCTGGTCGCTGAACTGGCGCAGTTCTTCCAGGCTCATTTCCGCAAGGTCCTTGCCGGTGTCCACCCCGTACTTCACGGCGTGGCCAACGATTTCGTGGCAGTCACGGAACGGCAGGCCACGGCGCACCAGGTAGTCCGCCAGGTCCGTCGCGGTGGAGAATCCGCGCAGTGCCGCTTCACGCATGATCGCGTGCTTGGGCTTGATCGCCGGGATCATGTCGGCAAAGGCGCGCAGCGAGTCGCGCAGGGTGTCGGCGGCGTCGAAGAGCGGTTCCTTGTCTTCCTGGTTGTCCTTGTTGTAGGCCAGTGGTTGGCCTTTCATCAGGGTCAGCAGGCCCATCAGCGCGCCAAATACACGGCCGCTCTTGCCACGCACCAGCTCTGGCACGTCGGGGTTTTTCTTTTGCGGCATGATCGAGCTGCCGGTGCAGAAGCGGTCCGGCAGGTCGATGAACTGGAATTGCGCGCTGGTCCATAGCACCAGCTCTTCGGAGAAGCGCGACAGGTGCATCATCGCGATGCTGGCGGCGGCGCAGAATTCAATGGCGAAGTCACGGTCCGACACGCCGTCCAAAGAATTGCCGCCCACGGCGTCAAAGCCCAGCAGCTGTGCGGTGTACCCACGGTCGATCGGGTAGGTGGTGCCGGCCAGTGCAGCGCTGCCCAGCGGCATGCGGTTGGCGCGCTTGCGGCAATCGACCAGGCGTTCGTAGTCGCGGCTGAGCATTTCGAACCAGGCCAGCAGGTGGTGGCCGAAGGTCACGGGTTGTGCGGTCTGCAGGTGGGTGAAGCCGGGCATGATGGTGTCCGATTCACGCTCGGCCTGCTCCAGCAAGCCTTTTTGCAGGCGGGTGATTTCGCCCAGGATCAGGTCGATCTCATCGCGCAGCCACAGGCGGATATCGGTGGCGACCTGGTCGTTACGGCTACGGCCGGTGTGCAGTTTTTTGCCGGTCACGCCGATGCGATCAGTGAGGCGTGCCTCGATGTTCATGTGCACGTCTTCCAGGTCGACGCGCCAGTCGAACGTCCCTGCCTCGATCTCACCGCGGATGGTGGTCAGGCCGTCGATGATGCTGTCACGCTCGGCGTCGGTCAGCACGCCGACCTTGGCCAGCATCGTGGCGTGGGCGATGGAGCCCATGATGTCGTGGCGGTACAGGCGTTGATCGAAGGTGACGGAGGCGGTGAAGCGCGCGACGAAGGCGTCGACGGGTTCACTGAAGCGGCCGCCCCAGGACTGGTTGGTCTTGTCGGTGCTCATGGATTCGCTCGTGATGTGCTTAAAAGAGGCATGAAGGTGTGCCGGCGATCATAACAGGGTTGCCCGTGAAGGCGGTGCTGCGGGTGGTCGGCAATTTTATTTGTGTAAGAGATGGCTAAGTGCCTTGCCGCCGACCGCGTCCGGGACGAGACTGGTGACAGGTACTTATTGAAACGATATTTGACGATTGAGCAATGTCGCCTCAGTGAGCGTCTACAGTTGGACTGATAGTGTGTGAATGCACCAAAGTCGGGTGATGCGGTCATAACCAGACTATCCATTAAACAGGGGGGTATTCGGATTGTTTATCAGTGAACCCTACGACGATGCCCGAAGGCAGCTGGTCTTGGGCGCTATTGAACAGGTCCGGGTAAATTTGGGTGCCATTCTCAGGGCACTTTTTGCCGCTCGCGCTAGTCTTAGCGTGGATCGCTGTGACGTCAGTCACCGCACCTGTCTACGCTATCCTTGTGCGAGACTCACGCAGGAATCCAGCGCAATATGAATGTCCTGATCGTTGATGACGAACCCCAAGCCCGCGAGCGACTGAGCCGTCTGGTCAGTGAACTCGAGGGTTATACAGTCCTTGAACCGAGCGCCACCAGCGGCGAAGAGGCGTTGACGCTGATCGACAGCCACAAGCCGGATGTAGTGCTGCTCGATATCCGCATGCCGGGCTTTGATGGCCTGCAGGTCGCCGCCCGCTTGAGCGAACGCGAATCGCCGCCCGCCGTGGTGTTGTGTGCGGCGCAGGATGAGTTTTCTGCACAAGCGCTGGAAGACAGCGGTGTCAGTTTTCTCGTCAAGCCGGCCACTGCTGAAGCCTTGCTCAAAGCTTTGAAAAAAGCCGAGCGTCCCAGCCGCGCCCAACTGGCAGCCTTGACGCAACCGGCTGCGCAAAGTGGTAACGGGCCACGCAGCCATATCAGCGCGCGTACCCGCAAGGGCATTGAACTGATCCCACTCGGCCAGGTGGTCTACTTTATTGCCGATCACAAATACGTGACCTTGCGCCACGAGACCGGTGAAGTGTTGCTCGATGAGCCGCTCAAGGCGCTTGAAGACGAGTTTGGCGAGCGTTTCGTGCGCATTCATCGCAACGCGCTGGTCGCCCGTGAACGTATCGAGCGCCTGCAGCGCACGCCCCTGGGGCACTTTCAGTTGTTCCTGAAGGGGCTCAATGGCGATGCGTTGATCGTCAGCCGACGCCATGTTGCTGGCGTGCGCAAAATGATGCAGCAGCTTTAGCCCAAGGGCTGCGGCGCGGTCTGCATTCCTTATCCCGGTGCGGCGTGGCCAGGGAGGCCCCGCACTTGCTGATTCAAATCAAAGCGTATTTGCCTGAGCTGTTATTATCCGCCGTATCTATTCAGTACGGATTGATCCATGTCCTCTCGCGAAATCCGCATCGCCACCCGTAAAAGCGCCTTGGCCTTGTGGCAGGCCGAATACGTCAAAGCACGCCTTGAGCAGGCCCATCCCGGCCTCAAGGTCTCCCTGGTGCCCATGGTCAGTCGCGGCGACAAGCTGCTGGACTCGCCATTGTCGAAAATCGGCGGCAAGGGCCTGTTCGTCAAGGAATTGGAAACTGCGCTGCTGGACAACGAAGCCGACATTGCCGTGCATTCGATGAAAGACGTGCCCATGGACTTCCCTGAAGGCCTGGGCCTTTTTTGTATCTGCGAGCGCGAAGACCCGCGCGACGCCTTCGTTTCCAACACCTTCGCGTCCCTGGACGAATTGCCGCCGGGCAGTATTGTCGGCACCTCCAGCCTGCGTCGCCAGGCCCAGTTGCTGACGCGGCGTCCCGATCTGCAGATCCGCTTTTTGCGTGGCAACGTCAACACGCGCCTGGCCAAGCTGGACGCCGGGGAATACGACGCGATCATCCTCGCCGCTGCCGGCCTGATCCGCCTTGGCTTTGAAGACCGCATCACCTCGGCCATCAGCGTCGAAGACAGCCTGCCAGCTGGCGGGCAGGGTGCAGTCGGCATCGAATGTCGCACCGCCGACAGCGAAATTCACGCACTGCTCGAGCCTCTCGATCACGCGGACACCGAAGTGCTTGTTACCGCCGAGCGTGCCTTGAACAAACACCTCAACGGTGGCTGCCAGGTGCCCATCGCCTGCTATGCCGTACTCGAGGGTGAGAACCTGTGGCTGCGTGGCCTGGTTGGTGATCCGGACGGCGGTAACCTGCTGACCGCCGAGGTGCGTGGGCCGCAGCGTGATGCCACGGCCCTGGGGATTCAGGTCGCCGAGGAACTGCTGGAAAAAGGCGCGGGTGCCATTTTGCAAAAAGTCTATGGCGAGGCCGGCCCGCAGTGACCAAATGGCGAGTGCTGCTGACGCGGCCTGCCGAGGAGTCGACGGCCGTGGCGGCGTTATTGGCCCAGAGCGGTATTCACAGCAACTGCTTGCCCTTGCTGGAGACTGAAGCCTTGCCGGTGACCGCAGAGCAACGCGCGGTGTTCGGCGCGCTGCCGCGCTATTGCGCTGTCATCGCAGTGAGCAAGCCGGCTGCACGCCTGGCGTTGCAGCGATTGGGGGGCAGTGTGCCGCCAATGCCCTGGTTCAGTGTCGGCGCGGCCACGGCCCAGATATTGGCCGATCATGGCCTCAACGTTCACTATCCCGCCACGGGCGATGACAGCGAGGCCTTGCTTGAACTGCCCGCCTTGCGCGAGGCTATTGCAGTGCCGGGTGCCCGGGTGTTGATCCTGCGCGGCGAGGGCGGGCGTGAGTTGCTGGCAGAGCGTTTACGCGAGCAAGGTGCTAGTGTCGAATACCTGGAATTGTATCGGCGTTTTCTTCCGGTGTATGAGAAGGGCGCGTTGATGCAACGCATCCAGTTGGAACGCTTGAACGGCCTGGTGGTCAGCAGTGGGCAGGGTTTTTTACACCTGCACGCGTTAGCCGGCCCCGATTGGCCAGAGGTGGCACAGCTGCCGTTGTTCGTGCCCAGCCCGCGTGTATATGAAATGGCGCGGGCCGCGGGCGCAGAAAAAGTTGTGGATTGTCGCGGCGCGAGTGCCGCGGCTTTGTTAGTGGCGTTAGGGAGCTATCCCGTTCCCACTCTCTGATACGCAAAGGACGGATACGTGAGCGAAACAGCCTTGCCTAAAGATGAAGCTCAGCCCGCGCTTGATGCGCCGGTCGAGACACCGGTCAGCGCGCCACGCCGTGGCAATGGCCTGGCAGTCGTCGCCTTGCTGTTGGGCGCTGCGGGCGTAGCCGCCGGCGGCTGGGGGATCTGGCAGGTCCGTGCCCTGCAAGCCAGCAGCCAGCACCAACTGGGCCAGGTGCAGACCCTGGATGACCAGTCCCAGAGCCTCAAGCAAGGCCAGCAACAGCTGGCCGCCCGGCTGGCGCAGTTGCCGGGTGCGGATGAGCTGGAAGAGCGTCGCCGCCTGGTCACTCAATTGCAGGGTGATCAGCAGCGCCTCAACCAGCGTCTGGAAACCGTGTTGGGTGCCAGCCGCAAGGACTGGCGCCTGGCCGAGGCCGAGCATCTGATCCGTCTGGCCAGCTTGCGTTTGTCCGCCTTGCAAGACATCAACAGCGCCCAGTCGCTGGTGCAGGGGGCCGACGAAATTCTTCGCGAGCAGAGCGACCCAGGGGCTTTCGCTGCACGGGAGCAATTGGCCAAGAGCCTGGCCGCGCTGCGCAGCACCGAGCAACCGGACCGTACCGGCCTGTACCTGCAATTGGCTGCCTTGCGTGACCAGGTGGTGCAACTGGCGGCGATTGCCCCGGAGTATCAGCTCACGGAGCCTGCTTCCCAGGGGCGTCCCACCAGCGATACGCAGAACCAGTTGAGCCAGTGGTGGGAGCAGATCTCCCGTTATTTCCGCATCGACTTCAACCCGGATGACAACATCCGTCCCTTGTTGGCAGGCCAAGGCCTGAACCAAGTGCGGCTGGCCTTGAGCCTGGCGCTGGAGCAAGCCCAATGGGCTGCGCTTAACGGCGAGGCGGCGGTGTACAGCCGCTCGTTGGGAGAAGCCCGCAGCGTATTGCAGGACAACTTCAACCAGGACAACCCGCAGAGCAAGGCGATGCTGGCGCGTATTGCCGAGCTTGAGCCCAAGGCGGTGTCGGTGGTCACGCCTGACCTGGCTGCGAGCCTGGCTGCCGTGCAGGCGTACCTTGAACGCCGTCATCAGTCTGCCGACGAAGCCAAGGCTTCGGCTGGCAAACCGGCGACCCAGGAGTAGAGCTGATGAAGCGTTTCTATGTGATCCTGGTGCTCGCGATTGCGCTCGCGCTGGCCCTGGGTGTGGGCATTTCGAAACACACCGGCTACGTGTTGATTACTTATCCTCACCTGCTGCATTACGAATCAAGCCTGTGGGCGACATTGGTGGCGGTGTTCGCCATTGGCCTGGCGATTTACCTGATCCGCGTGTTATGGAGCCTGGTCACCACATCCGGTGGCGTGGTCAACCCGTGGTCACGACGCAACCGCAGCCGTCGTGTGCAGATCGCTATCGAGCAAGGCCAGATGGACCTCGCCGAGGGCCGCTGGGCCAGCGCCGAACGTCACCTGCACCGCGCCGCCGAAGCAGAGCGCCAACCCCTGCTGTATTACATCGGTGCCGCCCGTGCGGCCAATGAACAGGGCCGTTATGAGGAATCCGACGGCTTGCTGGAGCGTGCGTTGGAACGCCAGCCCCAGGCCGAACTGGCCATTGCACTGAGCCATGCGCAGTTGCAGATGGACCGTGGCGATACGGAAGGCGCACTGGTCACTCTTCAGGCGATGCATGAGCGTCACCCGCATAACGCGCAAGTGCTGCGACAACTGCAACGCCTGCATCAGCAGCGTGGCGATTGGTCGTCTGTGATTCGCCTGCTGCCTGAGCTGCGCAAGGACAAAGTCTTGCCCGCCAATGAACTGGCCGAGCTGGAGCGTCGCGCCTGGGGCGAGAACCTGAGCCTGGCGGCCCAGCGTGAAGAGCAAGGCGAAGCCGGGTTGCAGTCCTTGGAACGCGCATGGGAGCAACTGACCGCTGCCCAGCGCCAACAGCCACAACTGGTGTTGGCGTATGCCGACCAACTGCGTCGATTGGGCGCGGATGCCAAGGCCGAAGAAGTGCTGCGTGGCGCCCTTAAACGCGGTTATGACAGTCACCTGATCCGGTTGTATGGCCTGCTGCGCGGCAGTGATCCTGCGCGGCAACTGAAGTTTGCCGAAGGCTGGCTCAAGGACCATCCAGGCGATGCCAGCCTGCTGCTGACGCTGGGTCGTCTGTGCCTGCAAAACAGTCTGTGGGGCAAGGCGCGGGATTATCTGGAAAGCAGCCTGCAAGTACAGCGCAATCCCGAAGCCTGCGCCGAATTGGCTCGCCTGCTGGCCCAATTGGGCGATACCGAGCGTAGCAACCAGCTGTTTCAGGAGGGCTTGGGGTTGCTCGACAATCGTCTGCTGTCCTCGCCGCTGCCAGTGCCTGCGCGAGTTTGAAGTAGGAAAGGGTGGGTGGGTTGGCTAGGACCGATCTGACACCCAACCCTTCAAACCCTGCAACCCCTCGGCTTAACTGGCTTTGTTACTAATTCCTACTTGTCTTGGCTGATTTTCCTCGGGCCCGTGGCGGGATGTCCTTATGTTTTCGAGGAAATGTCCGCTCTAGGGCGTATTGAAAGGGGTCGGGCCTTTCCTCTACCGTAGCGACCTATCTCTTGCAGTGCGGATAAACAATGTCTTTGGCCCCTTTACGCTCTTTGTTTTTCCTGGCGTTCATGGCGGGTGCGCTGACGTTGGGCGCGTCTTTCTATCTTCAATACGGCGCGCTGCTACGACCTTGTTTTCTATGCCAGGTACAGCGCCTGTTCCTCGCGTCTTTTGCCTTGATCAACCTGATTGCGGCGCTTCACAGACCTGGGCGTTCCGGCCATTGCCTCTACGGGCTGGCGAGCATGGCCTGTGCGTTGTTGGGCGCCATCACCGCAGGCAGGCAAGTGCTGTTGCAGAACAGGCCGGCCAGTCAGGTCGGGGATTGCTGGCCCAGCGTGCAGCACATGCTTGAAAACCTGTCTGTCTGGCAGGCAATGCGCTCGGTGTTCAATGGCACGGTCGATTGTGTCGAAATCAACTGGACGCTGTTTGACCTGAGCTTGCCTGAGTGGAGCCTGTTGTTCTTCGTGGCGATGCTGATCCTGGGGTTCATGCAGGTGTCACGGTTGTTGTTCGGCAGGCATTTGCGCCTCGCAACACCTTGAAAACGAGACTCAGGTTGTAGGAGCGGATTAAACACTTGTATGAACATTCTCTCCTGCGTACCTTGAAGCCATAGTCATGCGGGCATAATCTGGCCCGCACGCGTTATTCAAACCGCTTGTCAGACGCGGCCTTGTCCGTCTGCTGCTTCATCCTTGAAGTGTTGCGCAGGTACAGAGCTGCGGCGCCCCAATAGGGAAGAGAGATCATCATGTTGGAAAGTTGTCAGAATGCTCAGGAACGCTGGGGTGGGGTGCACAAGCTGATCGACAGCTGGTTGAAGGCACGTCACGAACTGGTTCGGGCCTTTGATGCTCTCGGCGCCAAGCCCGAAGCGTTGGCTGAGAATCGCAAGCCGTTGCAGGAGTTCTGTGAGGTGTTGGTGGACTACGTGTCTGCTGGCCATTTCGGCGTCTACGAGCAACTGACCAAGGAGGCCGAAGCCTTCGATGATCAGCGTGGCCTGGAGTTGGCTGAGACGCTTTATCCGCGCATTGATGTGATCACTGAAAAGCTGCTGGCATTCACCGACCTGTGTGATGCCGGGAAATGTGTCGCGGAAAAATTCAAAGAGTTGGGGGCGCTGTTGCATGAGCGTTTCGAGCTGGAAGATTGCTTGATCGAAGTACTGCACAACGCTCATAAGGAAGAACCCGCCACCCAGGCTTGAAGCTGGTGGCGAGGTAAGAAAACGGTGCGCATGTCGCACCGTTTTTTTATGGGTCAGTGGCGAGTGCCGAGTAGTTCGATCTCGAACACCAGCGGCGTATAGGGGGGGATCAACTCACCTGCGCCGTCTGCGCCATACGCCTGGGCTGAAGGAATCACCAGCCGCCATTTCGCACCCACCGGCATCTGTTGTAATGCACTGCTCCAACCGCTGATCACGCTGTTGAGCCGAAACCATTGCGGTTGCGTACTTTTGTCGAAGACAGTTCCGTCAGGCAGTCGGCCCACGTATTTAACGTGCACTTCATCGCTGGCCAACGGCTTGTTGCCAGTGCCCGCTACCAGCTCGGTGAGCAGGATCCCATCGGCCAACTGACGAACGCCGACGGTGGCTTTTTCCTTTGAGAGAAATTGCTGCTCGGCAGCGAGTGCTTTTTCGCTTTGAGGTCGTTGGGTGTCGGCGGCGTTCTGCGTTTCGTGCTGCGCGAGGATCTGTTCGATGCGCGCGTTATCCAGCGCCAGTGGCTTGCCTTGGTAGGCTTGCTTGAGTCCGTCGAGCAGGGCCTGTATCTGCAGGTCGGGGACTTCCTGGCGCAACCGTTCGCCAAGGCTTGCGCCCAGGCTATAGGCAAGATCGTGCGGGGTTGCGGCGGTGGTGTTTGAAGAGGGTTGCTCGCTTGCATCGGCCACGCAGATCGCCAAGCCGAACACTAGTAAAAGGTAACGCGACATGGGCATTCTCCCGGCGAAAGTGCGACGGATTATGCCAGTGCGGCTGCGTAAAAAGTGACGTGGTTTTCCGTTATATCGATAAGAATTTTCGCACGCTGCAACGCAACGCAAACGATACTGTCAACATGCCCTAGCGGCGGTAAGAGCAGAGGGCTAGTATGAGCCGCACCCACGTCAGCCAGGAGGTAAACCATGTCGGCCAAACAGAAGCCTGTAAATACCCCGTTGCACTTGCTCCAACAACTTTCGGGCAGCCTGCTCGAACATCTGGAAAGCGCGTGCTCCCAAGCCTTGGCTGATGCAGAAAAACTGCTCGCCAAACTGGAAAAGCAACGCGGTAAAGCGCAAGAAAAACTGCACAAGTCCCGCACCAAACTGCAAGACGCCGCCACTGCCGGCAAGTCCAAGGCGCAAGCCAAAGCCAAAGGCGCGGTCAAAGAACTTGAAGAGCTGCTGGATGCTCTCAAGGATCGCCAAGCCGAAACCCGCAGCTACATTTCCCAACTCAAAAAAGACGCTCAAGAAAGCCTGAAATTGGCCCAAGGCGTTGGCCGTGTGAAGGAAGCCGTAGCTAAGGCACTGGGTGCTCGTACGCCTGCAAAAGTAGCCGCCAAGCCAACTGCTAAAACTGCTGCTGCCAAACCAGCTGCCAAGCCAGTCGCTAAAACCGCTGCTGCCAAACCAGCCGCGAAGCCAACTGCTAGAACGGCTGCTGCCAAACCAGCCGCGAAGCCAGCTGCTAAAACTGCTGCTGCCAAACCAGCCGCGAAGCCAGCTGCTAAAACTGCTGCCGCCAAACCAGCCGCGAAGCCAGCTGCTAAAACTGCTGCTGCCAAACCAGCCGCGAAGCCAGCTGCTAAAACTGCTGCCGCCAAACCAGCTGCCAAGCCAGTCGCTAAAACCGCTGCTGCCAAACCAGCCGCGAAGCCAGCCGCTAAACCTGCTGCTGCCAAACCAGCTGCCAAGCCAGTCGCTAAAACCGCTGCTGCCAAACCAGCCGCGAAGCCAGCCGCTAAAAC
>NZ_JBWKRA010000004.1:0-212796 GCF_059419065.1 Pseudomonas sp. GW821-FHT07B01 | reverse complement strand
CTGCTGCTGCCAAACCAGCTGCCAAGCCAGTCGCTAAAACCGCTGCTGCCAAACCAGCCGCGAAGCCAGCCGCTAAAACCGCTGCTGTCAAACCGGCTGCCAAGCCAGCCGCTAAACCTGCTGCTGCTAAACCAGCCGTGAAGCCAGCCGCCAAGCCAGCGCCCGCAAAGCCAGCCGCTCCAGCAGCACCCACTGCCACCCCGGCAGCCGCCACCGCTCCAACTGCATCGGCCAGCAGCACCCCTGCACCGGTAGCGCCAAGCACCACCCCAACCAGCGCTTCCTAAGTGTTGGTGGCCATGACGCGCAATTGCAGCAGCGCGTCGTGGTCAAGGTTGGCGGCTTCGGTCGCCAGGCCTTCGAGCCAGCCTTGCTGACCCGGCACCTCATTGATCGGCCATGTCTGCGCCAGCGCTTCCAAGCGCGCCAGCAACGTTCTTTCGGCCTCGAGCTCCAGTGTCTTGACCTGCTCTCGTAGCGATGCCAATTGCGCATCCTGCTGGGCCAAGGCTCGCCATTGCACGCGCATTTGTCGCAAGGGTTCGACAACCTGCACCCGCCACGGCTGGGCAATCTGCTGCAGTGCCTGAACGCGTTCGGGCTTATATGCCACACCTCGCCATTCCAGCCACGCACCACACAACAACAGGCACACGTCTGCCCCTTGCTCCTGCAAGCGCAGGCACGCGGCCTCCACGCCCGGGCGGGCATAGGTCGAAAGGGCAAAGCTCCACAGGTCAGCGCACATATTCACACCCAAGCCAGCGGCCAACGAAGCTGGTAGACTCCGCCGCCATTATGATCCGACTTCAAAGCCTAACATTACAGCGTGGCCCGCAACGTCTTCTTGAAGACGCCGAGCTGACCCTGCACGCCGGTCACAAAGCCGGCCTGATCGGAGCCAATGGCGCCGGCAAATCCACGTTGTTCGCCTTGTTGCTGGGTGAGCTGACCCCGGATTCCGGGGACTGCCTGCTGCCGGCCGACTGGCGCATTGCCCATATGCGCCAGGAGATCGACACCCTGGACCGCATCGCCATCGACTACGTGCTCGATGGCGACCTGCGCCTGCGCCAGGTGCAGCACGACCTGGCTGAGGCCGAAAAAGCCCAGGACGGTGCCGCACAGGCGCGCCTGCACTCGGAGCTGGACAGCGCCGATGGCTATACCGCCGACGCCCGTGCTCGCAAGATGCTCGCTGGCCTTGGGTTTACCAACGAACAGATGGACCGCCCGGTCGCCGACTTCTCCGGTGGCTGGCGCATGCGCCTGAACCTGGCTCAAGCGCTGATGTGCCCCTCTGACCTGCTGCTGCTCGACGAACCGACCAACCACTTGGACCTCGATGCGATCCTGTGGCTGGAAGATTTCCTCAAGAGTTACCAGGGCACCTTGCTGCTGATCTCCCACGACCGGGATTTCCTCGACGCCGTGGTCGATAACATCGCCCATGTCGAACAGAAGAAAATCACCCTTTACCGTGGCGGCTATACCGCGTTCGAACGCGCCCGCGCCGAACGCCTGGCCCAGCAGCAACAGGCCTTTGAAAAGCAACAGGCGCAACGTGCGCACATGGAAAGCTACATCGCTAGGTTCAAGGCCCAGGCTACCAAGGCCCGCCAGGCCCAGAGCCGGATCAAGGCCCTGGAACGCATGGAAGAGCTGTCGGCGGCCCACGTCGATTCGCCGTTCGACTTTGTCTTCCGTGAGTCGGTGAAGATCTCCAGCCCGCTGTTGGACCTCTCGGACGCTCGCCTTGGCTATGGCGACAAAACCATCCTTGAGAAGGTCAAGCTGCAGCTCACGCCGGGCGCACGCATCGGTTTGCTCGGCCCGAACGGCGCAGGCAAGTCGACACTGATCAAGAACCTTTCGGGTGAGCTTGAGCCGCTGGCCGGTCGCCTCACTCGTGGCGAGAACACGGTGGTGGGTTACTTCGCCCAGCATCAACTGGACTCGCTGGACGCCAAGGCAAGCCCGTTGTTGCACCTGCAACGCCTGGCGCCGACCGAGCGCGAGCAGACCCTGCGCGACTTCCTTGGCGGTTTCGACTTCCGTGGCGCGCGCATTGACGAACCTGTGCTGAATTTCTCCGGTGGCGAAAAAGCCCGACTGGCCCTGGCCCTGATCGCGTGGGATCGCCCGAACCTGTTGCTGCTCGACGAGCCGACCAACCACTTGGACCTGGAAATGCGCCTGGCGCTGACCATGGCCCTGCAGGAGTTCAGCGGTGCGGTATTGGTGGTGTCTCACGACCGTCACCTGCTCAAGAGCACCACCGACAACTTCCTGCTGGTGGCCGACGGTAAGGTCGAAGAGTTCGATGGCGACCTGGACGACTACGCGCGCTGGCTGACGGAGTACCGCCTGCGCAATGCGCCGGCCAGCAACACGCCGGTCAACCCGGACAAGACCGACAAGAAAGCCCAGCGCCAGGCCGCCGCCGCGCTGCGCCAGCAGTTGGCGCCGCACAAGCGTGAGGCCGACAAGCTGGAAGCCGAACTGGGCAAGGTGCATGAGCGCCTGGCCAAGATCGAAGCCAGCCTGGGCGACAGCGCCGTGTACGAGGCGGCGCGCAAGGACGAGCTGCGTGACCTGCTGGCCGAACAGGCCAAGCTCAAGGTGCGCGAGGGGCAATTGGAGGAAACCTGGATGGAGGCCCTCGAATTGCTCGAAACCCTGCAAGCGGAGCTGGAGGCGCTGTCCTGATGGAAGCGTTGCAATTGCCAGTCCCGGTGCAATGGATCGAGCCCATCTGGATCGGCGTGCAAATCCTGCTGATCCTGCTGGCTGGCTACCTGGCTCAGCGCTTCGTCGCAAAAGGCCTTACGCGCCTGGGTGAGCGCTACCCGTTCCCGCCGCAATTGCTGATGCCCCTGCGGGGCGGCTTGCGCTGGCTGATCATGGGCAGTGCGCTGATCTTTGTGCTGGGCCGCCTGGGTGTGTCTGCCACGGTGTTGTGGACGGCCCTGTCAGGCTTTGTCGCGGTGGCGGCCGTGGCGTTCTTCGCCATGTGGTCGGTGCTGTCCAACCTGCTGTGCGCGATCCTGATCTTCACGGTCGGGCCGTTTCGCCTCGGTGATATCGTCGAGTTGGTGGACACCGTCGACAAACCGGGCGTGAAGGGCCGGGTCGTGGCGATCAACTTGCTCTACACCACGCTGATCGAAGTCGAGGAAGCCGGGACCAACAGCGCGATGGTGCAGGTGCCCAATAGTCTGTTCTTCCAGCGTTCGGTGCGACGTTGGCCCGGGTCTGGCACTAATATCCTGTAGGCGCGAGCAAGCTCGCTCCTACAGAAATCTATAGCCAGCCTTTGGTCGCTGGAGTTAGCTTAAGGCACAACCGCTAACTCCATTACGAGGTGTGCAATGGCTCTCGATACATGGCTGGCCTTTTTCCTGGCCAGTTGGATCATCTCCCTTTCTCCTGGCGCCGGTGCCATCGCCTCGATGTCCAGCGGCCTGCAATACGGTTTTGTGCGTGGCTACTGGAACGCCATCGGCCTGCAACTTGGCCTGGCGATGCAGATTGCGGTGGTCGCCGGTGGTTTGGGTGCCATTCTGGCGGCCTCGTCTACTGCGTTCTATGCGATCAAATGGTTTGGCGTGGCCTACCTCGTGTATCTGGCCATCAAACAATGGCGTGCCCTGCCCATGGACATGACCGATGACGCCGCCGTGCGCCCGATCGGCAAACCGATGGCGATGATGTTCCGCGGCTTCCTGGTTAACGCCAGCAATCCCAAGGCGCTGGTGTTCATGCTGGCGGTGCTGCCGCAGTTCGTGAACCCGCAGGCGCCGTTGTTGATCCAGTACCTGATCCTCGGTGCCACTATGATCAGCGTCGATATGATCGTGATGGCGGGCTACACAGGGTTGGCGTCGAAAGTCTTGCGCCTGTTGCGTACGCCTAAACAGCAGAAACGTGTAAACCGCACCTTTGCTGGCTTGTTTGTCGGCGCTGCCGGTTTCCTTGCGAGCCTGCATCGCGCCACGGCCTGACCAAGCGACTGGCTCAAAAATGTGGGAGCGGGCTTGCTCGCGAATACGGTATATCAGTCAAAGAAAATAGTGACTGAAGCACCGCATTCGCGAGCAAGCCCGCTCCCACATTGGTTTTAGGGTGATATGAAATAACACCTTGAGTCGAATCCATTAAAGCTCAACAATAGTGTTACTTCGTATTTCCACTTGAGATTCATTCATGACCGCCCCTTTCCGCTTTCTCGCCTGGCTGGTGTTGCCGGCATTGCTGTCGTGCAGCCTCAATCTGTCGGCCGCGACCGCCGAGGGCGCGCCGCAAGCCCTGCATTTGCTCGACTACATTGGCGCCGACTACCCGCCGACGGTAGAAGCGGGCAAGGTCGTGGATGATTCGGAATACCGCGAACAAGTCGAGTTTCTCGGGGTATTGCAGGGGCTGGTGGCGGAGTTGCCAGACAAGCCTGAGCGCGCCGAGCTGGTAAAGGGCGTTGATGAGCTGCTGGCCGCGGTCACTGCCCACCAGGATGGAGCGAGCGTTGCCCGCCAGGCCCGTCAATTGGGTGCCAAGCTGGCCGTGGCGTATGAAGTCAGCCAGGCCCCGGCCATCACGCCGGACCCGACGCGCGGCGCGCCGCTCTACGCCCAGCATTGTTCGGTGTGCCACGGCACAGCAGGGGCCGGCGATGGCCCCGCAGGCATGGGCATGACGCCACCACCCGCTAACCTGCGCGATGCCACGCGCCTGGATCGCCTGAGCCTCTACGCGATCTACAACACCCTCGGCCTGGGCGTCGAAGGCACCGACATGCCGTCGTTCGCTGACCAACTGGACGACCGCCAGCGCTGGGACCTGGCAACCTATATCGCCGGCTTCACGGCCGACCCGGCCGCTGCCAAAGGCGAGCAGACATTCAACCTCGCCGACCTGGCCCGTCAGACCCCCAATGAAGTGCTCGCCGCTGACGGTCCTGACGCTGCCGCGACATTTCGCGCCCAACGTGCCCAACCGCCGCAGGTTCAGCGTGGCCCCGCGCAGTTGCTCGACTACACCGCCGCCACCCTGGACAAGAGCCTCGCGGCGTTCCGCAACGGCGACCACGAGCAGGCTTACGATCTATCCGTCGCTGCCTACCTGGAAGGCTTCGAGCTGGTGGAAAGCTCCCTGGATAACGTCGATGCCAATGTGCGCAAAGACACCGAGAAGGCCCTGATGGCCTATCGGCAATCGTTGCAGGACGGTTTGCCTATCGAGCAGGTGCAGCAACGCTTGGACGCGGCCAAAGGCAAACTCACTGAATCGGCTGGTTTGCTGGGCGGCGATGGCCTGAGCTGGTCGTTGAGCTATATCTCCGGCTTGCTGATCCTGCTGCGTGAAGGCCTGGAAGCGATACTGGTGCTGGCCGCGATCCTCGCCTTCCTGCGTAACACCGGCCAGCAATCGGCGGTGCGCAGCGTCAACGTCGGCTGGGGCCTGGCGCTGTTGGCGGGTTTGGGTACCTGGGCCTTGGCGGCCTATGTCACTGACGTCAGCGGCGCCCAGCGTGAGTTGCTTGAGGGCTGCACGGCGTTGTTTGCCAGTGTGATGGTGCTGTGGCTCGGCGTGTGGATGCACGACCGGCGTCACGCGGCGGCCTGGCAGGACTACATCAAGAGCAGCCTGGTGGGCGGCGGTGGGCGTTTCGGGTTTGCGGTGCTGGCGTTCTTCTCGGTATATCGCGAACTGTTCGAAGTGATCCTGTTCTACGAAACCCTGTGGCTGCAGGCCGGCCCTGCCGGGCACAACGCGGTGCTGGCCGGTGGTGCCACGGCGCTGGTGCTGCTGGTGGGCCTGGCCTGGGTGATCCTGCGCGGTTCGGCGAAGTTGCCCCTGGCGCTGTTCTTCGGCATCAACGCCGCGTTGCTGTGTGCGCTGTCGGTGGTGTTCGCCGGGCACGGTGTGAAAGCCTTGCAGGAAGCGGGCATTTTCGGCACGCGGCCAGTGGCGTTCTTTGACTTCGACTGGCTGGGCATCCACGCCGACGCGTACTCGTTGGGGGCACAGGCCGTGGCGATCCTGGCGATTGTGGTGTTGTATGGCCGTAGCCGCCTGACCGAAAAGCACCGGGCGGCGGCGTAGCATGCGCGTGTGGATCGACGCCGACGCCTGCCCTCGGGCGGCCAAGGACCAAGTGGTGAAGTTTGCCCTCAAGCGCCAGTTTGAGGTAGTGCTGGTGGCAGGGCAAAGCCAGATCAAACCGAGCTTTGCCTGTGTGAAGCTGATCGTGGTGCCCAGCGGGCCGGATGCCGCTGATGATTACCTGGTGGAGCACGCCGTGCCCGGCGAACTGGTGATTTGCAGCGACGTGCCCTTGGCCGACCGCCTAGTGAAGAAGGGCGTGACGGCCCTTGACCCGCGTGGCAAGGAGTTCAGCCCTGCGAACATGAGCGAGCGGTTGGCGGTGCGCAACCTGTTCACCGACCTGCGCGAGCAAGGCCAGATGGGCGGCGGCCCGCCGCCCCACAGCGAAAAGGACAAGCAGGCGTTTGCCAATGCGCTGGACCGAATCCTTACCCGCTTGATGAAACCAGCCTGACCTGTGGCGAGGGAGCTTGCTCCCGCTGGGCTGTGCAGCAGCCCCAAAGCCGTCGTCAGTGTTTTATCTGAATCACCGCGTCAGCTTAGATGGGGCGGCTTCGCCACCCAGCGGGAGCAAGCTCCCTCGCCACAGGAGCATCCCCATCAGTCGTTCTCGTGGGTCAACTCCAGCACCCGATCCACCAGCTTGTTGATGCCGGACGCCACCTCGCTGATGTTCTTGCCCAGCATGTAGGCCGGTGTACTCACCAGCTTGCGCGCCTGGTCCTCTACGATGTCCTCCACGGTGCATTCGACGTGGGTGGCGCCCATCTTGTCCAGGGCTGCGGCGGTGTCGGCATCGTTGCCGATGGTGCAGGTCACGCCAGGGCCGTAGATCTTGGCGGCCAGGGCCGGCGAAATGCAGATCAAACCCACCGGCTTGCCCGCTTCGGCAAAGGCTTCAGCCAGTGCCAGTACCTGGGGGTTGATGCTGCAGCCGGCGCCTTCCACGGCAAAGTTCGACAAGTTCTTGGCCGCGCCAAAACCGCCCGGCACGATCAGCGCGTCAAAGTCTGCGGCGTTGGCTTGGCCAATATCCTTCACGGCGCCTCGAGCGATGCGCGCGGATTCCACCAGCACATTGCGCGATTCGGGCATTTCCTCGCCCGTGAGGTGGTTGATCACGTGCAACTGCGCTACGTCGGGTGCAAAGCATTCCACTTGAGCGCCGCGCTGGTCCAGGCGCAGCAGGGTGATCACGCTTTCATGGATCTCTGCGCCGTCGTACACGCCACAGCCGGAAAGGATCACTGCAATCTTTTTGCTCATGGGCATTTCTCCTGATTCATGGCGTTAAATGTCTACTAATTTGTAACCTCTTGCCAATGGGAACTCACGTCGCTGCACCTAATCTTGATGTAACAAAAATAGACCGGACTAGCCCATGGACTTTGTGCCTTACGCAGTACCGTTTTTTATTGCCCTGATCGTGGTGGAGTTGCTGGCCGACCGTTGGCGTGGCGTGCGCAACTACCGAGTGGCGGATGCCATCAACAGCCTCAGCACCGGAGTGCTGTCCACCACCACAGGCTTGCTCACCAAGGGCGTGGGCCTGCTGACTTACGCGTTCGCCCTCAAGCACCTGGCGCTGTTCGAATTGTCGGCCCAGAGTGCCTGGACCTGGGTGTTTGCCTTTGTGTTCTATGACTTCTGCTACTACTGGCTGCACCGCATGGGCCATGAGCGCAACATCCTGTGGGCCGCGCATTCGGTGCATCACCAGAGCGAGGACTACAACCTCAGCACTGCCTTGCGCCAGACCAGCACCGGTTTCCTGCTGAGTTGGATCTTCTACTTGCCCCTGGCGGTGGTTGGTGTGCCGCTGGTGGTGTTTATCAGCGTAGCGTCGCTCAACCTGCTGTATCAATTCTGGGTCCATACACGCCATGTTCCCAAGCTCGGCTGGGTCGAATGGTTTTTCGTCACACCCTCCAATCATCGGGCCCACCATGCACAGAACGCTCTCTACATGGATCGCAACTACGGCGGGGTGTTCATTATTTGGGACCGGCTGTTCGGCACCTTCCAAGAGGAAGACGATAACGAACCGGTGATTTTCGGCGTAACCACACCCCTGGCCAGTTGGAATCCGCTGTGGGCCAACCTGCAGTTTTATGCGCAGCTCTGGAGTGACGCCAGGCGTACTGAGCGTTGGTGGGACAAGCTGCGCATCTGGTTCATGCGCACCGGTTGGCGGCCGGCGGACGTCAAGGCCAAGTACCCGATGGCCAAGCCGGACCTGAGCCAGTTCCGCAAATTCGAGGTGCCGCTGGACGTGCGCCAACAGGTCTACATCGCCTTGCAGTTTGCGGCCTATGTAGGGTTTGGCAGCTATCTGATGAATTTCGGTGAGGGCTTGCCCTCCACTGCGCTGGTCCTTGGTTGGGGCACGATGGCGCTGGGGTTGTTTACCTTGGGCGTGGCGTTGGAGAATCGCCCATGGGCACTGAAGGCCGAGCTGGCGCGCCTGGCGCTGAATGTTCCCTTGGTATGGCTGGCGCCGCTGGTGGGGTTGTGGCCCGCCAGCAACCTGGGCTGGCTGGGCCTGGCAAGCTACAGCCTGCTCAGTATCATCGGCCTCTACTGTTGCAGAAGCCGGCTTACTCGGTGGGTGTCTTAGGCGTCTCGACCGAGGCTGGCTCGTTAGCCAGCCGAGCCTTGGCCTCGGCACAGGCTTGGCGGGCGATGCGGGCATTCTTGACGCGACGGCGCAGCCACAGGCCAAAGCCCAGCACCAGCAAGGCCCCCAATACCCACAACTCGTATTTCTTGACGCTGCCGAGCATCCCTTCCAGCACCGCGCCGAAGTGATAGGCCGCCGCCCCCAGTGCTGCGGCCCAGATCGCCGCGCCAATACCGTTCAGAACCAGGTAGCGCAGCGGTGGGTAGCCGGACAGGCCAATCGCCACGGGCATCACAGTGCGCAAGCCGTAGACGAAGCGGAAACTCAATACCCAGATATCCGGATGCTTGCGGATATGTTCCAGTGCCTTGTCGCCCATCAATTGCCAGCGCGGCTTGCGCGCCAGCAACTTGCGGCCGTGCTTGCGCCCCATGTAGTACCAGAGCTGGTCGCCGGCGTAGCTGCCAAAAAAGGCAACGACCACCACCAGGTTGATATCCATGTAGCCGCGGAACGCCAGGAAGCCTGCGAGTACAAGGATGGTCTCGCCTTCGAAGAACGTGCCGAGAAAGAGGGCAAAGTAGCCGAAGTCATGCAGAAATTGTTGAAGCATGGTCTAGGGTGCTGGCGAAATGAACGCGCAGCCTACGCCTTCACGAAGATTCATGAAAGTATCGAGATGTGTCACGAAGTGAACAATTCCTACGCAAATGACGAATGGGACTACAGGTCGCGTCGATAAGCACAACTGTCATTCATTCGTCATAATGGCCGCTTATAACTGCAACGCTCGCCCGTAAACACGGGCTCAGGAGTCTGTCGTGAGCTTTACCCCTGCCAATCGCCTGTTCCCCGCCACCCGTCTGCGTCGCAATCGTCGTGATGATTTTTCTCGTCGCCTGGTACGTGAAAATGTACTGACCACGAATGATCTGATCCTGCCGGTTTTCGTGCTCGACGGCGAAAATCGCCGGGAAGCGGTGGCGTCGATGCCGGGTGTGGAGCGTCTGACCATTGATTTGTTGCTTGAAGAAGCGGCGAAGTGGGTCGAATTGGGCATCCCGGCGCTGGCGCTGTTCCCGGTGACCCCGGCCGAACTCAAGACCCTGGACGCCGCCGAAGCCTGGAATCCCCAGGGGATTGCCCAGCGTGCCACCCGTGCCCTGCGCGAGCGTTTCCCGGAGCTGGGCGTGATCACCGACGTGGCCCTGGACCCTTTCACCACCCACGGCCAGGATGGCATTCTTGACGAAGACGGTTATGTTCAGAACGACATCACCGTCGATGCACTGGTCAAGCAGGCGTTGTCCCACGCGGCTGCGGGCGCCCAGGTGGTTGCACCGTCGGACATGATGGACGGGCGCATCCAGGCGATTCGCGAAGCCCTTGAGCTGGCCGGTCACGTCAATGTGCGGATCATGGCCTACTCGGCCAAATACGCCAGCGCCTACTACGGCCCATTCCGCGATGCGGTAGGCTCGGCGCTGAACCTGGGCAAGGCCAACAAGGCCTCGTATCAGATGGACCCGGCCAACAGCCAGGAAGCCCTGCACGAGGTGGCTGCCGATCTGGCCGAAGGCGCCGATATGGTGATGGTCAAGCCGGGGATGCCCTACCTTGACATTCTTTACCGGGTCAAAGAGGAATTCAAAGTGCCGACCTTTGTCTATCAGGTCAGCGGTGAATACGCCATGCACATGGCGGCCATCCAGAATGGTTGGTTGAGTGAAGGGGTGATCCTCGAATCCCTGACTGCCTTTAAACGTGCCGGCGCTGATGGCATTCTGACCTACTTCGCCGCCCGCGCCGCCCAATTGCTTAGAGAGCAACAATAGCCCTCACAGGAACACTCGATGAATACCGAAGGACTCTCAGAAGTTGCCGTAAAAGACGCTCACCCGGTGGTTGAACAAGTCGCCCAGACCCCGCCGGAGCTGGAGCCCGCACCGCCTGCGGTGGTGGCCGAAGCGCCGGCGCCGGCGCCGGTGGCCGTGGTCACCAACCTGGATGACAGCAGCCTGTACATCCACCGCGAGTTGTCACAACTGCAATTCAACATTCGCGTGCTCGAGCAGGCGCTGGATGAGTCCTACCCCTTGCTGGAGCGGCTGAAATTCCTGCTGATCTTCTCCAGTAACCTGGACGAGTTCTTCGAGATCCGTGTTGCCGGCCTCAAGAAGCAGATCACCTTCGCCCGTGAACAAGCCGGTGCCGACGGCCTGCAACCGCACCAGGCCCTGGCGCGTATCAGTGAGCTGGTGCACGGCCATGTAGACCGCCAGTATGCGATCCTCAACGACATCCTGCTGCCGGAGCTGGAAAAGCACCAGGTCCGCTTCATTCGTCGTCGTCACTGGACCGCCAAGATCAAGACCTGGGTGCGCCGTTACTTCCGGGACGAAATTTCGCCGATCATCACGCCTATCGGCCTCGATCCGACGCACCCGTTCCCCTTGCTGGTGAACAAGAGCCTCAACTTCATCGTCGAACTCGAAGGTATCGACGCTTTCGGCCGCGATTCGGGCCTGGCGATCATCCCGGCACCGCGTCTGTTGCCACGGATCATTAAGGTACCGGAAGAGGTAGGGGGCGCTGGCGACAACTATGTATTCCTGTCGTCGATGATCCACGCGCACGCCGATGACCTGTTCCAGGGCATGAAGGTCAAGGGCTGTTACCAGTTCCGCCTGACGCGTAACGCCGACCTGGCGCTGGACTCCGAAGACGTCGAAGACTTGGCCCGTGCCCTGCGCGGCGAACTGTTCTCACGGCGCTATGGCGATGCGGTGCGCCTGGAAGTGGCGGACACCTGCCCGAAACATTTGTCGGACTACCTGCTCAAGCAGTTCAACCTGGCCGAATCCGAGCTGTACCAGGTCAACGGCCCTGTGAACCTGACGCGTTTGTTCAGCATCACTGGCTTGGACAGCCATCCGGAGCTGCAATACAAGCCGTTCACCCCGCAGATCCCGAAACTTTTGCAAAACAGCGAGAACATCTTCAGCGTGGTGAGCAAGCAGGACATCCTGCTGCTGCACCCCTTCGAGTCCTTCACCCCGGTGGTCGACCTGTTGCGCCAGGCCGCCAAAGACCCGCATGTCCTGGCCGTGCGCCAGACCCTGTACCGCAGCGGCGCCAACTCGGAAATCGTCGATGCGCTGGTAGATGCGGCGCGTAACGGCAAGGAAGTCACTGCGGTGATCGAGTTGCGTGCGCGTTTCGACGAAGAGTCCAACCTGCAACTGGCCAGCCGTCTGCAAGCGGCCGGTGCGGTGGTGATCTACGGCGTGGTCGGCTTCAAGACCCACGCCAAGATGATGCTGATCCTGCGCCGTGAAGCCGGTGAGATCGTGCGCTACGCCCACTTGGGTACCGGCAACTATCACGCCGGCAACGCCAAGCTCTACACCGACTACAGCTTGTTGACATCCGACGACGCGCTGTGCGAAGACGTCGGCAAGTTGTTCAGCCAGTTGATCGGCATGGGCAAGACCTTGCGCATGAAGAAGCTGCTGCACGCGCCATTCACGCTCAAGAAGGGCATGCTCGACATGATTGCCCGCGAGACCCAGTTTGCCCTGGACGGCAAACCGGCGCACATCATCGCCAAGTTCAACTCGCTGACCGATCCGAAGATCATCCGCGCGCTGTACAAGGCCAGCCAGTCCGGTGTGCGCATCGACCTGGTGGTACGTGGCATGTGCTGCCTGCGCCCCGGCATTGTGGGCGTGTCCCATAACATCCATGTGCGCTCGATCATCGGCCGCTTCCTGGAGCACACCCGCGTGTTCTACTTCCTCAACGGCGGCGAAGAGCAGATGTTCCTCTCCAGTGCCGACTGGATGGAACGCAACCTCGACAAGCGTGTGGAGACCTGCTTCCCGGTGGAAGGCAAGAAGCTGATCATGCGGGTCAAGAAGGAGCTGGAAAGCTACCTCACCGACAACACCCACAGCTGGAGCCTGCAGTCGGATGGTCGCTACGTGCGTAACACCCCGACCGGCAACCAGAACCCGCGCAGCGCGCAGGCGACATTGCTGGAGAAGTTGGGTAGCCCGATTCTGACGGTGAACTAGCCCAGGCATACGCAATTCCATGTGGGAGCGGGCTTGCTCGCGAATGCGGTGTGTCAGTCAATGCGTCTGGTGACTGATCCACTGCATTCGCGGGCAAGCCCGCTCCCACATTTGTTTTGCAGTGTGCTTTAGCGCAGGTTCAGGCTGAACCCCACCCGTGTCAGCCATTCCGCTTCCTGGGCGAAGTCCGCCTGGGTCAGCTGGTTTTCATCCAGCCAGCCTTTGGGGAACATCACTTCCAGGCTATCGCCATCGGCGTGCAGTTTGACCTGGGGCATTTCCTGGGTGCCGCGGATGTGGTGGAACAGGATTGCAAAGCGCAGCAGCGCGCACAGGCGGATCAGCTTGATGCCGTCTTTACCGAATTCGGCAAACTTGTCCTTGGGAATGTTGCGGCGATGGCCGCGTACCAGCAGCGCGAGCATCTGTTGGTCTTCCCGGGAGAAACCGGCCAGGTCCGAGTGTTCGATCAGGTACGCGCCGTGCTTGTGATAATGGTAGTGAGCGATGTCCAGGCCGACTTCATGCACCTTGGCTGCCCAGCCGAGTAACTCGCGCCAGACGCCGTCCTCCAGGTCCCAGTCCTCAGCCACCTGGTCGAAGGCGTGCAAGGCTTTGCGCTCGACGCGGGCGGCTTGCTCCAGGTCGACGTGGTAACGCTCCATCAGCGAGCTGAGGGTGCGCTCGCGCACGTCTTCGTGGTGGTGCCGGCCCAGCAGGTCGTAGAGCACGCCTTCGCGCAGGGCGCCGTCACAGTGGTCCATGCGTTGCAGTTCGAGGGCGTCGAAGATGGCTTCGAGAATCGCCAGGCCCGCAGGGAAAATGGCGCGACGGTCGGGCTTGATGCCGTCGAAGTCGATTTTCTCTGCATCCCCCAGCTTGAACAGCTTGCGCTTGAGCCACGCCAGGCCTTCGGCGTTCACCTCACCGGTGCCATGGCCACCGGCCTTCAAAGCCAGGCCAATGGCACGGATGGTCCCGGACGAGCCGATGGCTTCATCCCAGGTCAGGCGGTGCAAGGCATGTTCGATGCTCATGATTTCCAGGCGCGCTGCGGTGTAGGCCTGGGCATAGCGCGCCGGAGTGATCTTGCCATCCTTGAAATAACGCTGGGTGAAACTCACGCACCCCATCTGCAGGCTTTCACGCAATAGCGGTTCGAAACGTTGGCCGATGATGAACTCGGTGCTGCCACCGCCAATGTCCGCCACCAGGCGTTTGCCGGGCGTATCGGCCAGGGTGTGGGACACGCCGAGGTAGATCAGGCGTGCCTCTTCACGGCCCGAGATGACTTCCACCGGATGCCCGAGGATTTCCTCGGCGCGATGGATGAATTCGTTGCGGTTGCGCGCTTCGCGCAAGGCGTTGGTGCCAACGATACGCACCGCGCCAGGGGGCATGCCGTTGATCAGTTGCGCGAAACGCTTGAGGCAATCGAGCCCGCGCTGCATGGATTCTTCATTGAGCTTGCGCTCGTCGTCGATCCCGGCGGCCAGTTGCACCTTCTCGCCGAGCCGCTCAAGGATGCGGATCTCGCCGTTCTGGGCCTTGGCCACGACCATATGAAAGCTGTTGGAGCCCAGGTCGATGGCGGCGATCAAAGACAGATTCTTGGCTTGGGATTGCGGCATGGTTTGGGGGTCTCGGTCGATAACCTTGCCATCGTGCCACGATCGAACGCTGGCGCCAACGCATGGTGCAAGAGGATTTCGACTTGAGGCTTGATGGACACTGTAAGGGTGAGGTGTAGGAAGTTGTTACTTTGGCCGTATTACTAAACCCGAAGACTATGTAGTCATTACTTTGATATGTCTCTGGTTTACGATTTGGAGAGGTTTTCTACAGGATTTTTTCTGTCCTATTTACTGATGTTTGACGTCGTACAGATGCTTTCCTGTCAATGACATCGGGTTGAAGATTAATCCGACGAAAATTGTACGTTTGTCCGGCTTTCTTATTCTGGTGAGACGGTAATACTTAGACGCGACGCTCGTGCTGTGGTGGTATTTATTTATAGATCAGACCTTCAGGGAAGTTTTTATAAGCAATGGATTTGGTATGTAAGTGGGCTGATTTTTGATTTTTGATAGGTTGAAAAGGTGAGCTCTAATGAAGAAATCTATTTCTGGGATGGCTGGGCTGCTCCTGGTTACCGCTGGTATTAACGTTCAAGCCGCAGACCTGAGTGTAAAAGGCTCGATTGCACCGTCCAGCTGCAGCTTTACGATTACAAGTTCCGTCATTGATTATGGGCGGCTTGATCCGAATACTTTTAGCCCAACCAACTACACAAAGCTGGCTAAAAAAAGTAGCCCTTATGCGATCAGATGCGGTGCTGCTGCGAAAGCCAAGATTGGTATAAAAGTCGTGGATAATCGTGCCAGTTCAAGAATACCTGGGCTGATGGTTTCACAGTTTGGAACAGGCTATCGAGATAATTATAACTACGGATTGGGAACTACCTCTAAAGGACAGAAAATCGGCGGATATGTCATTCATATGCGTAACAACGTCGGAGAGGGTAAAGCGGCTTATGTCATTACCAATGAAGGATACGGCGGTACTTGGGATCCGAGGAGCACTGAGGCGCTGGGACATTCTACCAATCTTTCTAGTTGGCGTTCCGGTGCGGCATTTACGCCTGGCCAGTTTAATACGGTAACCGGAAATCTGGAAGTGCAAGCTATCATTAACAAGGCTTCAGAGCTTGAAATGAATACTCAAATCAACCTTGATGGTCACGCAACTTTGGAACTTCGTTACCTCTAGACTTCTGGTCATCCCTCATTACGCAGATAACTCGCATGTTCGTCTCGGTGAAAGTGCGAACCGGCCCGCAAAAGGGGTTGATATGGTGTTTTTTATTAATTAGAGAGCTCTGAAGATGAATAAAAACAAATTTTGGATGACTGCTGTGTGTTTGGCGCTACTTGGTGCTAATGCACAAGCCGCAGACCTGAGTGTGAAAGGGACGATTGCCCCCGTCAGCTGCAGTTTCACGATAACCAATTCGGTTTTTGACTACGGAAGGATTGATCCGAATTCCCTGAGTCCGACGCGTTATACACAGTTGGCTAAAAAGACAACGCCTTATTCGATCAAGTGTGCCAGCAATGTCAAGACAACGGTGGCAATCAGGGCGTCGGACAATCGCGCAAGCTCTCGAATTCCCGGCATGATGCTCAGTCTTTTTGGCAGTAATTATAAAGATTTTTATAACTTCGGATTGGGTGCTACGTCCCAAGGGCAAAAGATTGGTGGGTATCTGATCCACCTGCGTAATTCGGTGGCGGACGGTGTATCGGTAGGGATTGTTGGTTCCGAGAGTAATGGCGGATATTGGCATACGAATAGCACCCAAGCCGTCGGCCATACCTCCAACCTTACGGCTTGGCGGGCAGGAAATGTCTACGCACCTATTAAGCTTAATACGGTGGCAGGCCAAATTGAAGTGTTGCCTGTTATCAATAAAACATCAGAGTTAAATATGAGTAATCAGATTGATCTGGACGGTCAGGCTACTTTAGAGCTGCGCTATCTATAACTAGGTGCGGAAAGGGGCTGACACAGAACCACGCTTTATTAAGCGGGTTTTGTGTCGGCCAATATTTCTTTCGCAAAGCCTGTGCGCACAAGTAGGTAGTGAAGTGATGGTTAAAAGAGTTCTTAAGTCATGCTTGTTAATAGGTTTTTTCTTGCCGATGGTGCTGTTTGCCGACGGTATGCGTCCTGATACTACCGTCATTGTGCTACATGAGGCAGAAGGTGAAGTCAGCATTAACGTCACCAACACGGATAGCAGTCCGGCACTACTGCACTCGGTTATCGAGGATGTCCCGGAAGATACCGAGCAACTGATTGTTGTCACTCCACCGGTCACACGTGTGGATGCAGGAGAGCGTCAGATGGTGCGGTTTCTTTCAATAGGCACCGAGCCACTCAAGACCCAGCGCCTGAAGCGTGTGTCCTTCGAAGGAATTCCTCAGGCAAAACCTGGTTCCGGTGCGACCATTGGTATCAGCCTTCGGCAGAACCTTCCGCTGATCCTGCATCCCAAAGGCTTGCCAAAGAACGATGCGCCTTGGGAGCTACTGACCTGGCATCTTCAGGCCAACGTCTTGAGTGTGCGCAACGACAGCCCCTACGTAGTTCGCCTGGCGGCGGACGTCCGTCTTAATCCGCAACGAGTGACGGCCAGCCTTGCTCGTACCTACGTGCTGCCTGGCGAAGTGTTGCAGGTGGCCTTGGACAAGCCTGTGCCCGGTGCCACCTCGGTCACCCTTGAACCCGCGACCGTCTATGGCTTCGCTGTCGATAGCTACGATGCGCTGCTCATCACGAATGCGCCGTGACCGTTCATGAACACAACCAATGGCAATTTCGGTGCAGTTCCCGACGACTTGAATCATGTACAACAGCGTGAGGCGCTTTTCAGGCGAAGCGGGCTGAGCCTGTCGGTGTGCATGGCACTGATGGCGGGGGTGGTCACGGAGGCTTCTGCCGCCCGGGTATCGAGCATTTCCGGGTTCGACTTGGAAACGCTGCAGGCCCGGGGTATCAGCCCTTCGGTTGCCCACTATTTTCGTCATGCGCCACGTTTCAGTGAGGGTGTGAGGGTCGTGGACCTGCACGTCAACGGTGAGCGGATAGGCTTGACGGATGCTCGGTTCGATAAAGAAGGTGAGCTATGCTTTACCCGTAGTTTGCTTGATCGTGGCAGCTTGCGGGTACCTCCTTCGGTGATCGACAAAAGTGTCCCCCCCGAGCAAGCCTGTCATGACTTCAAAGCCGAATACCCTGAGACAGTAACGACATTGCGCCCTGGCAACGAAGAGGTGTCGTTGGTGGTGCCTACGCAAGCGCTGCGAGACGTTCAGCGAGACTCCGGCAGCTATGCGCGCGGAGGCACGGCAGCGCTACTCAATTACGACGTCCAGGCAATCAACAGTCATTCCAGGGCGGATACCTATCGGTATCTTTCAGCCTCCACAGAGGTGGGCTTCAATTTTGGCGATTGGATTGCCCGCAGCCGCCAGCTTTATATTTCCAACGATCGCCGCACAACGGCCGAACACCTTTTCGCCTATGCACAACGGGATTTCTTGCCTTTGGCTTCGACCTTCCAGGTCGGTCAGATATCGAGCAATAACCCGGTGTTTGGGGGAGTACAACTGACGGGCGCGCAGATTTTTCCCGATGGTATTGAAAGTGGTGGCAGTCACAATGGCGTGGTAGTCGAGGGGCGAGCCCTGAGCCAATCACGGGTGGAAGTACGGCAATCCGGCGCGTTGATCTATACCACGGTCGTTCCTGAGGGGCCTTTTACGCTGACCAATCTGCCCTTGCTCAACGGCACCAGCGACCTTCAGGTCACGGTGATAGAGACTCAGGGCGGGCAGCGCAGTTTTGTCGTGCCGGCTGCTACGTTCCGCGCAGTGGTCCCCGTGAAGTCTGGATATACAGCTTCTTTGGGCAAGGTCCGGGAGGTGGAGGGGAGAGGGGCCAAAGAGCCCCTGCTGGCCATGGCCAGTGGTACGTGGGCTGTGGGCAAGGACAGCGCGGTCAGCGCAGGGGTACAAAGTACCGATAGCTACAATGCGGTAGGGCTTGCCCTGGACAGCAGCTTTTCCCAGCGCTTTTCCCTGGGGGTGCGTAACAACTTGTCCCGGGATCATTCAACAAACGTACAAGGCGCGCGCAACAGTGTGTCTGTGAGCGTCGGCCTGCCTGCGAATGTACAGATGTCCTTGAGTGCCACTGCGCAGACACCGGGCTATCGTGACGTCATCGATACAGTGACGCCTCATGTGAACGATGTGGATGGCTCGCGATTCAAGAACCAGTACACCGTAGGATTCAGTTGGGCGGACCCTCAGTTGGGTGGCTTCTCAATCGGTTATAACCGGGGGGCCGATTTCAAGAGCCGGATTACCCAGAATATCTACGGCACGTGGAACAAGAGCTTCAGATATGCCAGTGTCGGTGTGACCGTGGACTCTCAGATTGGCCAGTCCAACAGTGCCGATGACCGGAACGATGACGGACTGGGTATTCGACTGCAGGTCAGTGTTCCCTTGGGCCGTGATCGGAGCCTCAGCGCATTCGCTCGACGTCAGGGAGAGCGCTCCAGTATCGGCACTGCCTATGATGAGCGTGTCGACGAGACGCTGAACTACCAGATACGCAGCGACAGAGACTTCGCAGGGCATCGTGAGCACACCCTGGGCGGCACGCTCAACGCGTCTTCTCGTTACGCGCAAGTGGGGCTGGGGCTGAATCGTGACTCGTCCAGCACTAGTTACTCCGGGCAATTGCAAGGGGCGGTGGTCGCCCATTCTGAAGGTTTCACATTGTCGCCGTATCGGGTTGAGGACACGTTTGGCGTGGTCTCGGTGGGCGAGGTTGCCGGTGCTCGTCTTACCACACCTCAAGGGCCGGTTTGGACCGACCCGTGGGGCAAGGCTGTGATCGCCAGTTTGCCGGCTTATCAGTCGAGCGTGTTGGAGCTGGAAGGCAAAAGCCTACCTCGCCAGATGGATATCAAGAACGGTACCAAGGTCCTGGAAGCGGGCCGTGGGTCCTTCAACAGGGTCGATTTCGAAGTAATCAACGTGCGCCGGGTACTGCTGCGCGCTACGGATATACACGGCAAACCATTGCCTCAGGGCGCTGCCGTGCTGGGGCCAGAAAATGCATTGCTGACCACGGTGGTTGGGGATGGGATGATTTTTCTCAGCAACGTCGACGCGCCCCAGGCCCTTAAAGTTTCTTCCAGCACAGTGTCCTGCGCGCTGCAACTCGACCTTCCGGAGCAAACCTATAATGGCAAATTCTACGAAACCGCTTCGGCGGTCTGTCGGTGAGATGGCCCGCATGAACGAGTGGCGTATCGGGTGCCTCAAAGGCTTGGGGCTGTTGTTGAGCTGCCTTTTACTGGCAGCGCCGGCAAGTGCTGCGAACTGCCGCCTGTCCCTGAGCCAACCCATCATCGATTACGGCCTGCTTCGCCCAGGCGAACAGCTCGAAAACCGGGGTGCTTCGCTGGGAAAGCGTATGGTACGTCTGAACGTGATCTGCGTGGAGGCTGCGGTGATTGCGCTACGTTTTCAAGGCGTGCCGGCCAATGAGACTGGCTACAGGTTCGGCCGCCAGGGCTTTTTCAACCTGACGCTTCAGCATCCTCAACTCGACGGTAAACCCATCGAGTTAGCGCAATGGCACAACCCTACCGAACGGGACGCCCAGCTACGCCCAGGCCAATCTCTGGTAGTGCTGGTCGGCGGAGTTCCTGCCAGAGGCCACGCTTTTTCCGCGCAGGTGCAAGTAGACACCTGGCTATCGAGCGCAGCCACTGCTGTTGGCAATAAAACCACATACGAGGGCAATGGGCGTTTCGAGCTGGTGTCCGGTGGCTGAGTCCTCAGGCAGGTGATCCATGGCTGCCGATGAAGTTTGCAAGCTCGGCAGATTGCGGATGTGCAAACAGCACTTTCGGATCGCCCACTTCATGCACCTTGCCCTGGTGCATGAACACCAACTTATCCCCAACCTCCCGGGCAAAACGCATTTCGTGGGTCACCATGATCAGGGTCATGCCGTCTTTAGCCAGTTGGCGCACCACGCTGAGCACTTCATTGACCAGCTCCGGGTCCAGGGCCGATGTGATTTCATCGCACAGCAGCACTTTGGGTGACATGGCCAGTGCGCGGGCAATGGCGACTCGCTGTTGCTGGCCACCGGACAGTCGATCAGGGAAAGCGTTGAACTTCTCGCCCAGGCCTACCCTTTCCAGCATCTGCTTTGCCAACTGCACCGCTTTGGCCTTTGGCACTTTCTGCACCACTTGCGGCGCCAGCATCACGTTCTCGCCCACGGTCAGGTGCGGGAACAGATTGAATTGCTGGAACACCATGCCGACCTTCTGCCGCAGGCTGCGCAGGTCGGCGCGGGCCGCGTCGAGGTATTCACCATCGACTTCGATGACGCCGTCGTTGATCGACTCCAGACCATTGAGGGTGCGCAGCAAGGTGGACTTGCCCGAGCCGCTGCGGCCGATGATTGCCACCACCTGGCCTTCGTCCACCGTCAGGTCGATGCCCTTGAGCACGTGGTGATCGCCATAATACTTATGCAGGGCAGAAATTCTAAGCAGAGGCATGCAGTCTCCTTTCCAGGTAGCGCGCACTGAGGGACAAGGGGTAGCAAAGCAGGAAGTATCCGAGGGCCACCAGGCCATAAACCATGAAGGGTTCAAAGGTGGCGTTGGCGAGCATGCCGCCCGTCTTGGTCAGTTCGGTGAAGCCGATGATCGAGGTCACGGCGGTGCCTTTGACCACCTGCACCGAGAAGCCCACTGTCGGCGCGACAGCAATACGTAGCGCCTGGGGCAAGATCACGTAGCGCAGTTGTTCAAGCGGGTTGAGGGCCAGGCTGGCCGAGGCTTCCCATTGGCCATGGGCAATGGAGTCGACGCAGCCGCGCCATATTTCAGCCAGGTAAGCGCTGGTAAACAGGGTCAACGCAATCGCCGCTGCCAGCCAGGGCGATATGTCCACGCCGAGCAGGGCAACGCCGAAAAACACCAGGAATAGCTGCATCAGCAGTGGTGTGCCCTGGAACAGTTCGATATAGGTGCGGGCAATATTGCGCGGGAACGCTTTGCGGCTGATGCGCAGGGTCATCACCAGCAAGCCGATCAGACTGCCGCCCACAAACGCCACCAATGACAGCAGCAGCGTCCATTGCAGGCCGGTAAGCAGGTTGCGCACGATGTCCCAAAACGAAAAATCACTCATCGGCTGTTCCTCATGACAAACCGTCGGCCGATCCAGTTGAGCAACTGGCGAATCATCAGCGCCATGCACAGGTACACCAGCGTGGTCAGGGCATAGGTTTCAAAGGCACGGAAATTACGTGACTGGATAAAGTTGGCGGCAAAGCTCAGCTCTTCAGTCGCGATCTGCGAACACACCGCCGAGCCGAGCATCACGATGATGATCTGGCTGCTCAGGGCTGGCCACACCTTGCCCAGGGCTGGTAGCAACACCACATGGCGGAACGCCTCGAAGCGCGTCATTGCCAGCGCCGCGGCCGCTTCCAGTTGCCCCCGTGGGATGGCCTGGATACCCGCACATATGATCTCGGTGGAGTACGCCCCCAGGTTGATTACCATCGCCAGCACGGCGGCTTGCCATTCGGTGATTTTCAATCCCAGGGACGGCAGTCCGAAGAAGATGAAGAACAGTTGCACCAGGAACGGCGTGTTGCGGATCAACTCGACATACACACCAAAGAGCCACGCAAACGGCTGGATCTTCCATGCCCGTACCACGGCGCCGACAGTGCCCAGGGCCACACCGAGGGTGGCGCCAATGGCCGTCAGCTCAAGGGTGAACAGCGCGCCACGCAGGAGCAGGTCGGTATTGGCCAGCACCGGCACAAAGTCGAATTGATAGGCCATCGTTGAGCTCCGCGTCAGAGGTCGGCAGGCAGCGGTTCTTTGAGCCACTGCATGGCGTTTTTCTCCAGGCTACCGTCAGCCTTGGCCGCGACCAGGATCTGGTTGACCTTTTCCAACAGCGCCGGCTCGTTCTTGTTCACGCCTACGTACACCGGCGAATCCTTGAGTTTCACCTTCAGTGCCGGTACGCGCTTGGGGTTGCGTTCGCTGATGGCCACCATGACCACGTTGCCACTGGCGATCAGGTCGACCTGGCCGGCCAGGTAGGCGGCGATGGTGGAGTTGTTGTCTTCAAAACGCTTGATCGTGGCTTCCTTGGGCGCTACCGCGGTCAGCTCGATGTCTTCGATGGCGCCACGGGTCACGCTGATGGTCTTGCCCTTGAGGTCGTCGAGGCTGGCGATGGCGGCATCAGGCGGCCCAAACACGGCAAGGTAGAACGGCGCGTAGGCGTTGGAGAAGTCGATGACTTTTGCGCGCTCGGGGTTCTTGCCCAGGCTGGAAATCACCAGGTCGACCTTGCCGGTGGTGAGGAACGGGATGCGGTTGGTGCTGTTCACCGGGGTCAGTTCCAGCTTGACCTTGAGTTGGTCGGCCAGCAGCTTGGCGGTGTCGATGTCCAGGCCACGGGGTTGCATGTCAGGGCCCACCGAGCCAAACGGCGGAAAGTCCTGGGGGACGGCAACCTTCAGCGTGCCACGAGCGACGATGTCATCCAGACCATTCGCCTGGGCGGGTGCCTGGCTCAGCATAAGGCTGGCAAACAGGGCAGTGAGCAGGGCGCTGTAGCGCTTGGTCATGGCAACTCTCCGAAAAAGGCGAAGGAATTTTCTGAGTTTGCCCAGTGCACAGCCCATGCCAGCACCGTTCGGATCGTCTGCAAGGCTGATGTTTATTGAGGTGCACAGGTCTTACTGGTCTGAACAGTTGCCAGGGTTTTCGCACCCTTTTCGAGCGCTGACAAAAAGCTGCGAGCCCCTTTGGGGCGCGGCTTGCAGCCGGCCATAAATAGTTTTACAACGGGTCACGCAGCTATCGGGAACCTGTGCTTTTTATGAATTCCATTGCCCAAGCCGTACCGGAGGCGGCCTTGCAGGCCATCCGCAAACTCATCAAGGAGCAAGGCTTCGGGCCGGGCGATGCGTTACCGTCCCAGCGCGACCTGGCCCTGCAATTGGGGGTGAGTCGGGCTTCGTTGCGTGAGGCGCTGTCATCGCTTAGCGCCTTGGGCGTGGTCAGTGTGCAGGCGGGCAAGGGCGTGTTCGTGCAGGACGTGCAAGAAGCGCCAGGCTTTGCCTGGCCCTTCGCGGCGCAGGCTACGCCGCCGGATATCTTCCAGCTGCGCTACGCATTGGAGGGGTTTGCGGCGGGGTTGGCAGCAATGACACTGACCATCGAGGCGCTGGACAGCCTGGAGGATAATGTCGAAGCCATGCACAGAGTGCTCAAGGCGGGTGACTTCGAAGCGGCCGCTCGCCTGGACTTCGAATTTCACCAGTGCATTCTGCTGGCCAGCGGTAACCAGGCAATGGTGAGTATCCTCAGTGCCAGTGCCGAGGTGTTTTTGGAGAGTCAGAAACTACCGTTCATCCGGCCGGAGCGGGCCATGGAAACCTGGCAGGAACATCGCAGGATCCTGCGCGCCCTGGCCCGCCGCAACAGTACGAAGGCGCAGAAAACCATGCAGGAACATATACGTAATGCTGCGTTGCGCACGGGCATTGCGTTCGTGACGCCCGTTACGTCGTGAGTGGGGTCATACCCACACTCATTCAACTTCATAGCAAGACTCAATCAGACGCGGCTTCCTGAACAGGGGAAGGGCGGCTATGATGGGCAACGTTTTTTTTGCTTACAATCCGGAGACATCCATGAGCAACGATCTTATCAAGCACGTCACCGACGCGACCTTTGAGGCCGAAGTACTCAAGGCTGCCGGCCCGGTGCTGGTTGACTACTGGGCTGAATGGTGCGGCCCTTGCAAAATGATCGCTCCGGTCCTGGACGACATTGCAACCACCTACGAAGGCAAGCTGACCGTTGCCAAGCTGAACATCGACGACAACCAGGAAACTCCGGCCAAGCATGGCGTACGTGGTATTCCTACGCTGATGCTGTTCAAGAACGGCAATGTTGAAGCGACTAAAGTGGGCGCGCTGTCGAAGTCCCAGTTGCAAGCTTTCCTCGACGCGAACATCTAAGCGTCGTCAAAAAAGCCCCGCAAATAGCGGGGCTTTTTCGTAAAGCAGGGCTAGACGCTCCGAAATCCAGGTGGTACATTCGGCCCCGCAGTGGTTTCTCCACTGCCCCCTGCAAGCCGTCGCCGACGCATTCCTTTTCGATTAGTACGCGATCCTGTCGCCTTCTCTGCGGCGCGGCCTCATTAAGCCAAAAGCTTAATTTCCCCCCCTCCATAAATGATTACGTCATTCCTATATGAATCTGACTGAACTCAAGCAAAAGCCGATTACCGACCTGCTCCAACTGGCCGAAGAAATGGGCATAGAAAATATGGCCCGTTCGCGCAAGCAGGACGTGATTTTCTCCCTGCTCAAGAAGCACGCGAAAAGCGGCGAGGAAATCTCCGGTGATGGCGTGCTGGAGATTCTCCAGGACGGCTTCGGCTTCCTCCGCTCTGCAGACGCGTCCTATCTCGCCGGCCCAGATGATATCTACGTCTCGCCGAGCCAGATCCGTCGCTTCAACTTGCGCACTGGTGACACCATCGTTGGCAAGATCCGTCCTCCGAAGGAAGGCGAGCGTTACTTCGCCCTGCTCAAGGTCGACACGATCAACTTCGACCGCCCAGAGAACGCGAAAAACAAGATTCTCTTCGAGAACCTGACCCCGCTGTTCCCGACCGTGCGCATGAAGATGGAAGCCGGTAACGGCTCCACCGAAGACTTGACCGGTCGTGTGATCGATCTCTGCGCTCCGATCGGCAAAGGCCAGCGTGGCCTGATCGTCGCACCGCCGAAAGCCGGCAAGACCATCATGCTGCAGAACATCGCCGCGAACATTGCACGTAACAACCCTGAAGTTCATCTGATCGTGCTGTTGATCGATGAGCGTCCGGAAGAAGTGACCGAGATGCAGCGCACCGTGCGCGGCGAAGTGGTTGCCTCGACGTTCGATGAGCCGCCAACCCGCCACGTGCAGGTTGCCGAAATGGTGATCGAAAAGGCCAAGCGCCTGGTCGAGCACAAGAAAGACGTGGTGATCCTGCTCGATTCCATCACGCGTCTGGCCCGTGCCTACAACACCGTGATCCCGAGCTCCGGCAAGGTGCTGACCGGTGGTGTCGATGCCCACGCCCTGGAGAAACCAAAGCGTTTCTTCGGCGCTGCGCGGAACATCGAAGAAGGCGGCTCGCTGACCATTATCGCCACCGCGCTGGTTGAAACCGGCTCGAAGATGGACGAAGTGATCTACGAAGAGTTCAAGGGTACTGGCAACATGGAACTGCCTTTGGACCGCCGCATCGCTGAAAAGCGTGTGTTCCCGGCGATCAACATCAACCGCTCCGGCACCCGCCGCGAAGAGTTGCTGACCGCAGACGACGAACTGCAGCGTATGTGGATCCTGCGCAAGCTGCTGCACCCGATGGACGAAGTTGCGGCCATCGAGTTTCTGATCGACAAGCTGAAAACCACCAAGACCAACGACGAGTTCTTCCTGTCGATGAAACGCAAGTAATACAGCGTTTCAGGTCCAAAAAAATGGCGTCCTTAATGGGGCGCCATTTTTTTTGCGTCGAGATTCTGCGATTTTTGTGGCATAAGTATCCGTTAAGTAACAAAAATTGACGCGTGACTTCGCTCATCCCTTTCGTCGCAGACTGACCACATTCTTATGACCACCCTTGCTTACCGCAGAGACATCGATGGCCTGCGTGCCATTGCTGTCCTTGCAGTCGTGTTGTTCCACTTTGGTGTCCCTGGCATTACTGGCGGTTTTGTTGGCGTTGACGTCTTCTTCGTCATCTCAGGTTTCCTGATCACGTCAATTATCTGGCGTGAGCGTCAAGCTGGACGCTTCAGCTTCATCGACTTCTGGGCTCGTAGAGCCCGGCGTATCTTGCCCGCGCTGTTTGTGATGATCGCCGCGACACTGGCAGTGGGTTGGTTTCTTTTGGCGCCCAAGGACTATGAGGAGTTAGGGCGGTCTGCGCACTATCAGGTGACCTTTACGTCGAACCTGTTGTTCTCGCGCCAGCATGGCTACTTTGATGCCTCATCCGACATCAAGCCCTTGCTGCATACCTGGTCGCTCGCAGTAGAAGAGCAGTTCTATATTTTCTTCCCATTGCTGCTGACGTTGCTTTCCAGTCGGTTGAAGCACTGGCGCCTGGCATTGTTCGCGGTACTGTTGGTGTCGTTTGGCATGAGCGTCTGGGCGGTTCAGCATGAGCCGCAGAAAGCCTTCTTCCTGCTGCATCTGCGGGCCTGGGAACTATTGGCCGGTGCAATGCTGGCGGTGCAGCCCAAGCGTGAATGGCGCGCCTCGCCGGCCTTGGCCCAAGGGGTCAGCCTGGCTTCCCTGGCATTGATCCTCATCGCTGTGCTGGGCTACGACGCGAAAACGCCGTTCCCAGGTGCGACCGCGTTGTTGCCCGTGCTGGGGGTGGTCGGGTTGATCTGGGCCAACGGTCAGCAACAGACCTGGGTCGCTCGCCTGTTGGGCACACGGATCATGGTGGGTATCGGGCTGATCTCTTATTCCTGGTACCTCTGGCACTGGCCGGTGTTCGTGTACGCCAACTATGCCGCGGTGGATGGCTTGAGCGCGCTGGAGCTGGCGGGGCTGATGCTGCTTTCGCTGGTGCTGGGCTATCTGTCCTGGCGCTTCGTGGAAACGCCGTTCCGGGAAAAACGTTTGCTGGCTTCGCGTAAGGCGATTCTGGCGTCAGCCATGGTCGGCATTCTGGGGCTGGGCTTTACTGGCCTTGCGATACGCGAAGCTGACGGCGTGCCTTCGCGCTTGTCCGAACAGGCGTTGCGTTTTGCCCAGGCCAAGAAGTGGAGCCCTGACCTGCTGGCGTGCATGGCCGACAAAGATACGCCCGATGAACGCTTGTTCTGCCATTTCGGCCCGAAAGGCCAATCTGTTTCAGCACTGGTATGGGGCGACAGTCACGCCACTGCGCTGATACCCGCACTCAAAGAGGGCGCTGATCGCCACGATATCAGCCTGGTCGAAGCCAGTTTTGCCGGCTGTATTCCCCTCGATGGCCTGGAGAATATTGCCCGCTGCGCGCATTTCAATCGTCGCGTCGAGAAGGCCATGTCCGAGCAGACTTTCAGCGATGTGGTGTTGGCCGCCCGCTGGAGCCTGTATGTGTACGGGCAAATGTCCGGCGACAAGGAGCATGCGCTCAAAGACCCGGGCACTGGCCAGTATGTGCGTGCCGTCGCCGAACAACGCTTTGCCCAGGGCTTGCGCGAGCGCATCCAGGGCTTGCGCGCTGCCGGGCACAAGGTCTGGCTGGTCAAGGAAGTGCCGCTGCAGGAAATCATCGTACCTTACCGTCTCAGCCGCCTGGCCATGATGAACCGCCCCGTGGACGGTGAAGGGCTCGCCGTGGCCGAGCATGTAAAGCGCCAGGCCTTTATCACGCACTTGTTTGATGAGTTGGCGGCGGCCGACAGCGGTGTCGCGGTGCTGGACCCTGCACCTTTGCTGTGTGGCACCGACGGTGTATGCCGGGTCGAACTCAATGGCCGAGCGCTGTATACCGACGATAACCACCTTTCAGACGTCGGCGCGCGACACATCGAAGCCTTCCTGGAGCCGTTGTTCAGTTCGTTGCAATCACGCGGATTGACGGCCAATTAAGCTGCCAGCCGCCCTCAGAGCAGGTAGGATGTACGCCTATTTTACGGGTGGCATGGTTAATGAAATTCAAGGATCTTCGGGATTTCGTGCAGCAACTTGAGCAGCGCGGAGAGTTGAAACGTATCCAGATGCCGATTTCTCCGGTGCTGGAAATGACTGAGATTTGCGACCGCACCTTGCGCAACAAGGGCCCGGCGCTGTTGTTCGAAAACCCGACCGGCTTCGATATTCCGGTGCTGGGCAACCTGTTCGGCACTCCCGAGCGCGTGGCCTTTGGCATGGGCGCCGAGTCTGTCAGCGAACTGCGCGAGATCGGCAAGCTGCTGGCCTTTCTCAAGGAGCCCGAGCCGCCCAAGGGCTTGAAGGACGCCTGGTCCAAGCTACCGATCTTCCGCAAGATCATTGCCATGGCCCCCAAGGTGGTCAAGGACGCAGTATGCCAGGAGGTGGTCATTGAGGGCGATGATGTCGACCTGGCCATGCTCCCGGTGCAAACCTGTTGGCCCGGCGACGTCGGCCCGTTGATCACCTGGGGCCTGACCGTCACCAAAGGCCCGAACAAGGACCGCCAGAACCTCGGTATCTACCGTCAGCAAGTCATTGGCCGTAACAAAGTGATCATGCGCTGGCTCAGCCACCGTGGCGGCGCCCTCGACTTCCGTGAGTGGTGCGAAAAGCATCCCGGCAAGCCGTTCCCGGTATCCGTGGCCCTGGGTGCCGACCCGGCGACCATCCTCGGCGCGGTCACGCCCGTACCTGACAGCCTCTCCGAATACGCTTTCGCCGGTTTGTTGCGCGGTAATCGCACGGAGCTGGTGAAGTGCCGCGGTAATGACCTGCAAGTGCCGGCCACCGCCGAAATCATCCTTGAAGGCGTGATTCACCCAGGTGAAATGGCCGATGAAGGCCCCTACGGCGACCACACCGGTTACTACAACGAAGTCGACAGCTTTCCGGTGTTCACCGTCGAGCGCATCACCCATCGGGTCAAGCCGATCTACCACAGTACCTACACAGGCCGTCCGCCCGACGAGCCGGCCATCCTCGGTGTGGCGCTCAACGAAGTGTTCGTGCCGATCCTGCAAAAGCAATTCCCGGAAATCACCGACTTCTACCTGCCGCCCGAGGGCTGTTCGTACCGCATGGCCATCGTGACCATGAAGAAGTCGTATCCGGGGCATGCCAAGCGGGTAATGCTCGGCGTATGGTCGTTTTTGCGACAGTTCATGTACACCAAGTTCGTTATCGTCACCGACGACGACATCAATGCCCGTGACTGGAACGACGTGATCTGGGCCATCACCACGCGCATGGACCCCAAGCGCGATACGGTGATGATCGACAACACGCCTATCGACTATCTCGACTTCGCGTCGCCGGTATCGGGCCTTGGCTCAAAGATGGGCCTGGATGCCACGCACAAATGGCCGGGCGAAACCACGCGTGAGTGGGGCCGGGTGATCGTCAAGGATGAAGCCGTCACTGCGCGGGTCGATGCGATCTGGAAAGAATTGGGAATAGATTGATGCGTGTAACCCTGCAACCTTCCGGTGCTGTGCTGGAACTGGCCCCTGGCGAGCGAATCCTCGAGGGCGCCCGTCGCCTGGGCTATGAGTGCCCTCAGGCCTGTCGCAATGGCGTGTGCCATGTCTGCGCGGCATTGCTGGTGGAAGGCCGGGTACGCCAAGCCGGGGAAGTGCGCGATCATGGTGAGTTCTACACCTGCATCGCCGAGCCCCTGGAAGACTGCATTGTGTTGTGGGATGGCGTACTGGCGCCAGGAGAGTTGCCGTTGCGCAAATTGTCATGCCAATTGATCGAGTGCGTGGAAGTCGGCGGCGATGTCTGGCGTGTGCGCCTGCGCGCCCCGGCCGGTAAGGCGGTGCGTTACCACGCCGGGCAGTACTTGATGCTCGAACGGGAGAACGGCGAAAAGTCGGCGTTTTCCCTGGCTTCTGCGCCCCATGCCGGGCGTGAGTTGGAGCTGCATGTGCTGGTGCGCGAAGACAGTGCGCGCAACCTGATCGAACAATTGCAGCGCAACCAGATAGCCCGTGTGGAACTGCCGTTCGGTGACACCCACCTGGCCGAGTTGCCGGACGGGCCGCTGGTGCTGATGGCCGCCGGTACCGGTATGGCGCAGATGCACAGCCTGATCGAGCACTGCCGCGCTTCGGGCTTCAAGCACCCGGTGCACCTGTATTGGGGCGTACGGCGCCCGGAAGATTTCTACCAGATCGAGCACTGGGATCAGTGGCTGCAATTGCCCAATCTGTTCCTGCACAAAGTGGTCAGTGACCTGTGTGGCTGGGAAGGGCGCTGCGGTTTGCTGCATGAGGTGGTGTGCGAAGACATTGCCGACCTCAACACGGTACATGTCTACGCCAGCGGCTCTCCGGCGATGATCTACGGCACCCTGGATGCATTGGTCGACGCCGGTATGGATGCTCACCGGATGCGCGCTGACGTGTTTGCCTACGCCCCACGGCCCTGAAGTGTTGCGCTGAATAATGTGGGAGCAGGCAAGCCAGCTCCCACATTGAATTGTGCCTGCTCAGAAGCGTAAGCCGGTCGTCACCATCGCTGCATTGAACCCCAGCAACACCAACTCCGCCGCGACCGGCCCGTAGTGGGTACCCACGGACGGAATGATCACTGGCGCTACGCCAAAACGATTCAATGGGATCTTGTCGCGATACTCGCCGCGATAGCCCTGGATCAGCCCACCGGTCAACTTCGCATACACCGGATAGTCGGCCATGTCATAGCGCTTGCCCGCATAGGCGTAGTACGAGCGTTGGCGGAACGAGTTGCGAAAGGTCACCCCGCCATACACCAGGCCCGACGCCTCATTGCGCTCCAGGCCGATCAAGTCCTGTTTGTTGTTGTGTTGCGGGTCGGGTGCAAAGTGCCGGGTGTAGATGCTGGTCTGGGCGTACCAGAAGCCTTTGTCGTCAGTGACCGTTGGCGTTTCGCTAGCCAGTGCTGTGGTGGCCTGGGCAAGCAATAGCAGGCCAGGCAATCGGAATTTTTTCATGAGCGACCTCGGTAGTCGATTTGATGAACGGCTAAGTGGGTCGTTATAGGCGCGTCAGTTTGACGGCTTGGCACCCGCCCAGGCTGAACCGGGGCTGAAAGTACCGGGATTAGCCGCGTGGATCCTGACGAATGGGCGAGCGTGCTTATGCTTTTGCTTATTCTTTTAAGGTATTTATTCTGGTTTATGAATATCTTTAAGCTATATCGCAACGGACTACCGACTTCATCGACCATAACCAGATACTGACCGCCACCGCCCGCCAGCCGGATCGATCGTACGAACTTCGCGTATTGCAGTTCTATTTTTGATTCAAAGGGGAGCGGTATGGGGAGCTACAGGAAACACGCGCTATACACGGCGATTTTGTCGGCAAATTTGCTGACGGTTGTGGGATTCAATCCAGTTCTGGCAGACGAAACTTCTGCGGTTGATGCACCTAAACTCGACACCGTGATCGTCACCGGCACCCGCGCCCAAGAGCGCACCGCCAGTGCATCGCTGTCGCCAATCGACGTAATCTCCGGTGAAACCCTGCGCAGCACCGGCTCCGATGAGCTGGGTGCCGTATTAGCGCGCCTGATTCCGTCGATCAACTTCCCCCGACCAAGCCTGGTGGACGGCGCCGAACTCGTGCGTCCGGCGCAGTTGCGCGGCTTGTCGCCGGACCAGGTATTGGTACTGGTCAACGGCAAGCGTCGCCATACCAGTGCCTTCGTCAATCTGGGCGGTGCGGTTGGGCGCGGTTCGGCTCCGGCAGACTTGAATGCCATCCCGCTGTCGGCGGTGGACCATATCGAGGTGCTGCGCGACGGCGCTTCTGCCCGTTACGGCTCCGATGCGATCGCCGGGGTGATCAACGTGATCCTCAAGCACGCCGACCATGGCGGCTCGGTTTCCAGCAAGTTTGGCGAGTACAAAAAGGGTGACGGCATCCAGCGTAATGTCAGCGGTAATACGGGCCTGGCATTGGGCGACAATGGCTTTATCAACCTGTCTGCCGAAGGCGCCGACAACGATTACACCAACCGCGCCGGCAACGACTACCGCCCCGGCAGCATCGGCTCTACTACTTACGGCCAGCGTGTGTTCCGCCAAGGTGAGCCGGCCACCAATGAAGGCAAATTCCAGTTCAACTCGGAGTATGCCTTCAACGATGCCGCCGAGTTCTACACCTTCGGTGGCTACAGCAAGCGGCGCGGTGAAACGGCAGCCTTCTACCGGGCAAGCAACGCGTCCAACAACATCAAGGCGCTCAACCCCAACGGCTATCTGCCACTGATCAAAGGCAACCTGCAAGACACCTCGCTGGTGGTGGGCTTGCGCGGCCTGCTGGCCTACGACTGGCATTACGACTTGTCGGCCAACTACGGCAAGAACCAGTACGAACTGGGGACTGAAACCATCAACACCTCACTGGGCCTGGCGACGCCGCGTAAATTCGATAACGGCACACTGAGCAACGATCAGAAGCAAGTCAGCCTGGACCTGTCCCGCGAATTCGATGTGGGCTTTCTGCCGTATCCGGTCTCTGTGGCGTTCGGCGGTGAGTACCTGCATCAGGGCTATGAAATCGAGGCGGGCGAGCCCGCGTCCTATTACCAGACCGGCAGCTCCGGCCTGGGTGGTTTCCGCGATGCCGATGCCGGTACCAGCACGCGGCAAAACTGGGCGCAGTACCTGGACCTGGAAACCAACTTCACCGAAAAGCTCAGCGCCTCGGCTGCCGTGCGCCATGAGGATTACAGTGACTTTGGTTCCAACGTCAGCGGCTCGCTGTCGGCCCGCTACGACTTCACCCCCCAGGTGGCCGTGCGCGGCAGCATCTCCAACGGTTTCCGTGCGCCGTCCCTGGCCCAGCAGAATTTTGCCTACACCTCATCGCAGTTGATCGGTAGCACCATCCAGGAAGCCGGCACCTTCCCGGCCAACAGTCAGGTCGCGCGCCTGCTGGGTGCCGAAGACCTCAAGGCCGAAAAGTCGCGCAACTACAGCCTCGGCCTGGTGCTCGAGCCGGCCGATGACCTGACCGTCACGCTCGATGTGTACCGCATCGACATCCGCGACCGCATCAGCCTGTCGTCCAACCTCAATCTCAACCCGGCCACGGTGGCCTACCTGCAAGCCAATGGCGTCGGCAATATCAACTACACCACGGCCCGTTACTTCACCAACGCCACGGACACCAGCACCGATGGCGTCGATCTGGTAGCCAACTATCGCTACCAGCTCGATAACGGCATTCGCTGGAACAGTACCGTGGGCTACAACTACAACCACACCAAAGTCACCGACGTGAAAGCCAACCCCGCGATTCTCGACAGCCTGGGGGCCAACCTGGTGCGGGTGGACCGCCGCGAGCGTATCGGTTTGCTGGGCGATACCACGCCCCAGCACAAGCTGAGCCTGGGCAATGACTTCACCTTCGGTAATTGGGCGCTGCACACTAACCTGGTGCGCTATGGTGAGTTCACCAGTTATCAGACGGACAAGGTCAACGATCAGACCTTCAAGGCCGCCTGGGTGCTGGACCTGTCGGCGGATTACAAGTTGAAGAACTGGACCTTCACCCTGGGCGGCGACAACGTCACCGATAAGTACCCGGAGAAGGTTAACGCCTTCGCCAGCAGCGGCGGCAACCTCGCCTACAGCACTTTTTCGCCGTACGGTTACAGCGGCGCGTTCTATTACGGTAAAGTCGCTTACAACTGGTAACACACAGGAGGCGCACCGCTTTTCGCCATGACCGCCATTGAAACCGATCTTCTGCAATTGGCTTACCCTCCGCGGCTCGATCTGGGGCCGCAACTCACTCACGAACAATTGATGAGCTCGATGCAAGCCACCATGGCTCGGCACAAGGGTGGGCCGGTGTGGCTGTTTGCGTATGGTTCGCTGATCTGGCGCCCTGAGTGCTCGTCGACCGAGCGGGTGCGTGCACGGGTTCACGGTTATCACCGTGGCTTGTATTTGTGGTCACACGAGCATCGGGGTACGCCGGAATTGCCGGGGTTGGTGTTCGGGCTGGACCGCGGTGGTTCCTGCAGCGGGTTCGCCTACCGTTTGCCGGAAGATCAGTTGGAGGCCTCGCTGTATGCCCTGTGGCAACGCGAGATGCCTTACCCCTCTTACCGGCCGCACTGGCTCAGCTGCCGATTGCAAGATGGCAGTACCGTGCAGGCGTTGGGGTTTGTGTTGGAGCGGCATTTGCCCAGCTATGCTGGCAACTTGCCTGATATCGTGCTTAATCATGTACTGCAAAGCGCTTGCGGGCGTTACGGCACGACTCGCGATTATGTCGAGCAGACCGTGAACGCCCTGCGTAGCCACGCCATGCCAGATAAAAACCTGGAGGCGCGGCTCAAGCGTTGTGCCAAGGGCTGCCCGGGCGATTAACGCGCCGAGCTGACACTGTTGGTGTGCCACAGCGTGGGGATCAGGAACGCGATCGCCAGTACGCACGCACCAATCAGCAGCACGAAACCACCGTCCCAGCCGAAATGGTCGACCGTGTAGCCCATGGCCGCACTTGCCGCTACCGAACCGCCCAGATAACCGAACAGACCGGTGAAGCCCGCTGCGGTGCCGGCGGCCTTCTTCGGAGCCAGTTCCAATGCCTGCAGGCCGATCAGCATCACCGGGCCGTAGATCAGGAAGCCGATGGAGAACAGCGCAATCATGTCGATCATCGGGTTGCCCGGCGGGTTGAGCCAGTAAACCAGAGTGGCCACTGTCACCAGGGCCATGAACACGATACCGGTCAGGCCGCGGTTGCCACGGAAGATCTTGTCCGACATCCAGCCGCACAGCAGCGTGCCCGGGATACCTGCCCACTCGTAGAAGAAGTACGCCCAGGACGACTTATCGACCGTGAAGTGCTTGGCTTCTTTCAAGTAGGTCGGCGCCCAGTCCAGTACGCCGTAGCGCAGCAGATAGACAAACACGTTGGCGAAGGCGATGTACCAGAGCATTTTGTTGCGCAGCACGTACTTGACGAAGATTTCCTTGGCGCTGAATTCGTCTTCGTGGCTGGCATCGTAGCCTTCCGGGTAATCGTTCTTGTACTGCTCGATAGGCGGCAGGCCCACCGATTGCGGTGTGTCGCGCATGGTGATGAAGGCAAACGCTGCCACCGCCAAGGCCACGGTGGCCGGTACATAGAACGCCGCATGCCAGTCGTTGAACCACGCCATGCCCAGCAGGAACAGCGGGCCGATCAAGCCACCGCCGACGTTATGCGCCACGTTCCACACGGACACCACGCCGCCGCGTTCTTTCTGCGACCACCAGTGCACCATGGTCCGCCCACTTGGCGGCCAACCCATGCCCTGGGCCCAGCCGTTGATGAACAGCAAAATGAACATCATGGTCACGCTGGACGTTGCCCAAGGTGCGAAACCGAAAATGAACATCACCCCCGCCGAAACCAGCAGGCCGAAGGGCAGGAAGTAACGTGGGTTGGAGCGGTCGGACACCAGGCCCATCAGGAATTTGGACAAGCCGTAGGCAATCGCGATCGCCGACATCGCCAGGCCCAGTTCACCGCGGGTGTAACCCTCGTCGATCAGGTAGGGCATGGCCAGGGAGAAGTTTTTACGCAGCAGGTAGTAACCGGCGTAACCAAAGAAAATACCCGCGAAGATCTGCCAGCGCAGCCGTCGGTAGGTACTGTCTATTTTTTCTTCAGGCAGGGGCGCCTGGTGTGCGGCAGGACGAAAGAAAGCAAACATTCAAGAGCTCCAAATTTCTTGTTTTGACTGCGGATGCGAATGTTACAGTTTCGTTACCGAAAATAGCATCGCCTCTTATCCGCAAACACAGGAAACGCGAGCAATTGCATGTTCTTTTACGAACATGTCGCCTATAGATAAGTGATGGTCGTGGTTAGGTCCTAAGACCGCGAAGTAACTACTGTGGGAGCTGGCTGGCCTGCGATGACGGTCTTTCAGCTTCATCTGTAGCAGCTGACCCACCGCTATCGCAGGCAAGCCAGCTCCCACATGGATTGCATTTCAGGTGTGTTATCGGGTTTGGACAACTATTTTACCCACTGCCTTGCGCTGTCCCAGATCATTGATCGCCTGTGCTGCCTGTTCCAGCGGATACACCTGCGACACCAACGGCTTGAGCTTGCCCTCGCCATACCAGGTGAACAACTGCTGGAAATTCGCTGCATTGTGCTGCGGTTGGCGCTGGGCAAACGAACCCCAGAACACCCCGACCACCGCTGCGCCCTTGAGCAACGCCAGGTTCACCGGCAGTTCAGGAATACGCCCGCTGGCGAAACCCACCACCAGCAGCCGACCATTCCAGGCGATCGAACGAATGGCCTGGTCAAACAGGTCGCCCCCCACCGGGTCGTAAATCACGTCAGCGCCATTTCCATCGGTCAGACGCTTGACCTCATCCTTGAGGCTGGCTTCGCTGTAGTTGATCAGCTCATCGGCGCCAGCGGCCTTGACCACTGCGAGCTTGTCGGCGCTACTGGCGGCGGCAATCACCCGGGCGCCCATGGCCTTGCCGATCTCCACGGCGGCCAGGCCCACGCCGCCGGACGCACCAAGCACCAGCAAGGTCTCGCCGGGTTGCAGGTTGGCGCGTTGTTTCAGCGCATGCATGGAGGTGCCGTACGTCATGCTGAAGGCGGCGGCGGTGTTGAAATCCATGCTCGGCGGGATCGGCAGCACGTTATAGCCGGGCACCGCGACCTGCTCGGCAAAGCTGCCCCAGCCGGTCAGCGCCATCACACGGTCACCGACTTTCAGATGGCTGACTTTCTCACCCACTTCACTGACCACGCCTGCCGCTTCGCCACCGGGTGAGAACGGAAAGGGCGGCTTGAACTGGTATTTGCCTTCGATGATCAGGGTGTCCGGGAAATTCACCCCGGCCGCGTGCACGTCCAACAGGATTTCGTTCTTCTTGATCGCGGGGCTGGCGATCTCTTCCAGCACCAGGGTTTCGGCGGGGCCGAAGGCTTTGCACAGCACAGCTTTCATCGGACTATTCCTTTTGGCGTCGTGGCCGATAAGTGTAGGAGGGAACGCCCGTGGGTCAACGAGCATGCCCGCGCCTGATAAGCCCCCATAAGCTTGTGCTCAGCCTTGCTAGCGTTATGCTACCCGGCAACCGAATTCGAGGAATGAACTGTGAAAGCGTGGATCCTGTTGATGCTGGCCCTGACCTTGCCGATGGCAGCCCAGGCCGAAGAGGCCAAAGAGGGCGAGGCGCCGAAGGTCAGCTATATCAGCCTGAGCCCGCCGTTCGTGGGCAATTACGGCCTGGATGGCACCGCCAAGCTCAAGGTCTACAAGGCCGACATTGCACTGCGCGTGACCGGTGATGAGGCGGCGAAGCTGGTCAAGGCCAACGACCCGTTGATTCGCAACCAACTGGTCGCGCTGTTTACCCAGCAGACCAACGAGACCATGAGCAGTGTGGAAGGCAAGGAAAAGCTGCGTCAGGAAGCGTTGAAGCAAACGCAGCAGGTGATGAACGATGAAACCGGCAAGCCAGTGGTAGAAGACCTGCTGTTCAACAACCTGATCATCCAGTAAGTCGCTGCGCGACTATCGCGGGCAAGCCCGCTCCCACAGGGGCTCGCATTTCCAGTGTGGGAGCGGGCTTGCCCGCGAAGAGGCCCTGACAGGCACCGCAAGAAGCCAGTGTCAATTAAAGCAACTGCAGGACCGCTGCCCACTGCTCCGGTGTGACCGCCATGACCGAAAGCCGACTGCCCTTTTGCACCAGCGGTATTTCAGCCAGTGCAGTTTGCTGCTTTAGATAGCCAAGGCCCAGCACCTTGGAGAAGGTTTGCACATGTGCGACATCGATCGCGCTCCACGGGTTTTTCTCCGGGGTGGCCTTGGCGTCGAAATAGTGGCTTTCTGGTTCCAGCGCAGTGGGGTCCGGATAGGCGGCCCGGATGATTTTGCCGATGCCGGCAATCCCTGGCTCCGGGCAACTGGAGTGATAGAAGAAAAACTCGTCGCCCACGGCCATGGCGCGCAAAAAGTTGCGCGCCTGATAGTTGCGTACCCCGTCCCAGCGCGCTTCGCCGAGCTTTTCCAGGCCGTTGATGGAGAGTTCGTCGGGCTCGGATTTCATCAGCCAGTAGGCCATGGTTGGGCTCCTGAAAAAGGCATTGGGCAAGTTGTCGGGCTATTGCATGACAAACCGACAGTCGGTTGGCGTCAAGGTTTGCGTGTTGGATCACGTTACCGCAGAATGCGCGCTTTTAAGCTTGACGCAGCTGCAACGGACTACTTTGGAACGTTGTTGTCATCGTGTACGAGGTGCCTGAAAGGGGGGCAATCGATGCAACGTAAGCCGGATTTACTATGGATTTTGGTTATTTTGTTTGGTCTGGGCGTCGTGACCACCGGTTATGCCCAGAGCCTGTGGTCGAACAAAACCGATGCACCGGTTGAACTGGCTCAGCAGCAGCCGCAACCGTTCAAGCGTTAACTCAAGCATTCACCAAGGCGCCGCTGTTTCCAGCGGCGTTTGTGCGTCATACCACTGCGTATCAGTCACCGTCCCCGCCAACGGCACATCCCAACTCGCCTGCGCCAGGCGTTCGACTTTCTGGCATTCATGGGCCAGCCCCAGCAGCGTTGGCTTGCGCCAGCTCTGGCGGCGGGCAAGATAGGCCAGGCTGCGATCGTAGAACCCGCCGCCCATGCCCAGGCGCCCACCCACATCGTCGAACCCCACCAGCGGCAATAACACCAGGTCCAGCGCCCAGACCTGGCGCTGACGATGGGCATTGACCCGTGGTTCAAGGATGCGAAAGCGGTTTGGCAGCAACTTATCCCCAGGTCGTACACGCTGAAACACCATCTTGGTGCGCGGCCAGGCGCTGAGCACCGGCAGGTAAGTGGCTTTGCCGCGGCGCTGGGCCGCACGCAGCAGCAGGCGCGGATCGATTTCACCATCCGTGGGCAAATATAAAGAGATATGTTTGGCCCGGCGAAACAGCGGGTGCTGTGCCAGTTGCCGGTACAGACCCTGAGCGGCCTGACGCTGCTCGCTTGGCGTGAGGGCGCGGCGGGCCTTGCGCAACATGCGTCGAAGTTGCGGACGAGATAGCGGCGCAGGTTCGGTCATGATTTTCGGCTCATAAAACAATGCCAGTCCGGGGACTGGCATTGAGTTTGGGAATTCAGGCTCCCCGACAGAGCCGCTGTCGACTTAGCCCTTGAACCCGAAAGTTCAAGGTGGAAGAAGCAGTAGGCTTTAAGGCTTTCCGTCTAGCGGACATGCACACCAGCCCAACGTGCAACTTCCAGGGTAGTGCGAATCGGCTCAGGGACATCGCCGACTGGCAAACACGCCAGGGAGTGGGGCGAGTATACCTTAAACCCGCTCGGCAATCAGCCCTTGGGTGTGTCTGAATCGGTGGAAAGCGCCAGATCCACGCGATCAAGCAGGTCACGCACCTGCTCGCGCGTCGAACCACTGGCCTGTACGTCAGGGCGCTCCTGCTTATGCAGCAGGTCGTGGGTGATATTCAGCGCGGCCATCACAGCGATGCGGTCGGCGCCAATCACTTTGCCGCTGCTGCGGATTTCGCGCATCTTGCCGTCCAGGTAGCGGGCAGCGCTCACCAGGTTGCTGCGTTCTTCCTGGGGGCAGATGATCGAATATTCTTTGTCGAGGATCTGCACGGTAACGCTATTGCTTGAACTCATGAGTCTTGCTCCAGGGCCTTCAGGCGCGAAATCATCGATTCGACCTTACGCCGGGCGATTTCGTTTTTTTCAATGAGGTGAGCGCGTTCCTCGCGCCAGGTCTTTTCCTGAGCTAATAGGAGTCCGTTTTGACTCTTAAGTTGCTCGACCCGATCAATTAGCAGTTCGAGTCTGGCCATCAGCGCTTGCAGGTCGGTGTCTTCCATTGGGTTCCACTGGATTTGTCTGATGAATGGCAACTGCAGGATAAACGATCTGACGCCCTCGATAGTCTTGGTACGTCTGCCGGTGCTAGGATACAGCGCTCCATTCTAGACATTGCGCCGTCTGGCGCCTAGCTCACCATGCCCATTCAGAATTCCCCGTACGACGCTTTTTCCAAACTGCTGAGCACCAGCGGCCACCCTTGCTCGCCTGCCGAACTGCACGGCGTGCTGTTGGGCCGCAGTTGCACCGGTGTGGGCTTTGATGCCGACAACTGGCTGGCCGATGTGGCCGAGTTGCTGGAAACCGAACCCACCGAGAACGTGCGCAATGCGTTGATCGGCCTGCAAGAGATGGTCAAGGGCGAGTTGACCGGTGACGACGTCACCGTGGTCCTGCTGCTGCCGACCGATGACGCGCCGCTCACCGAGCGCGCTGCTGCCCTGGGCCAGTGGTGCCAGGGCTTCCTCCACGGTTTCGGCGTGAATGCCGGCGGCCTGGAGCTGAGCACCGACGCCAAGGAAGTGCTGCAGGACCTGGCGGCGATCTCACAGGTGCAAGATGCCCTGGAAGAGTCCGAAGATGGCGAAGGCGACTACATGGAAGTCATGGAATACCTGCGCGTCGCGCCGTTGCTGCTGTTCACCGAGACCAGGAAGTCCGCTGAGCCGGTCGCTGCCAAGCCGTCGTTGCACTAAAGAAAGGAAGCCCATCTGCCCATGATTCATATCCCCAAAGCGGAATACACCCGTCGCCGCAAGGCGCTCATGGCGCAGATGGAACCCAACAGCATCGCGATCCTGCCGGCCGCCGCCGTGGCCATCCGCAACCGCGATGTCGAGCATGTTTACCGCCAGGACAGCGATTTCCAGTACCTGAGCGGTTTCCCCGAGCCCGAAGCGGTGATCGTGCTGATGCCCGGTCGCCAGCACGGCGAGTACGTGCTGTTCTGCCGCGAGCGCAATGCCGAGCGCGAATTGTGGGACGGCCTGCGTGCGGGCACCGAGGGCGCGATTCGCGACTTTGGCGCGGATGACGCCTTCCCCATTACCGATATCGACGACATCCTGCCCGGCCTGATCGAAGGTCGCGACCGCGTGTACTCGGCCATGGGCAGCAATGCCGAGTTCGACCGGCACGTGATGGAGTGGATCAACGTGATCCGTTCCAAAGCACACCTGGGCGCCCAGCCGCCGAACGAATTCGTTGCCCTGGATCATTTGCTCCACGATATGCGCCTGTATAAATCGGCGGCAGAAGTGAAGGTGATGCGCGAGGCAGCGCGAATTTCCTGTGCGGCCCATGTGCGGGCGATGCAGGCCAGCCGTGCCGGCCTGCATGAGTTCAGCCTGGAAGCCGAGCTGGATTACGAGTTTCGCAAAGGCGGTGCGAAAATGCCGGCCTACGGCTCCATCGTCGCCGCCGGGCGCAACAGCTGCATCCTGCATTACCAGCAGAATGACGCAGTGCTCAAGGACGGCGACCTGGTGCTGATCGACGCCGGGTGTGAGATCGATTGCTACGCCAGCGATATCACCCGTACCTGGCCGGTCAACGGCAAGTTTTCGCCCGAGCAAAAGGCGATCTACGAGATTGTGCTGGCCTCCCAGGAAGCCGCCTTCAAGCAGATCGCGCCGAACAAACATTGGAACCAGGCCCACGAGGCGACCGTGCAGGTCATCACCGCGGGCCTGGTGAAGCTGGGGTTGTTGCAAGGTGACGTTGACGAGTTGATCGCCAGCGAAGCCTACCGCGCCTTCTACATGCACCGTGCCGGCCACTGGCTGGGCATGGATGTGCATGATGTGGGCGAGTACAAAGTGGGCGGTGAATGGCGCGTGCTGGAAGTGGGCATGGCCTTGACCGTGGAGCCGGGTATCTATATTTCCCCGGACAACCAGAACGTGGCAAAAAAATGGCGTGGCATTGGCGTGCGCATCGAGGACGACGTGGTAGTGACCAAGCAAGGCTGTGAAATCCTGACTGGCGGCGTGCCCAAGACCGTTGCCGAGATCGAAGCGTTGATGGCGGCTGCCCGATGAGCCGGGTCAACCTGGCGATTATCGGCGGTGGCCTGGTGGGCGCCAGCCTGGCCCTGGCATTGCAAGCCGGGGCCAAGGCGCGGGGTTGGAAGATCGTGCTGATCGAACCCTTTGCACCGGGCGACAGCTACCAGCCGAGCTACGATGCGCGCTCTTCCGCGCTGTCGTTTGGCGCGCGCCAGATTTACCAGCGGCTGGGCCTGTGGCATGCCATTTCCCGACGTGCGGAGCCGATCAAGCAGATCCATGTATCGGACCGTGGGCGCTTCTCCACCGCGCGTTTGTCCGCGATGGAGGAGGGCGTGCCAGCCCTGGGTTATGTGGTGGAAAACGCCTGGCTCGGCCAGTGCCTGTGGCAAGGCTTGGACAAGGACGTGGTGAGCTGGCGTTGCCCGGCGGAAGTCACGCGCATGGAGCCTCTGCCCGATGGCTATCGCCTGACCCTCAACGATGAAACCGTGCTGGAATGCGACCTTGCGGTACTGGCCGATGGCGGCCGTTCCGGCCTGCGAGAGCAACTGGGCATTGGCGTGAAAACCCGGCCCTACAACCAGAGCGCGCTGATCGCCAACATCACCCCGAGCGAAGCGCACAATGGCGAGGCGTTCGAGCGCTTTACCGATGAAGGCCCCATGGCCTTGCTGCCGCTGCCGGACAACCGTTGCGCGCTGGTCTGGACCCGCATCGGCATGGACGCCCAGCGCCTGGCCAGCCTCGACGAGCGTAGCTTCCTGAGCGAACTGCAGGGTGTGTTCGGGTATCGCCTGGGCACCCTCAAGCAAGTGGGCGCCCGCCACCTGTACCCGTTGACCCTGGTGGAAGCCGAAGAGCAAGTGCGTTCGCACCTGGTGGTCCTCGGCAATGCCGCCCACAGCCTGCACCCGATTGCCGGGCAGGGGTTCAACCTGTCCCTGCGCGATGCCAATGCCTTGGCCGAAGCCCTGTTGGCCGGGCCTGCTGTGCCGGGTGACCTGGCGACCTTGCAAGGCTATCGCGAGCGCCAGCGCCTGGACCAGCAACTCACCGTAGGCTTCTCCGACCAGGTCACGCGCCTGTTTGGCAGTGCCCAACCGTTGGTGGCGCTGGGCCGCAATATGGGCTTGCTCGGCCTCGACCTATTACCACCGGCCAAACGCTGGTTCGCCCGCCAGGCCATGGGCCTGGGTACGCGTTCCGATGCATAAGTGGCTAACCCAAGGCGTGGGCAAGGCGCGCCTGTTGCGCTGGTTCCTCACCCTGTACCCGCCGTACCTCGGCGCCGGGGTGCGGGTGCAGGCATTGAGTGCCGATTTCCGACATGCCAAGGTGCGCATGGGCCTGGGTTGGTACAACCGCAATTACGTCGGTACGCAATTTGGCGGCAGCCTGTATTCGATGGTCGATCCGTTCTACATGTTGCTGTTGATCGAGAACCTGGGCCGCGACTACATCGTGTGGGACAAGGCTGCGAGTATCGACTTCATCTCGCCGGGCAAAGGCCCGGTGTATGCCGAATTCTCCATCGACGACGCTTTGCTCGATGAAATCCGGCGCCAGACCGCAGGTGGCGAGAAATATCTGCCCCACCTCAAGGTCGAGATTCATGACGGCTCCGGCACTCTGGCGGCGCGGGTCGACAAAACCCTTTATGTGCGGCGCAAGTCGCCAGCGAGACAGGCTTGAATATGGACATGCGCGCAGATGTGCTGATTGTCGGGGCCGGAATGGTCGGAAGCGCCCTGGCGCTGGCGTTGCAGGGCAGTGGCCTGCAGGTGCTGCTGCTCGACGGCAGCCCGTTGAGCGTCAAGCCGTTTGAACCGGCTGCGGGGTTTGAACCGCGGGTGAGCGCGCTGTCGGCGGCCAGCCAGCGCATTCTTGAGCGCCTGGGCGTGTGGGACGGTATCGTAGAGCGGCGTGCCAGCCCCTATGGCGAAATGCAGGTATGGGACGGCAGCGGCACTGGGCAGATCCACTTCTCGGCGGCCAGCGTGCATGCGGAGGTGCTTGGGCATATCGTCGAGAACCGCGTGGTGCAAGATGCCTTGCTCGATCGCCTGCATGACTGCGACCTCGGCTTGCTGGCCAATGCGCGCCTGGAACAAATGCGCCGCTCCGGCGATGACTGGTTGTTGACCCTGGCCGACGGCCGCAAGCTGCGCGCGCCGCTGGTGGTGGCCGCCGACGGTGCCAACTCCGCCGTACGCCGCCTGACCGGTACACCTACCCGCGAATGGGATTACCTGCACAACGCCATCGTCACCAGCGTGCGCAGCAGTCAGCCGCACCAGCGCACCGCGTGGCAACGTTTCACCGACACCGGCCCATTGGCGTTCCTGCCGCTGGTGCGCGATGGGCAGGAAGACTGGTGTTCGATAGTCTGGTCGACCACGCCCGCCGAATCCGAGCGCTTGATGGCGCTGGATGACGAAGGCTTCTGCCGTGAGCTGGAGCGTGCTTTCGAGGGGCGCCTGGGCACCGTGCTCAGTGCTGACCCGCGTGTGTGCGTACCGTTGCGCCAGCGCCATGCCAAACGTTATGTGGCCGAAGGCCTGGCGTTGATCGGCGACGCCGCCCACGTCATTCACCCGTTGGCGGGGCAGGGCGTCAACCTGGGTTTCCTCGATGCAGCCGTGCTGGCCGAAGTGCTGTTGGCGGCGACCGAGCGCGGCGAGCGCCTGGCCGATGTGAAAGTGCTGAGCCGTTACGAGCGGCGCCGCATGCCCCATAACCTGGCGCTGATGGCGGCGATGGAAGGCTTTGAGCGCTTGTTCCAGGCCGATCAACTGCCGCTGCGCTGGTTGCGCAACGCGGGTTTGAAAATCGTCGACCAGATGCCCGAAGCCAAAGCCGTGTTTGTGCGCCAGGCACTGGGATTGACTGGCGATCTTCCCGAACTCGCCAAACCCTGAACTGACAATACAACCCTCTGTGGGAGCCGGGCTTGCCCGCGATGAGGCCGTCAGCTCCGGCGCATATTCTGGCTGTGCAACATCTGGTAACGCCTCCACCAAGCGTTACCAAATGTGAGTCCTTATCATTTGCCCTCCATTTGCAAATGAGAGACCGCACCCATGTTGGCACCCAAGCGCCTCCTGACTGCCCTGGCACTCACCCTGATCGGCAGCACCACCGTGCAGGCGGCCGACGAAGTCGTGGTCTACTCCTCGCGTATCGACGAACTGATCAAGCCCGTCTTCGACGCCTACACCAAAAAGACCGGCGTACAGGTCAAGTTCATTACCGACAAAGAAGCCCCGTTGATGCAGCGCATCAAGGCCGAGGGCGAGAACGCCACCGCCGACCTGCTGCTCACCGTTGACGCCGGCAACCTCTGGCAGGCCGAGCAGATGGGCATCCTGCAACCGTTCACCTCTCCTGTGATCGACAAAAATATTCCTCTGCAATATCGCTCATCGGCCCACGCCTGGACCGGTTTGAGCCTGCGTGCGCGAACGATCGCCTATTCCACCGACCGGGTAAAACCGGGCGACCTGACCACCTACGAAGCCCTGGCCGACAAGCAGTGGGAAGGCCGCCTGTGCCTGCGCACGGCGAAAAAAGTCTATAACCAGTCGCTGACCGCCACGTTGATCGAGACCCATGGCGCGGCCAAGACCGAAGAAATCATCAAGGGTTGGGTGAATAACCTCTCCACCGACGTGTTCTCCGATGACATCGCCGTGCTGGAGGCGATCAACGCCGGGCAGTGCGACGTGGGTATCGTCAACACCTATTACTACGGTCGCCTGCACAAGCAGAAGCCAGACCTGGCAGTGAAGTTGTTCTGGCCGAACCAGGGCGACCGCGGCGTGCATGTGAACCTCTCTGGCATCGGCCTGACCCAGCACGCACCGCACCCGGAAGCGGCCAAGGCGCTGGTGGAGTGGATGACCACGCCTGAGGCGCAGAAGATCTTCGCCGACGTCAACCAGGAATTCCCGGCCAACCCGGCGGTACCGCCATCGGCGGAAGTGGCGACCTGGGGCAAGTTCGTGGCCGATACCTTGCCGGTGGAAGTGGCTGGCAAGCGCCAGGCCGAAGCGATTCGCCTGATGGATCGCGCTGGCTGGAACTGAAGCTGCGCCGCTCGACTGTGGGAGCTGGCTTGCCCGCGATTGCATCACTTCGGTATCACTGATACACCGAGGTGCTTGTATCGCAGGCAAGCCAGCTCCCACATTGGTTAGTGGCCGCTTCAACATCTTTATTTTTCTGAGAGCTTTTCCTTGGCCCACCCCGCCCAACGTCGCTGGTATCTGCCGGTTTTCAGCGTCGCCGCCCTGGTGCTGTTGCCGCTGAGCGTGCTGCTGCTGTCCTGGCAAAGCATCGACCCGCAGATCTGGTCGCACCTCTGGGACACTCAGATGCCCCGCTTGCTGGGCAACACCTTGACCCTGGTGCTCGGTGTCGGCCTGGGCGTGACGCTGCTCGGCGTCAGCCTGGCCTGGCTGACCAGCCTGTGCGAGTTCCCCGGGCGGCGCTGGCTCGATTGGGCACTGATGTTGCCCTTTGCAATCCCTGCCTATGTGTTGGCCTTTGTGTTCGTGGGCCTGCTGGATTTCGCCGGTCCGGTGCAAACCCTGCTGCGCGAGTGGTTCGGCACCGGGCTGCGTTTGCCGCGGGTACGCTCTACCAGCGGCGTGGTCATTGTGTTGGTGCTGGTGTTCTACCCCTATGTCTACCTGCTGGCGCGCAGCGCGTTCCTGGCCCAGGGCAAAGGCTTGATGGAAGCGGCGCGGGTGCTGGGGCAATCGCCATGGCAAGCGTTCTGGCGCGTGGCATTGCCAATGGCGCGGCCAGCGATTGGTGCCGGTGTGGCCTTGGCGCTGATGGAGACGCTCGCGGATTTTGGTGCGGTCTCGGTGTTCAATTTCGACACCTTTACCACCGCAATCTATAAAACCTGGTACGGCTTTTTCAGCCTGTCCAGTGCCGCGCAACTGGCCAGCCTGCTGCTGCTGGTAGTGATGCTGGTGCTGTATGGCGAGCGACGTGCGCGCGGGGCCAGCCGACCGAGCAATGAGCGCCCACGGGGCAAGGCGTTGTACCACCTGCGCGGGTTCAAAGCCGTGGCGGCCAGCGCGTGGTGCAGCTTGGTCTTCGCCTGTGCGTTCGTGATTCCGATGCTGCAACTGGTGGCGTGGTTCTGGCAGCGTGGCCGCTTCGACCTGGATGAACGTTACACCGGGCTGATCGTGCATACCCTTTACCTGGGCGGTATCGCAGCGCTGATCACGGTCAGCGTGGCGCTGATACTGGCCTTTGCCAACCGTCTGGCGCCCACTCGCGCGATTCGCTCCGGTATCAGCCTGGCCAATGTCGGCTATGCCTTGCCAGGCTCGGTGCTGGCGGTGTCGATCATGCTGGCGTTCAGTTACCTGGACCGCGAGTTGGTGGTGCCGCTCTCCGGATGGCTGGGCGGGGCGGGCAAGCCTTTGCTGCTGGGCAGCCTTTCGGCACTGGTGCTGGCGTACCTGGTGCGGTTCCTGGCGGTGGCCTACGGGCCGCTGGAAAACAGCCTGGCGCGAATCCGTCCGTCACTGCCCGAAGCGGCACGCAGCCTTGGCGTGAGCGGCCCACGACTGTTTTGCAAAGTGTATCTGCCGTTATTGCTGCCGGGCACGTTGAGCGCAGCGCTGCTGGTGTTTGTGGATGTGCTCAAGGAAATGCCCGCCACCTTGCTGATGCGCCCGTTTGGTTGGGACACCCTGGCGGTCCGCATCTTTGAAATGACCAGTGAAGGCGAATGGGCGCGGGCGTCTTTGCCGGCGCTGACCCTTGTGCTGGTTGGCTTGTTGCCGGTCATCGGGCTGATTCGTCGCTCGGCTCGGCAAATCGGTTAGGTGCCAGTCCTACGGCTTGAGGCTACAATGCGCGGCATTCGGTGCGCTCCGTCTTTCGGATCGACCTGCTGTATGTGGCTGCGGGCCTTGTAGTACAAGGTGTTCGGCGCACGTGGCAGCTCTGCGCGCCTTCGCCAAGCCCGGAAGGAGAAACCCATGGGACAGCGTACGCCTCTGTATGACCTGCATCTCGCCCTCGGCGCGAAAATGGTCGATTTTGGCGGTTGGGATATGCCTTTGCATTACGGCTCGCAAGTTGAAGAACACCACCAGGTGCGGCGCGACTGCGGGGTCTTCGATGTATCTCATATGACCGTAATCGATGTCACCGGCCCCCAGGCCAAGGAATGGCTCCAGTACCTGCTGGCCAATGATGTCGACCGACTGCACGGCTGTGGCCGTGCGTTATACAGCGCCATGCTCAACGAGCAGGGCGGGGTGGTGGACGACATGATCGTCTACCGCACCGAAACCGGTTACCGCCTGGTGGTCAACGCCGCCACGCGCGATCAGGACATGGCCTGGATGCAGGCGCAACTGGGCAGCTACTCAGTGCAACTGCATGAGCGCTCCGAGTTGGCCATGCTCGCCATCCAAGGCCCCCACGCCCGGCAGAAAATCGCCGAACTGGTGACCCAGTCCCGTGGCATCCTGATCCATCAGCTCAAACCGTTCGAAGGCCGGGCCGACGGCGACTGGTATATCGCCCGCACCGGCTATACCGGCGAAGACGGCCTCGAAATCGTGCTGCCGGCCGATCAGGCACCGGGCTTTTTCAACGACCTGGTGGGCGCGGGCATTTCCCCCATCGGCCTCGGTGCGCGCGATACCTTGCGCCTGGAGGCCGGCATGAACCTGTATGGCCAGGATATTCACCAGGCCGTCTCACCCCTGGCGGCCAACATGGCCTGGAGCATCGCCTGGGAACCTGTCGAGCGTAACTTCATTGGCCGCGCTGCGCTGGAAGCAGAAAAAGCAGCCGGCGTGCAGTTCAAACTGGTCGGGCTCGTCCTTGAAGAGCGTGGTGTGCTGCGTGCTCACCAAGTGGTTCGTATCGCCAATGTTGGCGAAGGAGAGATCACCAGTGGTAGTTTCTCGCCTACGCTAAGCAAATCCATTGCGCTGGCGCGTGTGCCGACGGCGACTGCCGACCGGGCCGAAGTGGAAATCCGCGGCAAGTGGTATCCGGTTCGAGTGGTCAAGCCGACCTTCGTGCGTCATGGCAAAACCCTGATCTAACCAATTCCGGCAGGCCAATGGCCGCTGACATTTCATCTTGAGGACACAGACTATGAGCAATATCCCTGCCGACCTGCGTTTTGCCGAAAGTCACGAATGGGCTCGTCTGGAAGCTGACGGCACCGTGACCGTCGGGATCTCCGACCATGCACAGGAAGCTTTGGGTGATGTGGTGTTTGTTGAACTGACCGAAGTGGGCAAGGTGTTTGCCGCTCAAGACCAGGCGGGCGTGGTGGAGTCGGTCAAGGCCGCTTCGGATATCTACTCGCCGATTGCGGGCGAAGTGCTTGCCGTCAACGAAGAATTGGGTGGCAGTCCTGAGCTGTTGAACTCTGACCCGTACGGCGCCTGGATCTTCAAGCTCAAGCCAAGCGACAAGGCCGAGCTGGACAAACTGCTGGATGCCGCCGGCTACAAAGCCGCCATCGGCGAATAAACACAACAGCTGCAACAGCACACCTCAATGTGGGAGCTGGCTTGCCTGCGATTGGATCACCCGGGTATCACCGATACACCGAGGTGCCAGCATCGCAGGCAAGCCAGCTCCCACAGTTGATTTGTTGTGATCAGTCTTTTTTCAGTACGGCTTTAACCGCCGCTACAGCCCGCTCCACATCCGCCTCTGTCATCGCCGTGAACATCGGCAACGACACGATCAAACGCCCAACACGTTCGGCCACCGGGAACATGCCTTCCTTGAAACCCTGTGCCCGATAGAGGCTCAGCAGGTGGATCGGCGGGTAGTGATAGCCGATACCCACGCCGTGGGCCTGCATCTGCTCCATGAACGTCGCACGGGCTGGCAGGCCATCCTGGCGCTCCGGCAATACCAGTTGGAACAGGTGCCAGTTGCTGTTTTCGAAGTCGGCCGGCGGCAGTTGCGCGCCGTATTGGGCTTCGAAATTGCTGCCGAAGCATTTGAAGTAGTGCCGTGCCAGGTTCTGACGATGGGCGGTGATTTTCTCGATGTGCGCAAATTGCCCCAGGCCGATGGCAGCGGCAATGTCGGTCATGTTGAACTTGCCACCCAGCACATCCACATCCAGGCCATCGAAGCCGCTGCGGGTGACGCCTTGCAGGCGGTACTTCTCTGCCAGACGGGCCTCCTCGGCATTGTTCAACACCAGGCAGCCGCCTTCGGACGACGTAATGTTCTTGTTCGCCTGGAAGCTGAAGGACACGAAGTCGCCAGTTGCGCCGATGCGTTCTCCATCCCAGCTGGACCCCAGGGCCTGGGCAGCATCTTCGACAATGCGCAGGTTGTACTTGTTGGCCAGCGCGTAGAGCATCGGCATATCCAGGGGCAAGCCGGCCAGGTAGACCGGGATGATCGCCTTGGTGCGCGGAGTAATGGCGGCTTCCACCTGGGCCAGGTCGATATTGCGCGTCACCGGGTCGATGTCGGCAAAGACCGGAGTGGCACCGACTTCGAGAATCACGTTGGCCGTGGCAACCCAGGAGATTGGCGTGGTGATGACTTCATCCCCAGGCCCGATCCCGGCGATGCGCAAGGCGATCTCCATGGTGCAGGTGCCCGAGTTGAAGGTGCGCACCGGACGTCCGCCAAAATAGTCTGACAACTGTGCTTCGAACGCCTGCACCTTTGGCCCGCTGGTGATCCAGCCGGAACGCAGAACATCGCCGACCGCCGCGATGGTGGCTTCATCAATGGTCGGTTTGGAAAACGGCAGGAAGGGCTGTTGGCTCATGACGAAGAAGGCATCCGTTTCAGGTAGGCAATGAAAAATAGACGTGTCAGTAGGGCATGGTTGCACGCTGAGACTGAATATAGCCTGTCATCCATGAACGATTCGTCATGCAGCAGGCAAAAAAATGCCGCTTGAGAAAGCGGCATTTTTTATGAGGGCAGTTGTTACTCGGTTACAGCATTCTTCGCCAGGATGGCGTTAGCCAGTTCCATGTCGGTGGCTTGGAGGCCAGGGTTGTCGGCGCGGACCTTCTGCATGGCCGCTTCCAGGTACGGGCCGCGAATGCCGCCGTCGCTGGCGACGAAGCTGCCTGCGTCGTCCTGGGCGGCGACCACCAGCTTGTGGTCCTTGAACGTCAGGTAAGTCGAGCCAGTGGTGGCGCCCGACGAGATGACATTACGCCAGAAGCTATCGGCCATGGCTGAGCCGACAGGTAGGGAAAGCACAGCGAGGGTTGCGACAGCATATTTGAGACGCATGATGGGTGACTCCGGTGGGTTATCTGTACGTTTTGATTGTAGTTAACCCGATCCAGTTCCATCACTGACTAAACAGTTTCAACCTTCAAAATCACCCCATCCTGGCCAACCACGCGGACTTGAGCGCCCACGGGGGCGTCGGCACCGGTGACCATCCACACGCCATCGCCGACTTTGACCTTGCCGCGGCCATCCACAATGGCTTGATGCACCACGAAAGTGCGCCCGACCAACTCTGAACCGCGCTCGTTCAACCCCGGTTGATCGCTGGCCTTGGCACTGCTGCGTTGGCGTTTCCACCAGTACACGGCGGTCAGTATCGACAACACCGCAAACAGCAGCAGTTGCCATTCCAGCCCCAGCGGCGGGAACAGGAACTTGATCACGCCCACGGCTGCGGCGGCGATGCCCATCCAGAGCAGGTAGCCTCCGGCACCGAACACCTCGAGAATCAACAGCACGGTGCCCAGGGCTAACCAGTCCCAAAACGACAAATGCAGCAAAAAGTCCCACATGGTGTTGGCCTCAGCCTTTCTGGTTGCCGAAGGTTGCCTTGACGATTTCGCCGATACCGCCCACGGCGCCAATCACCTGGCTGGCTTCCAGCGGCATCAGGATGACCTTGCTGTTGTTGGCCGAGGCGAGTTTGCCCAGGGCGTCGATGTATTTTTGCGCGACGAAGTAGTTCACCGCCTGCACATTGCCCGACGCAATAGCTTCGGACACCACTTGTGTCGCCCGCGCTTCGGCTTCGGCCTGGCGCTCGCGGGCCTCGGACTCCAGGAACGCTGCCTGGCGGCTGCCTTCGGCTTCAAGGATTTGCGCCTGCTTTTTGCCTTCCGCTGTCAGGATCGCCGACGCCCGCAGGCCTTCGGCTTCGAGGATCTGTGCGCGCTTGATCCGTTCGGCTTTCATTTGGCCGGACATGGCGGCCATCAGGTCGGCAGGCGGGCTGATATCCTTGATCTCGATACGGGTGATCTTGATGCCCCATGGCGCAGTGGCTTCATCCACGGTGCGCAGGAGTTTTTCGTTGATGCCGTCGCGCTGGCTCAGCATGGCGTCCAGTTCCATGGAGCCGAGTACGGTACGGATATTGGTCTGCAGCAGGTTGCGGATAGCATGTTCGAGGTTGTTGACCTCATAGGCGGCCTGGGCGGTGTTGACCACCTGGAAGAAGCACACGGCATCGATCTGCACGGTGGCATTGTCGGCGGTGATGACTTCTTGAGGCGGGATATCCAGCACGCTTTCCATCACGTTGATCTTGCGACCGATGCGGTCCATGACCGGGATGATGATATTCAGGCCGGGCTTGAGGGTGTTGGTGTAGCGGCCGAAACGCTCGACAGTCCATTGGTAGCCCTGGGGCACCACTTTGAACCCCATGAACAGAATGGCGATGGCCAAGCCCACGAAAAGAAGCAGTACGGTTCCGATCTGCATAGCGATTCCCTATCTGAAGGTGTCAGTGAATGACATTAGGCCGATTGTAACGGTCTGGTCACGGATAAGGACGGTTTCATGGCCCAACAAACAAAGGATTTGTTTCTGAATCCCCTGGCGTGACCCGCAACACCTCCGTCATCGTGGTCAGCCCGGCCTTCACTTTCTCGATGCCGGCCATGCGCAGGCTGCTCATGCCCTGCGCCAGTGCCCCACGGCGCAGGGTTTGTACGTCCGCGCCTGGAGTGACCAGCGCCTGGAGTGCCGGGTCCATGAGCATGATTTCATACAGTCCGGCCCGGCCTCGATAACCGCTGTCACGGCAGTGTGCACAGCCGACAGCTTCGTAGCCGCCATCGTCCTCCAGGCCCGCGGGGTGCTTGCAGTGGCTGCACAGAAGCCGCACCAGGCGCTGCGCCATCACACCTATGAGCGTGGCTTTGATCAAATAGTGAGCAACGCCCAGTTCCTGCAGGCGGCTGATGGCGCTGGGTGCATCGTTGGTGTGCAAGGTCGAGAAAACCAGGTGCCCGGTCAGCGCGGCCTGGATAGCCATCTCTGCGGTTTCCTGGTCGCGGATTTCGCCGATCATGATGATGTCCGGGTCCTGGCGCAGCAGGGCGCGGATGCCGCTGGCGAACGTGAGGTCGATGTTGTGCTGGACCTGCATCTGGTTGAAGGCCGGCTCGACCATTTCAATCGGGTCTTCCACCGTGCACAGGTTGACCTCGCGGGTCGCCAGTTGCCTGAGGGTGGTGTAGAGGGTGCTGGTCTTGCCTGAGCCGGTCGGGCCTGTGACGAGGATGATGCCGTGGGTGCGTCGCGTCATGGCGTGCCAGCGTTGCTGGTCGGCGCTGGACAAACCCAACTGGTCGAAATCCTTGAGCAGCACCTGTGGGTCGAAAATTCGCATCACCAGTTTTTCGCCGAATGCCGTGGGCAGGGTCGAAAGCCGCAATTCCACTTCGACACCCGCAGGGTTCCGGGTCTTGACGCGGCCATCCTGGGGTTTGCGTTTTTCGGCCACGTTCATTCGCCCCAGGCTTTTCAGGCGGCTGACCACGGCCATGGTGACCTGCGGGGGAAATTGATAGACGTCATGCAGCAGCCCATCAATGCGAAAGCGCACCCGACCCTGGTCGCGGCAGGGCTCGATATGGATGTCGCTGGCTCGTTGGCCAAAGGCGTATTGCAGCAGCCAGTCGACGATGTTGACGATATGCGCGTCGTTGGCGTCCGGCTCCTTGTCGCTGGCGCCGAGGCTGAGCAAGTCGACATTGCCAGGCGCCGTCATTTTTTGATCCGCACCGCTGACGGACTTGGCTAAACGATAAAACTCGTTGATACCGCGCTGGATATCGCTGGGGTTGGCAACCACGCGCTTGATCGTGCGTCTGAGCACCTGGGACAGTCCGGCTTCCCAGGTGGTGACATGGGGTTGGGCACTGGCGATCGTCACGCTGTGGGTATCGACGGCGACTGCAAGAATGCCGTGGCGCTGGGCAAAGGCGTGGGACATCAACGGCACCACGGCTGCCACATCAATCTTCAACGGGTCGATGCGCAGGTAAGGTTGGCCTACCTGCCGGGCCAGCCATTGGGTCAAGGCCTCCAGGCAAGGGCCCTGGGCTGCGATGCATTCCAAGGGATGCTGGCTGCCGGACGCTGGCGCCACCTTTTGCGCCGCCTGCGCCGTGATCAGCCCTTGCTCGACCAACGCCGGCAATAATTGCTGCAGTTCCAAGGGGTGATCGTGAGTGGCGCCGGGCATGCAGGTTTTCCTGGGGCGTGGGGGTAATCCCAGGCTAGCCAGCCGCTGAAGATCCTGCTGGCGCTTGTATTGCCGGTTTTTACTGCGCCATCGCCGCCAGCGCTTGAGGCCGCTCGGAATCAGCGGACCACAGTTCCAGGGTGCAGACGCTGATCAGGTTTCGAATCTTTTCACCGATCACCTGGGCGCGGTGCCAGCTCAGGCCGGTCATCACGATATCGATGCTCAGCAGGTCGGCTTCCCGGTTCATGCTGACCTGGGTGGGCGTGAGCAATTGCAGCGCGAAGTAGTTCAGCACCCGGCACAGCACGTCCGGTTCAGCCTCGGCGACGATGCGATAGTGCGCCTGGCAGTGGCTGCTATTGGCGGCCCACGCATCGACGCGGGTGGCGGGGTAGGCGGTTTCGACGGCATGCATGCTGACTCTCCAGTTTAGACTGGAGAAATTTTTACATTCGCCTGGGGAGATTTCTTATCTAAAATAAGCCTGTTTGGCGATAAATCGACCAGAACAATTCAAAATAAGCCTATTCATAGGTACTTTTATGCACAGTGAGTTGGACGCCTACGACCGCCGCATCCTGGCCTTGCTGCAAGAGGATGCCTCGCTCTCCAGTGCACAGATTGCCGAGCAGGTCGGCCTGTCGCAGTCGCCATGCTGGCGGCGTATTCAGCGGCTCAAGGAGGAGGGCGTGATCCGCGGCCAGGTCACCCTGCTGGACCGCAAGAAAATCGGGCTCAACACGCAGATTTTCGCCGAGGTCAAACTCAACGCCCACGGTCGCTCCAATTTCACCGAGTTCACCGAGGCGATTCGCGGGTTTCCGGAAGTGTTGGAGTGCTATGTGCTGATGGGGGCGGTGGATTTTCTGCTGCGTATCGTCACCTCGGATATCGAGGCGTACGAGCGGTTTTTCTTCGAGAAGTTGTCGATGGTGCCGGGGATTCAGGAGGTCAACTCGATTGTGGCGCTGTCGGAGATCAAGTCCACCACCAGCCTGCCAGTCTTGCGCTGACAGGGAGGGCCTCATCGCGGGCAAGCCCGCTCCCACAGCAAATGTGGGAGCGGGCTTGCCCGCGATAGCGATATTACAGGCGCAGAAGGGTCTTCCAGGCACGATTCTGATAAACCGCAATCGCCTGGTGCATACGCGCATCCAGCGATTCATCGGTAATCGGCTGGTTGGCCAGGTGCGCCAGCTTGTTCAGCTCGCCGTACAAGCGGTCCAGCTCAGGAATGTCCACCACATGGCGCGCATGGTGCAGCCAGGCCTGGATGCGTTCGATACGCGGCAGTTGCTCGGCCAGGTCTTCCGGCTGTTGCTGGTAGCGCTGCAGTTGCAGGGCGACGGCGTCGTCGGCCAACAGGCGTGGCAGCCAGTTGGTGATTTGCGCAGCGCCCTGGCGGTTGCCGCGCACGTTACGCTCGGCCGTCCAGGTACGGGCCAGCAGCCAGCGCGAGAGATTGAGTGAGAACAGGCCCCAGCGCACGTCTTGCAGCTCTTCGATGAACTGTTCCGGCGCGGCTTTGCGAATGTCTTCATCGTCGTCACCGGCCTGGACCAGCGGGCGCCAGTCTTCCAGCAACGCATCCAGGGCGCTGCGCAGTTCGCTGGTGGATTGGCGCGGCGCGGCCTGACCGAGGCTGCCGATCAGGGCGCGCAACTCGCCGAGGTTCTCGACCCAGTCCTGCAGCAGGCGCCAGTGGCCATTGAAGCGGTATTGCTCAGCCAGGCGCTGGCTGCTGCCCAGCAGGTGCCACAGGATCGCGGCGAAGGCGTCGTCCAATGGCATTTCGGCGTGGATCTGTGGCGCCGGCAGGCTCAGGGAGTAGCTGCTGGCGTCATACAGGCGATAGCCGCGTTCGGCCTTGCTGATGTCGCACGGCATCAGGGCCAGGGTTGCGGCCAGCTCGGCGGCCAGTTCCAGCAGGGCCGCCGGTTCGCCTTCGCGCAGTTCCAGTTCCAGCTCGCAGATTTCTTCTTTCTGCTTGCCGACCACCACATGGCCCAGGTCCAGGGCGGCTTCGATCACCACCTTGGCCTTGCCACGGCCCCAGGCGATCTCGGCGCGTTCACGCACGAAGTCGGTGGTGAAGATCGGCTTGAGGGTCTTTTTGTCCAGCTCGGCCAGTTGCTCGGGCCAGCACTCGCCATCGAGTTTCTTCACGTCGAGCTTGGCTTTGGGCAGGTCCCAGTTGTATTCGTTGCGTTCCGACAAGCCGGCGACGCTTTGGCCGCGGGTCTTGAGGGTCTGGATGATGTCGTCACCGTCCTTGCGCAGGCGCAGGGCAACCTTGGCCTGGGCCAGGTCACGCTCGGGGGTGTCGAAGTACTGGTTCATCAACTCACGGCGTTCCCAGCCACTTTTGTTGCGTTTTTTCAGTAACGGGTGCTCACGCAGCGCGGCGAGTGTTTCGCGGCTGACGCGTAGCTTGATTTCGGTTTCTTTCTGCATGGCCGGAAAATCCAGGATCGGGAGCGCAGCCGGGGAAAAGTGTGGCTGCCAAGGTCGTGCAGTGTACAGGACTGAGCCCGGCAACGTGCCGCAACGGTTTATTGTGTTGCGCAGATGCCTCTATAGTGAGGTTCATCCGGGAAGTTGGGAGACCGCGCATGCCGTTACCGTCCATGAAAGAGCAGTTCGCCGCCTTGATCGCCGCGCCGTCGGTGAGCTGCACCCAGGCGTCTCTCGACCAGAGCAATCGCCCGGTGATCGACCTGCTCGCCGCTTGGCTGGGCGACCTGGGCTTTGCCATCGATATCCAACCAGTCAGCCCCGGCAAGTTCAACCTGTTGGCCAGTTTCGGCAGCGGCCCCGGTGGCTTGGTGTTGGCGGGGCATAGCGATACCGTGCCGTATGACGCGGCGCTGTGGAACACCGACCCGCTCAAGCTGACGGAAGTCGATGGTCGCTGGGTAGGGCTGGGCAGTTGTGACATGAAGGGGTTCTTCGCACTGGTTATCGACGCGGTGTTGCCGCTACTGGACCAACCCTTCAAGCAACCGCTGTTGATCCTGGCCACCTGTGATGAGGAAAGCTCTATGTCCGGTGCCCGTGCGCTGGCCGAGGCGGGGCGCCCATTAGGTCGTGCAGCTGTGATCGGCGAGCCGACCGGGCTCAAGCCGATCCGCCTGCACAAGGGCGTGATGATGGAACGCATCGAGATCCTCGGGCGCAGTGGCCACTCGTCGGACCCCAGCCTGGGCCATAGCGCCCTGGAAGCCATGCATGACGCCATCGGCGAACTGCGCGGCCTGCGCCTGGCCTGGCAGCGCGAGTACCGCAACGCGCAATTCAGCGTGCCGCAGCCGACGATGAACTTCGGCTGCATTCACGGCGGCGACAACCCCAACCGCATCTGCGGCCAGTGCTCCCTGGAGTTCGACCTGCGACCCCTGCCGGGCATGGACCCCGAGGTGCTGCGCGCCGCGATCCGCCAGAAGCTCGAACCCCTGGCCGAGCGGCATAAGGTCAAGATCGACTACGCGCCGTTGTTCCCCGAAGTGCCACCCTTTGAGCAGCCCGAAGACGCCGAGTTGGTGCGGGTGGCGGAGCGTTTGACCGGTCATCGTGCCGAAGCAGTAGCGTTCGGCACCGAAGCGCCTTATCTTCAGCGCCTTGGTTGCGAAACCCTGGTGCTCGGCCCTGGCGACATTGCCTGCGCCCACCAGCCTGGCGAGTACCTTGAAATGTCACGCTTGACGCCTACAGTGCGTCTATTGCGGGAACTGATCGAACACTACTGCCTGAAACCTGCATAAATTAACCCCTGCCCATTCGTACATAAGGAGAGTGAGCGTGTCGCCAAGCCTGTTCCGACGATAACCATCAGCCGCTGTGCGCTTTCACGATCGATCCTTTATTTGGCTGCTTTTTATTACAGGCCCAGGTGTTATGCCCGAATACGTCAACTGGCTTCGTCACGCTTCGCCCTACATCAACGCCCACCGCGACTGCACCTTTGTGGTCATGCTGCCCGGCGATGGTGTGGACCACCCCAACTTCGGCAATATCGTCCACGACCTGGTGCTGCTTCATAGCCTGGGTGTGCGCTTGGTGCTGGTGCATGGCTCGCGCCCGCAAATCGAAACCCGCCTTGAAGCACGCGGCCTTACCCCGGCTTACCACGAAGGCTTGCGCATCACCGATGCCGCGACGCTGGAGTGTGTGATCGACGCGGTGGGCCATCTGCGTATTGCCATCGAGGCGCGCTTGTCCATGGACATGGCGTCCTCGCCGATGCAGGGCTCGCGCCTGCGTGTGGCCAGCGGCAACCTGGTCACCGCACGGCCAATCGGCGTGCTTGAAGGCGTGGACTACCACCACACCGGCGAAGTGCGCCGGGTCGACCGCAAGGGCATCAACCGCCTGTTGGATGAGCGCTCTATCGTGCTGCTGTCGCCGTTGGGGTATTCGCCCACCGGCGAGATCTTCAACCTGGCCTGCGAAGACGTCGCCACCCGCGCCGCCATCGACCTGGGCGCCGACAAGTTGCTGCTGTTTGGCGCCGATCCCGGTCTGATCGATGAGAACGGCCGCCTGGTGCGTGAATTGCGCCCACAGCAAGTACCCGCGCACCTGCAGCGCCTGGGCAGCAACTATCAAGCCGAACTGCTCGATGCCGCTGCCGAAGCCTGCCGGGGTGGAGTAGGGCGCAGCCATATCGTCAGCTACGCCGAAGATGGCGCCTTGCTCACCGAGCTGTTTACCCGCGACGGCGGCGGTACGCTGGTGGCCCAGGAGCAATTCGAACTGGTGCGCGAAGCGGCGATCGAAGACGTCGGCGGTTTGCTGGACCTGATCAGCCCGCTGGAAGAGCAGGGCATTCTGGTGCGCCGTTCGCGGGAAGTGCTGGAGCGTGAGATCGAACAGTTCAGCGTGGTCGAGCGCGAAGGCATGATCATCGCCTGCGCGGCGCTCTATCAGATCGCGGATTCGGATGCGGGGGAGTTGGCGTGCCTGGCAGTGAACCCGGAGTACCGCCACGGCGCGCGAGGCGATGTATTGCTCGAACGCATCCAGACCCGGGCACGCGCCCAGGGCTTGAAAACCCTCTTTGTACTCACCACCCGTACGGCCCACTGGTTCCGCGAACGCGGCTTTGTACCCAGCAGCGTGGACCGCCTGCCGTCGGCGCGGGCGTCGCTGTACAACTATCAGCGCAACTCCAAGATCTTTGAAAAGGCCCTGTAAAAGAGTACGGCTCTGTGTGGGAGCTGGCTTGCCTGCGATAGCGGCGCCTCGGTTTAACTGCAGGACCGAGTTGCTGGCATCGCAGGCAAGCCAGCTCCCACCAAAGACTGTATTTATTGTGTGACGAATTTGTCGGTCACATAGGCCGAATAATCCGGCAGCACCGTCTCCACCTTCCCCTGTTCCTTCAGGAACTTCGCCGTTTCCTCAATCGCCTTCGCCGTGCCGCCCTTGAGCAGCGCAGCGGTTTGCTGTGCCTGCGCATCCGGAAACGTCGTACCGGCCAACAGTTCCGGAATGTCGTCGGCATTTGAACCTGTCAATTTGGCGATTTTCTGCACTGGCTCGGAATCCACCGTCCAGCTGTCTTTGTGGGCGGCATAGTCGGCAAAGGCATCTAGGGTAACTTTGGCGAACTTGGCCACTACGTCAGGATGTTTTTGCGCAAAATCCTTGCGCGCCACCCACACCTCAAACGTCGGTGCGCCCCATTGGCCCACCTGCGCCGCGTCTGTCAGGGTTTTTCCGGTCTTGCGGATTTCGCCCAGGGCCGGTGACCACACAAAAGCTCCATCAATATCGCCACGCTTCCAGGCGGCGGCGATTTCGGCCGGTTGCAGGTTCACCACTTTGACTTGTTTGGTGTCCAGCCCCCAGTGTTTCAGCGCGCCGAGCAGGCTGTAATGGGAGGTGGAGACGAAGGGCGTGGCGATGGTTTTGCCGATCAGGTCCTGGGGTTTATCGATGCCACTGCCGTTGCGCACCACCAGGGCTTCAGAAGCGTTGATCTGTGCCGATACGATAAACGCCACAATTGGCAGGTTGCGCGAGGCCGCCGCCGCGAGCGGGCTGGAGCCGAGGTTGCCGATTTGTACATCACCCGAAGCGATGGCCGTGACCACCTCTGGCCCGCTGTTGAAGCGGCGCCAGGCGATTTTTTCGCCGATGGCTTTTTCGTACAGGCCGTCGGCCTGGGGAACCTTGCTGGGATCGATGCCGGTCTGGTAGCCCACCGTCAGGTCGGCGGCGTTGACACCAAAAGAAAGTAATAGCGATACAAAAACTGTAACAAATTGACGGGAGGATGTGCGTTTGGCCATGATGGCGTCGCCTTTTTGATCGTGAGTGACGTATGCAACCGTACGGCAACACTAATCGATCTAAAAAAGCACCAGTAAATACCCTTTAGGAATTAGCTTATGAAGCGGCGCGTCTATCCTGACCGACCAGCTTCACGGAAAGTCTTATTCCTGGATCGTATGAAAAAGAATGAAATAATTCTTTTTGGGTGTATGAAAAACTCATTACCCTGCAGGGACCAAATCAACTGCGATTAGACGAAGGTAGTAGACACACAAGGTTACGATTGACTTGGTGGTCACTATCTGGCGCTAATCGCGCATCTGTGGATCGAGGGCGTCAGACCCGAGACCAAAGAAATACAAAAATTAGAAATGAGAGGAGCGGTACATGAAGAAGTCCACCTTGGCTGTGGCTGTAACGTTGGGCGCAATCGCCCAGCAAGCAGGCGCTGCCGGTTTCATCGAAGACAGCAAGGCCACACTGGGCCTGCGTAACTTCTACATCAACACCGATAACCGCGAAGGCACGGCCAACCCGAGCCGCAACGAAGAATGGGGCCAAGGCTTCGATCTGCGTTTCATCTCCGGTTACACCCAAGGCACCGTCGGCTTCGGTCTGGACGCTATCGGCCTGCTGGGTGTTCGCCTGGATTCCGGCGGTGGCACCAACGGCGCGACTGCCAGCTCCTACGGCGGCACGATCTTCCCGAGCAAGTCCAATGGCGAAGCCGTTGATAACTACTCCAGCCTGGGCCTGACTGCCAAAGCCAAGATCTCTCAAACCGAACTGAAGCTGGGTACCTTGCAGCCCAAGCTGCCGGTCATCGTCACCAACGATGGTCGTATGCTGCCGCAAACCTTCCAGGGTGGCCAGATCACCTCCAGCGATATCAAGGACCTGACCCTGGTTGCTGGCCAGATCGAAAAGGCCAAGGGCCGTAACTCCAGCAACAACGAAAGCCTGTCCATCTCCGGCGCCAACAGCCGTGGTGTGAACTGGCGTTCGAGCAACAAGTTCTACTACGCCGGTGGCGACTACAAGATCACCAAGGATCTGACCGCCCAGTACTACTACGGCAACCTGGAAGATTTCTACAAGCAACACTTCCTGGGCCTGACCCACAACTGGGCCATTGGTCCTGGCGTGCTGAAGTCTGACCTGCGCTACTTCAACAGCTCCGACGATGGTAACAACGGCAACCAGTCCGCTTACTTCTCGACGGGCAACTACAGCGGCGTGAACTCCGGCCGTGGCAAAGTCGACAACAACCTGTACAGCGGCCTGTTCCTGTACTCGGTTGCCGGCCACACCTTCGGTGGCGGTTACCAGGTCAGCAACGGCAGCAGCGACTTCCCTTGGCTGAACCAGGGTGACGGCTCGTCGGCTTACATCACCACCGACATGCAGATCCAGAAGTTCGCCCGTGCCGGCGAGCGCACCTGGCAAGCTCGCTACTCCTACGACTTCGCCAAAGTCGGCGTGCCTGGCCTGACCGCCGGTGTGGTTTACCTGAAAGGTGATCATATCGACACCGTCGCCAGCAACCGTACCGAGTTCACCGGCCAGTCCGAGTGGGAACGTGACATCACTGTTGCCTACGTCGTACCGGAAGGTCCGCTGAAAAACGTCGGCGTGGCGTGGAAAAACGCTATGTGGCGCAGCGACATCGCCAACGCGCGTAACCAGGACGAAAACCGCTTGATCGTCAGCTACTCGATCCCGCTGTTGTAAGACTGTAAAACCTTGCCCGGCGCAATGCCGGGCAAGGTGTCTTGCTGTTCAAGTCGGGCTCAACCCCCGCAAGCCCTTCCTGAGTTCCTCTTTTTTGCAGCGTCTCAAGGCCTTCTCGAACCTTGTAAGCGATGTTGGCCTCAGGCCGTTCCCAAGTCCAATGAACTGATTTTTAATATTCCTTTATCGTCTAGATAAATCGATATTTATTCTTTTTAAATCAGCAAAAATCCATGCACAGTGGGCTCCATAAGCACTCACCAGGAGCCATACCATGAGCCTAAGACTGGGCGATATCGCCCCCGACTTCGAGCAGGATTCCAGCGCCGGCAAGATTCGTTTCCACGAATGGCTGGGCGACAGCTGGGGTGTGTTGTTTTCCCACCCTGCGGACTTTACGCCGGTGTGCACCACCGAACTGGGTTTCACCGCCAAGCTCAAGGATGAATTCGCCAAGCGTGGCGTCAAGGCCATCGCCCTGTCGGTAGACCCGGTGGACTCGCATCACAAATGGATCGACGACATCAACGAGACCCAGAACACCGTGGTCAACTTCCCGATCCTGGCCGATGCAGACCGCAAGGTCTCGGACCTCTACGACCTGATCCACCCGAATGCCAGCGATACCCTTACCGTGCGCTCCTTGTTCGTGATCGACCCGAACAAGAAGATTCGCCTGACCATCACCTACCCGGCCAGCACCGGGCGTAATTTCCATGAAATCCTGCGGGTGATCGACTCCCTGCAACTGACCGACAACCACAAAGTGGCGACGCCGGCCAACTGGCAGGATGGGGATGAGGTGGTGATCGTGCCGTCACTCAAGGACGAGGAAGAGATCAAGAAACGCTTTCCCAAGGGCTATCGCGCGGTGAAGCCGTACCTGCGTCTTACCCCACAACCCAATCGTTAAGGCTGATATCGCCAGCGCGGGCAAGCCCGGCTCCCACAGTTGACCGCATTCCCCTGTGGGAGCGGGGCTTGCCCGCGATGGCGGCCTCATGAACAGCACAGGCTTCAAGTTGCAAACCGTCTCACACAGCAGGGGTTTTCAGGCCGTTTCGACGGCCTTTTTTTTCGCCTGGCGATTGGTTAAACGCTTATGTATTTATGGAATAAACAAATGAATAAATAAGATTTATAGATATATAAATCTGCTGATAAGGTCTATCCCATCTTGGCGCCATCGCCGTACAGCGAACCGCCGACACTTGCTCAAGGAATCTCCTGCATGCTGGTCGTAACACTTGGAGGCAGTCCCAGCCAGCGTTCCCGCTCCGGGGTCTTGCTGGATAAAACCCGTCAGTGGCTGCAACAGCAGGGCGTGGAAGTGGTGAGTTACCAGGTACGGGACTTCCCGGCTGAAGACTTGCTGCACGCACGCTTCGACAGCCCCAAGGTCATTGACCTGCTGCAACAAGTCGCCAATGCCGACGGCCTGGTGATCGCCACGCCGGTGTACAAGGCGTCGTTTTCCGGGGCGTTGAAAACCGTACTGGACCTGCTGCCGGAGCGTGCGCTGGCCCATAAGGTGGTGTTGCCGATGGCGACCGGCGGCAGCATTGCCCACATGCTGGCGGTGGACTACGCCCTGAAGCCGGTGCTGTCGGCCCTCAAGGCCCAGGAATTGCTCCACGGTATTTTTGCCGAAGACAGCCAGATCGCCTATGGCGAGGGCAGTGTCCAGGCGCAGTTGGTGCCGGTACTCGAACAGCGTCTGCACGAAGCCCTGGAGCAGCTCTACAGCGCCATGGCGCGCCGGCCAAAACCGCTGGACCCTGACGTATTGAATGAACGTTTGTTGAGTGCTCGCTGGAGCATTTGAGCCTCACCCCAGAAACCTGGAAACACTCACCTTACTCAGCCGACAACGGCCAAGCAGGTGCAGCCAAAACCTTAATCGCACAGTTGGAGAGAGCGCCATGCGCACTGTCATCTTGCGTCGTGGTCTGGTCGCACTCTTTGCTGCGGCTGTGTCCTTCGGCGCCATCGTTCAAGCCCAAGCCGCCGAGACCTTGCGGATCGGTTATCAGAAGTACGGCACCCTGGTGCTGCTCAAGGCCAAGGGCACCCTGGAAAAGCGCTTGGCCGACCAAGGCGTGCAGGTGCAGTGGACCGAGTTTCCCGGTGGCCCGCAATTGCTCGAGGGCCTGAACGTCGGCTCCATCGACTTCGGCGTTACTGGCGAAACCCCACCGGTGTTTGCCCAGGCGGCTGGCGCCGATCTGCTCTACGTCGCCTACGAACCACCCGCGCCTACCAGCGAAGCGATCCTGGTGCCCAATGACTCGCCGATCAAATCGGTGGCCGAGCTCAAGGGTAAAAAGGTCGTGCTCAACAAAGGCTCCAACGTGCACTACCTGCTAGTGCGTGCCCTGGAAGATGCCGGCCTCAACTACACCGACGTAAAGACCGTGTTCCTGCCCCCCGCCGATGCCCGTGCTGCGTTCGAGCGTGGCAGCGTGGACGCCTGGGTGATCTGGGACCCGTACCAGGCCGCCGCCGAGAAGCAACTACAAGCGCGCACCCTGCGAGACGGCACCGGGATTGCCGACAACCATCAGTTTTACCTGGCCACCAAACCCTACGCCGAACAGCACCCGCAAGTGATCAAGGCGTTGGTGGAAGAGGTGCGTGCGGTAGGCGAATGGTCCAAGGCCAACCCGCAGGAAGTGACTGAGCAGGTCGCCCCACTGCTCGGCCTGCCGGCAGATATCACCCTCACATCGGTGAAACGCCAGGGCTACGGCGCGCTGTTCCTGACCCCGGAAGTGGTCGCCGCCCAGCAGAAAATCGCAGACACCTTCTACCAACTCAAATTGATCCCCAAGCCCTTGAGCATCAAGGACGTGATCTGGACGCCACCCGCCGCGGTTGCCAAAGCGCCGTAATCCGACTTCATTCAGGAGACAACTCCATGAGCCTCAATATTTTCTGGTTCCTGCCCACCCACGGCGACGGTCATTACCTTGGCACCGCCGAAGGCGCCCGCGCTGTCGACCACGGTTACTTGCAACAAGTGGCTCAGGCTGCTGACCGCCTGGGTTTCGGCGGGGTGTTGATCCCTACGGGTCGCTCTTGCGAAGACTCGTGGTTGGTGGCCGCCTCGCTGATCCCCGTGACCCAGCGCTTGAAATTCCTGGTTGCCCTGCGCCCTGGGATCATCTCCCCGACCGTGGCCGCGCGTCAGGCCGCGACCCTGGATCGCCTGTCTGGTGGCCGTGCGCTGTTCAACCTGGTCACCGGTGGCGATCCGGAAGAACTGGCTGGCGACGGATTGTTCTTGAGCCATGAAGAACGCTACCAGGCGTCGGTGGAATTCACCCGCATCTGGCGCCGTGTGCTGGAAGGCGAGACCGTGGACTACGACGGCGAGCACATCAGCGTCAAAGGCGCAAAATTGCTCTACCCACCGATTCAACAACCACGCCCGCCGCTGTATTTCGGAGGTTCCTCCGAAGCCGCCCAGGACCTTGCGGCCGAACAGGTCGAGATGGTGCTGACCTGGGGCGAGCCGCCGGCAGCCGTTGCGGAAAAGATCGCGCAGGTACGCGCCAAGGCTGCAAAACTGGGACGCACGGTGCGCTTTGGCATTCGCTTGCATGTAATCGTGCGCGAAACCAACGACGAAGCCTGGAAAGCCGCCGACAAACTGATCTCCCACCTGGACGACGAGACCATCGCCCGCGCCCAGGCGTCCTTGGCGCGCTTCGATTCGGTGGGCCAGCAACGCATGGCAGCCTTGCATGGTGGTAGCCGTGACAACCTGGAAGTCAGCCCCAACCTGTGGGCCGGCGTCGGCCTGGTACGTGGCGGCGCAGGGACGGCGCTGGTGGGCGATGGCCCCACGGTTGCGGCACGGGTCAAGGAGTATGCGGACCTGGGTATCGATACCTTTATCTTCTCCGGTTATCCACACCTGGAAGAGTCGTATCGGGTCGCCGAGCTGTTGTTCCCGCACCTGGATATCGAACGTCCCGAGCTGCCCAAAAGCGCCGGCTACGTCAGCCCGTTTGGCGAGATGGTTGCCAACGACATCCTTCCCAAAGCTGCGTCACAGAGCTGAGGCGCCGTTATGGACTTGGAAAAAATCAGCCATCGCGTGGCGCCCTGGGTGCTGCCGATCTTATTGCTGGCGGTGTGGCAGTTGTCGGTGTCGGCGGGTTGGTTGTCGACGCGCATTCTGCCAGCGCCGAGTGCAGTGATCGAAGCCGGGGTGAACCTGGTGGTCAGCGGCGAAATCTGGACGCACCTGGCCATCAGCGGCTGGCGCGCCGGCCTGGGCTTTGTGATCGGAGGCAGCATCGGTCTGGCCCTGGGCTTTATCACCGGCTTGTCGAAGTGGGGCGAGCGCTTGCTCGACAGCTCCGTGCAGATGATCCGCAACGTGCCGCACCTGGCGCTGATTCCGCTGGTGATCCTGTGGTTCGGCATTGATGAGACCGCGAAAATTTTCCTGGTGGCCCTGGGGACCTTGTTCCCGATCTACCTGAACACTTACCACGGCATTCGCAATGTCGACCCGGCATTGGTGGAGATGTCGCGCAGCTATGGCTTGTCCGGTTTCAGCCTGTTCTGGCAAGTGATTCTGCCGGGCGCGCTGCCGTCGATCCTGGTGGGGGTGCGCTTCGCCCTGGGCTTCATGTGGCTGACGCTGATCGTGGCGGAAACCATTTCGGCAAGTTCCGGCATCGGTTACCTGGCGATGAATGCCCGTGAATTCCTGCAAACCGACGTGGTGGTACTGGCCATCGTCATGTACGCCATCCTCGGCAAACTGGCCGACCTGGCAGCCCGTGGGCTGGAACGTGTGTGGCTGCGCTGGCACCCGGCGTATCAAGTCAAAGGAGGTGCAGCATGACGGCCCAACAACCTCCGCGTCTGTTGAAGGGTATCCCACTGGCGGTGCGCAAATTGCGCAAGGCCTTTGGTACCCGCGAAGTGCTCAAAGAGATTGACCTGCATATTCCCGCGGGGCAGTTCGTGGCTGTGGTCGGCCGCAGCGGTTGCGGCAAAAGTACCTTGCTGCGCCTGTTGGCGGGGCTGGACAAAGCCAGTGGCGGCGAGCTGCTGGCCGGCTCCGCGCCACTGCACGAAGCGATTGAAGATACACGGTTGATGTTCCAGGAAGCGCGTTTGCTGCCCTGGAAAAAGATCATCGATAACGTCGGCCTCGGCCTCAAGGGCGACTGGCGGCCCAAAGCGCTGGATGCGCTGGAAGCGGTTGGCCTGGCCGAGCGCGCCAATGAATGGCCGGCGGCGTTGTCCGGTGGCCAGAAACAGCGCGTGGCACTCGCACGGGCGTTGATCCATCAGCCGCGCCTGTTGCTGCTCGATGAGCCGCTGGGCGCACTGGATGCCCTGACCCGCATCGAGATGCAGCAACTGATCGAAAACCTGTGGCGCAAGCACGGTTTCACGGTGTTGCTGGTGACCCACGACGTCAGCGAAGCCGTGGCGATTGCCGACCGCGTGATTCTGATTGAAAACGGGGAAATCGGCCTCGACCTGAACATCGACCTGCCACGCCCACGGGCCCGTGGCTCACACCGCCTGGCCGCGCTGGAAGCCGAAGTGCTCAACCGCGTGCTGTCGCTACCCGGTTCCCCACCGGAACCCGAACCTGTTTCACCGCTGCCGACGCAATTGCGTTGGGCTCAATAACTCACACAGGAAAAACACCATGACTATTAAAGCCATCAACGTGCGTAACCAGTTCAAAGGCACCATCAAGGAAATCGTGGTTGGCGACGTGCTGTCGGAAATTGACGTGCAGACCGCGTCCGGCATTGTCACCTCGGTGATCACCACGCGTTCGGTCAAGGAGTTGGAGCTGGTGATCGGCAGTGAAGTGATTGCCTTTGTGAAATCCACTGAGGTGTCGATTGCCAAGTTGTGATAACGCCACTGATCGTTCCCACGCTCTGCGTGGGAATGCCGCCTGGGGCGCTCCGCGTCCCGCTGTGCCAAAGGTGACGCAGAGCGCCACGGGATGTATTCCCACGCAGAGCGTGGGAACGATCAGCGCTTGGGCAGATAGGCCGGCAAATAAAGCCCCACATACGCGTCAAACACCCGCATCCCTTCCTCCGCCATGCGCGGCGTAATCAGCCCATGCTGATGCACCGAGCGCGCGTACACGCGGTCGCTCAACTCCAATGCCAGGGCAAACACGTCCACATCGCTCGGTAGCATTGGCACTTCAAAGTGGCGATTGAACACCGCCAGCATCAAGTCGCCCAATTCCAGATCATGCTGGCGATCGGCCTGGGTCACTTCGGTCAACCCGTGCTGAGCCAGGATCAACTGGCGCGCCGCGGCATCGTTGCTGTAGATGCTGAGCATGCGTTGTTCAACGATGTAGGACAGGTCCCGCCAATGCTTGAGCGATTCATGCTCGATGGGTGCCTGGATGGCGGCGCGAAAGGCTGCGTGAACGTCAGCGGTCAACGCCTCCAGCAACGCCGGCACACTGGCGAAAAAGTGGTACACCGATGACGGTGGTATCTGTGCTCGTTCGGCCACGCTGTAGATCGACAAACTGGCCACACCTTCGGCGGCCAGCAAGGTGCGGGCGGCGTCGAGGATCGCATCGATCCGGGCCTGGCTGCGGGCGCGGGGTTTGCGAGGGGCGGCGGGGCGGGTGGTCATGGATGTCTCCTACAAGGCAGCGGGCATTGTATGAGCAGGAAGGTGTGTTGTCTGCCAGGCCGCTATCGCAGCGATGCGGCGACCCGACAAGCCAGCTCCCACAATGGAACGCATTTCAAGGTTGGAACGCGATCAAATGTGGGAGCTGGCTTGCCTGCGATGAGGCCAACCCGGTTTCCCAAAATAAACCCATAAAAAAACGCCACTGACCAAAATCAGCGGCGTTCTTTTATTGCAGCAACCGCTTACACGGTATGCAGGTACCAGTTGTACTCAAGGTCGGAGATGGAGTGTTCAAACTCCTCCAGCTCACTTTCCTTACAGGCGACGAAGATATCGATGTATTTAGGATCGATGTACTTGGCCATCACCTCGCTGTCGTCCAACTCACGCAGGGCATCGCGCAGGTTGTTCGGCAGGCTCTGCTCGTTCTGCTCGTAGCTGTTGCCTTCCACCGGAGCGTTCGGCTCGATCTTGTTGGTCAGGCCGTGGTGTACGCCCGCCAATACCGAGGCCATCAGCAGGTAAGGGTTGGCATCGGCGCCAGCCACACGGTGTTCGATACGCACGGCATCGGACGAGCCGGTGGGTACGCGAATCGCCACGGTGCGGTTATCCAGGCCCCAGCACGGCGAGTTCGGCACGTAGAACTGTGCGCCGAAACGACGGTAGGAGTTGACGTTGGGGCACAGGAACGCCATTTGGGCGGGCAGGGTCTCCAGCACACCGCCGATCGCGTGACGCAATGCGGCGTTCTGCTCGGGATCCTCGCTGGCAAAGATGTTCTTGCCGTCCTTGTCCAGAATGGAGATGTGCACGTGCAAACCGTTGCCTGCCTGGCCTGGGTAAGGCTTGGCCATGAAGGTGGTGTCCATCTCATGGTCGTAGGCGATGTTCTTGATCAGGCGCTTGAGCAGTACCGCGTAATCGCAGGCCTTGATCGGGTCGGCAACGTGGTGCAGGTTCACTTCGAACTGCGCCGGGGCACTTTCCTTGACGATGGCGTCCGCCGGGATGCCTTGCTCCTTGGCACCTTCCAGAATGTCCTGGAGGCAGTCGACGTATTCGTCGAGGTCGTCGATCAGGTAGACCTGTGTCGAGTGCGGGCGTTTGCCGGAGATCGGCGAGCGGGGCGGTTGTGGGCGGCCGTTCACGTTCTCCTGGTCGATCAGGTAGAACTCAAGCTCGAAGGCGGCGCAGATGGTCAGACCGAGGTCGTCAAACTTGGTAACAACTTGGCGGAGCACTTCGCGCGGATCGGCGAAGAAAGGTTCACCTTCAAGTTCGTGCATGGTCATCAGCAGTTGCGCGGTAGGGCGCTTTTGCCAGGGTTCATTGCACAGGGTGTCGGGGATTGGATAACAGATTCGGTCAGCATCACCGATGTCCAGGCCCAGGCCGGTGCTTTCCACCGTAGAGCCGTTGATATCCAGGGCAAATAAAGAGGCAGGCAGGTTAATGCCCTTCTCGTAAACCTTGTGGAGGCTGGTGCGTTCGATGCGCTTACCGCGCACCACACCATTCATATCCGCAATTAGAAGGTCTACGTACAGAACCTCAGGATGATCCTTAAGGAACGCGTTCGCTTCGTTAAGCTGAACGGCACGCGGGGGTACCGACATGATGCAACACCTTTGTTGTTAAAAATATCAATCATTGATCTTTTCTGGTTTCAGTCAACCCGAACGGCCTGCCGAAGTCAAGCGAGGCATTTTTTGCCCTAAAAAAGCGCCGTGGAGCCTTTTTTGCGGGGTTTTGGGGCGGTTTTTTGGGTTTTAGGGGCTTGGGACCTGCAGGCTTGAGCGGGCCGTGTAGGATTTTTTACGGGGGTGTTGTGTAAAAAAATGAACAAGGCTAAGCTCGATTCAAACCCATAACAGCAATAATACCGGGGTGCTTCATGTTTCACCTGCCGCCAATCGGCGTCTGCGCCTGCTCCAGCCAGGCTTTGTCCGCAGCTCGTTCGCCCCGTGTGAATGCCCAGGCACCGGCCAATATTCTTGACGGCCCGGCCGATCTCCTTTTTGCCATCTCCGACGCCACTGAGCGACCCTCATCCGCCGTGCCGATCATAATTGCGCACAACTTTGGCCTGAGGAATGCAACCCATGGGCAAATGGCAGGTAAGCTCCTACCCTGAATGAAAAAACGACGCGGATGCTGCGTCAACCAACGCCTGGCCTTTAATGGATGCCAGGAAACCCAGCCCAGAGGCATTTATGAGTAACAACCTCGACCAGCTCACCGATTGGTTGAAAGACCACAAGATCACAGAAGTCGAATGCATGATTGGCGACCTCACCGGTATTACCCGAGGCAAGATCTCGCCGACCAACAAGTTCATTGCCGAAAAAGGCATGCGCCTGCCCGAGAGTGTTCTGTTGCAGACCGTGACCGGCGACTATGTCGAAGACGACATCTATTACGAATTGCTCGACCCGGCCGACATCGACATGATCTGCCGCCCCGACCAGAACGCGGTATTCCTGGTGCCCTGGGCCATCGAGCCGACTGCCCAGGTGATCCACGACACCTACGACAAGCAAGGCAACCCGATCGAGCTGTCGCCGCGCAACGTGCTCAAGAAAGTCCTCAAGCTCTACTCCGACCGCGGCTGGCAGCCCATCGTGGCGCCGGAGATGGAGTTCTACCTGACCAAGCGCTGCGAAGACCCGGACTTCCCGCTGCAACCGCCGATTGGCCGCTCCGGCCGCCCGGAAACCGGTCGCCAGTCCTTCTCTATAGAAGCAGCCAACGAATTCGACCCGCTGTTCGAAGACGTCTACGACTGGTGCGAACTGCAGGAACTGGACCTCGACACCCTGATCCACGAGGACGGCACCGCGCAGATGGAAATCAACTTCCGTCACGGCGATGCCCTGTCTCTGGCCGACCAGATCCTGGTGTTCAAGCGCACCATGCGCGAAGCCGCGCTCAAGCACGACGTGGCCGCCACCTTCATGGCCAAGCCCATGACCGGCGAGCCCGGCAGCGCGATGCACCTGCACCAGAGCATCATCGACATTGCCACCGGCAAGAACGTCTTCTCCAATGAAGACGGGACCATGAGCCAACTGTTCCTCAACCATATTGGCGGCCTGCAGAAGTTCATCCCTGAATTGCTGCCTTTATTCGCCCCCAACGTGAACTCGTTCCGCCGCTTCCTGCCCGATACCTCGGCGCCGGTGAACGTGGAATGGGGCGAAGAAAACCGCACCGTCGGCCTGCGCGTACCGGATGCCGGCCCGCAGAACCGCCGCGTGGAAAACCGCCTGCCGGGCGCCGACGCCAACCCGTACCTGGCGATTGCCGCCAGCCTGTTGTGCGGCTACATCGGCATGGTCGAAGGCCATAACCCGAGCGCGCCGGTGGTGGGCCGTGGTTACGAGCGACGCAACCTGCGCCTGCCGTTGACCATCGAAGACGCCCTGGAACGCATGGAAAACAGCAAGACCATCGAGAAATACCTGGGGCAAAAATTCATCACGGGCTACGTCGCGGTCAAGCGGGCCGAGCATGAAAACTTCAAGCGCGTGATCAGTTCGTGGGAGCGGGAATTCCTGCTCTTCGCCGTCTGATGCGCCGGGCGCGCCTTTTAAATGGCGCGCCTTCACTGAAAAGTCTAGGAGATTGGTATGTCCAGCAACAACCCGCAAACCCGTGAATGGCAAGCCTTGAGCAATGATCACCACCTGGCGCCGTTCAGCGACTTCAAGCAATTGAAAGAGAAAGGCCCAAGGATCATCACCAAAGCCCACGGTGTTTACCTGTGGGACAGCGAAGGCAACAAGATCCTCGACGGCATGGCCGGCCTGTGGTGCGTGGCGATCGGTTACGGTCGCGATGAACTGGCCGATGCCGCCGCCAAGCAGATGAAAGAACTGCCGTACTACAACCTGTTCTTCCAGACCGCACACCCACCGGTATTGGAGTTGGCCAAGGTCATTTCCGATGTCGCGCCGGCTGGCATGAACCACGTGTTCTTCACCGGCTCTGGCTCCGAAGGCAACGACACCATGTTGCGCATGGTCCGCCACTACTGGGCGATCAAGGGCCAGCCCAACAAGAAAACCATCATTGCCCGCAAGAATGGCTACCACGGCTCTACCGTGGCCGGCGCCAGCCTGGGCGGCATGACCTATATGCACGAGCAGGGCGACTTGCCGATCCCGGGCATTACCCACATCGCTCAGCCGTACTGGTTTGGCGAAGGCGGCGACATGAGCCCCGAGGAATTCGGTGTGTGGGCCGCCAACCAGTTGGAAGAGAAAATCCTGGAGCTGGGCGTGGACAACGTCGGCGCCTTTATTGCCGAGCCGATCCAGGGTGCCGGTGGCGTGATCGTGCCGCCTGCCACGTACTGGCCGCGCATCAAGGAAATCCTCGCCAAGTACGACATCCTGTTTGTCGCCGACGAAGTAATCTGCGGCTTCGGCCGTACCGGTGAGTGGTTCGGTAGCGATTTCTACGACCTCAAGCCGCACATGATGACCATCGCCAAGGGCCTGACCTCGGGCTACGTGCCCATGGGCGGCCTGATCGTGCGTGACGAAGTGGTGGCGGTGCTCAACGAAGGGGGCGATTTCAACCACGGCTTTACCTACTCCGGCCACCCGGTGGCCGCGGCCGTGGCGCTGGAAAACATCCGCATCCTGCGCGATGAAAAAATCGTTAACCGTGTGCACGACGAAACGGCACCGTATTTGCAGAAACGTCTGAGGGAACTGGGCGATCATCCGCTGGTGGGTGAAGTACGCGGCGTCGGTATGCTCGGTGCGATCGAGCTGGTGCAGGACAAGGCGACGCGCAAGCGTCACGAAGGCAAAGGCGCCGGCATGATCTGCCGAACCTTCTGCTTTGAAAATGGCCTGATCATGCGCGCCGTGGGCGACACCATGATCATTTCGCCGCCACTGGTCATCAGCAAGGCTGAAATCGACGAGCTGGTCACCAAGGCCCGCCATTGCCTGGACCTGACTTTGGCTGCCTTGCAGGGCTAAGTGCTAGGCTCAGTGCGCGGTGCACTGGGCAGTTAAAAATGCAGGGGCTTTGGTTGAAAGCCGGCCCCTGAACTTGCCAGACTGTCGCCCTGTTTTGTTGCCCTTCGGTTGGGCCGTAAAACATACAACGCTTGTGGCCCAAAAAAGAAAAAATTGGAGCATCACCAAATGAAGGCATTAGGTTTGAAGAACGCTGGCAAGACTCTCCTCGCCTTGTCCCTGATGGGCGCAATGGCGGGCGCGGCCCAGGCAGACAATAAAGTGCTGCACGTTTACAACTGGTCCGACTACATTGCACCGGACACCATCGCCAACTTTGAAAAAGAGTCGGGCATCAAAGTGGTGTACGACGTTTTTGACAGCAACGAAACCCTGGAAGCCAAGTTGTTGGCAGGCAAGTCCGGCTACGACATCGTCGTGCCGTCGAACAGCTTCCTCGCCAAGCAGATCAAGGCCGGTGTCTACCAGGAGCTGGACAAGTCCAAGCTGTCCAACTACGGCAACCTGAACAAATCCCTGCTCAAGGCCGTATCGGTCAGCGACCCGGACAACAAGCACGCCTTCCCGTACATGTGGGGCTCGATGGGCATCGGCTACAACCCGGAGAAGGTCAAGGCCGCACTGGGCGTGGACAAGATCGACTCGTGGGACGTACTGATGAAGCCGGAAAACATCGCCAAGCTGAAAAGCTGCGGCGTGAGCTTCCTCGATTCGCCAACCGAAATGCTGCCGGTAGCGCTGCATTACCTGGGCCTGCCGACCGACACTACGAAGAAGGCTGATCTGAAACAGGCCGAAGACCTGTTCATGAAAATCCGTCCTTCGATCGGCTACTTCCACTCCTCCAAGTACATCTCCGACCTGGCCAACGGCAACATCTGCGTGGCTGTGGGCTACTCGGGTGACATCGAACAGGCCAAAACCCGCGCGGCTGAAGCCGGTGGCAAGGTCAAGATCGCCTACGACATTCCCAAGGAAGGTGCTGGCAGCTTCTTCGACATGGTCGCCATTCCCAAGGATGCCGAAAACGTCGAGGCTGCCTACGCATTCATGAACTACCTGCTCAAGCCAGACGTCATGGCCGCGATCACCAACAGTGTGCGTTTCCCGAACGGTAACGAGAAAGCCACTGCCCTGGTCGATAAAGACATCACCAGCGACCCGGGTATTTATCCGTCGGCCGAAGTGCAATCCAAGCTCTACGCCATTGCCGACATGCCAGCGGCAACTCAGCGTGAAATGACCCGTAGCTGGACCAAGATCAAATCGGGCAAGTAAGCCTCAAAACCTGTGGGAGGGGGCTTGCCCCCGATGACGGAGTGTCAGTCGGCGATTCTCTCGGATGGTGCATCGCCATCGGGGGCAAGCCCCCTCCCACAAATTAGATCAAAGAAAGTTTTGCCGGATCGGTTTATCGACGGTAAGTTGCGCGCCGGTTTTGTTGCCGGGCAACAACTTCAAGGCCCCCAACTATTCAAGAGGACCTCCACTTGCCAATTTCTTTATTTCGCAAAGCCATGCTGGTGGGTGCAGGTATCACGCTGGCTGCCAGCGTACAGGCCGCACCGACGGTGCATATTTATAACTGGTCGGACTACATCGGCCCCGACACCCTGGCCAACTTCGAAAAGGCCAGCGGTATCAAGCCTGTGTATGACGTGTTTGACTCCAACGAAACCCTGGAAGGCAAGTTGCTCGCCGGGCGCACCGGCTACGACGTGGTGGTGCCGTCCAACCATTTCCTGGGCAAGCAGATCAAGGCCGGGGCATTCCAGAAGCTCGACAAGTCACTGCTGACAAACTACGCCAACCTCGACCCGGTGCTGCTCAAGCGCCTGGAAAAGAACGACCCGGGCAACCAGTACGCGGTGCCGTACCTGTGGGGCACCAATGGCATTGGCTACAACGTCGACAAGGTCAAGGAAGTGCTGGGGGTCGACAAGATCGACTCCTGGGCCGTGTTGTTCGAACCGGAAAACATGAAGAAGTTGGCCACTTGCGGCGTGTCGTTCATGGACTCGGCCGATGAAATGCTGCCCGCAGTACTCAACTACATGGGCCTGGACCCCAACAGCACCAACCCGGCCGACTACAAGAAGGCCGAGGAAAAACTGCTGAAAGTGCGGCCCTACGTGACCTACTTCCATTCCTCCAAATACATTTCGGACCTGGCCAACGGCAACATCTGCGTGGCGGCCGGTTTCTCCGGCGATGTGTTCCAGGCCAAGGCCCGTGCGGCGGAGGCGGGCAAAGGCGTGAACATCGCCTACACGATTCCCAAAGAAGGCGGCAACCTGTGGTTCGACGTGCTGGCGATTCCCAAGGATGCCAGCAACGTCAAGGAAGCCCATGCCTTCATCAACTATTTGCTGCAGCCTGAGGTGATCGCTCAGGTCAGCGATCAAGTCGGTTACGCCAACCCTAACCCAGGGGCGGACAAACTGATGGAGCAATCGATACGCACCGACGCAGCGGTTTACCCACCGCAGGCGGTTCTCGAGCGGACATTCGTCAACTTTGAGCTACCCCCGAAAGTGCAGCGTTTAATGACCCGTAGCTGGACCAAGGTCAAGACGGGCAAGTAAGGCTCAAACTATCCAAGGCTGGCCCGCATTGGGCCGGCTGCACAGTTTTTTTTGGGAGTTTCGTAAATGGCAGTTGCCTCCGGCGCCTATAAGAAAGCCCTCGAGGGCGACCAGACACCGAAAAAGGTGTTGGTCAAAATCGACCGGGTCACGAAGAAGTTCGACGAGACGATTGCCGTGGACGATGTGTCCCTGGAAATCAAGAAAGGCGAGATCTTCGCCTTGCTCGGCGGTTCGGGTTCGGGCAAATCCACCTTGCTGCGCATGCTTGCAGGTTTCGAGCGCCCAACCGAAGGTCGCATCTACCTCGACGGTGTGGACATCACCGACATGCCGCCCTACGAGCGGCCGATCAACATGATGTTCCAGTCCTACGCCTTGTTCCCGCACATGACCGTGGCGCAGAACATCGCCTTCGGCCTGCAACAGGACAAGATCCCCAAGGCTGAAGTCGACGCACGCGTGGCCGAGATGCTCAAGCTGGTACAGATGAGCCAATATGCCAAGCGCAAGCCGCACCAACTGTCCGGCGGTCAACGCCAGCGCGTGGCACTGGCCCGCTCCCTGGCCAAGCGCCCGAAACTGCTGCTGCTCGATGAGCCGATGGGCGCCCTGGACAAGAAGCTGCGCTCGCAGATGCAACTGGAGTTGGTGGAAATCATCGAGCGCGTCGGCGTGACCTGCGTGATGGTGACCCACGACCAGGAAGAGGCCATGACCATGGCCGAACGCATCGCGATCATGCACCTGGGCTGGATCGCCCAGATCGGCAGCCCCATCGATATCTACGAAACGCCCACCAGCCGCCTGGTGTGCGAGTTCATTGGCAACGTCAACATTTTCGACACCCAAGTGGTGGACGACGCTGAAGGCCACGCGGTGCTCAAGTGCCCGGACCTGGACCGCGACATCTACGTGGGCTACGGCATCGCCACCTCGGTGGAAGACAAGTCGGTGACCTACGCGATTCGCCCGGAAAAGCTGCTGGTGACCACTGAAATGCCAACCTGCGAGCACAACTGGTCCAGCGGCAAGGTGCACGACATCGCCTACCTGGGCGGCCACTCGGTGTTCTACGTGGAGCTGCCGAGCGGCAAGCTGGTGCAGTCTTTCGTCGCCAACGCCGAACGCCGTGGCCAGCGCCCAACCTGGGGTGACCAGGTGTACGTGTGGTGGGAAGACGACAGCGGCGTGGTACTTCGCTCATGAACATGAAGAAATTCAAGCGGCGCTTGGATCGCATCGTGCCCAATGGCAAGCAGGTGGTCATCGGGATTCCCTTCCTCTGGCTGTTCCTGTTTTTCGCACTGCCGTTTTTCATCGTGCTGAAAATCAGCTTTGCCGAAGCCGATGTGGCGATCCCGCCCTATACCGAGATCTATACCTACGTTGAGCAAAAGCTGGAGGTGGTGCTGAACCTGGCCAACTACAGCTTGCTGGCGGGCGACGAGTTGTACATCGCCGCCTACCTGGGCTCGCTGAAGATGGCGTTTTTCAGCACGCTGCTGTGCCTGCTGATCGGCTACCCGATGGCCTACGCCATTGCCACCGCGCGCAAAGAGATGCAGACCGTGCTGGTGCTGCTGATCATGATGCCCACCTGGACCGCGATCCTGATCCGGGTGTATGCGTGGATGGGCATCCTCAGCAACAACGGCCTGCTCAATGGCTTCCTGCTGTCCATGGGCTTGATCAACGAGCCGCTGCAGATCCTCAACACCAACATCGCGGTGTACATCGGCGTGGTCTATTCGTACCTGCCGTTCATGATCCTGCCCCTGTACGCCAACCTGGTGAAGCACGACCAGAGCCTGCTGGAAGCCGCTTCGGACCTCGGTTCGAGCACCTTCAACAGCTTCTGGAAAATCACCGTGCCGCTGTCCAAGAACGGCATCATCGCCGGTTGCATGCTGGTGTTTATCCCGGTGGTGGGCGAGTTCGTGATTCCTGAACTGCTCGGCGGCCCGGAAACCCTGATGATCGGTAAGGTGTTGTGGCAAGAGTTCTTCAACAACCGTGACTGGCCGGTGGCGTCTGCCCTGGCGGTGGTGATGCTGGCGATCCTGATCGTGCCGATCATCCTGTTCAACCGCAGCCAAGCCAAAGAGCTGGAGGGCAAGATATGAAGCGCTTTCGTTTCTCCAGCTTCATGCTGGTCGCAGGCTTGTTGTTCATCTACCTGCCGATGTTGATCCTGGTGATCTACTCGTTCAACGAATCCAAGCTGGTGACAGTGTGGGGCGGTTGGTCGATCAAGTGGTACGTGGGCCTGTTGGACAACACCCAGTTGATGGGCTCGGTGGCCCGCTCCCTGGAAATCGCCTGCTACACGGCGGTGGCGGCGGTGGCGTTGGGTACCCTGGCCGCCTTCGTGCTGACGCGCATCAGCCAGTTCAAGGGCCGCACGCTGTTCGGTGGCCTGGTGACGGCACCGTTGGTGATGCCCGAAGTGATCACCGGTCTGTCGTTGTTGCTGCTGTTCGTGGCCATGGCACAGATGATCGGCTGGCCCCAGGAACGTGGCATCGTCACCATCTGGATCGCCCACACCACCTTCTGTGCGGCGTATGTGGCGGTGGTGGTGTCGGCGCGCTTGCGTGAGCTGGACCTGTCGATCGAAGAAGCGGCGATGGACTTGGGCGCACGGCCATGGAAGGTGTTCTTCCTGATCACCATCCCAATGATCGCGCCATCGCTGGCAGCGGGCGGCATGATGTCGTTCGCGCTATCGCTGGACGACCTGGTACTGGCCAGCTTCGTGTCGGGCCCTGGTTCCACCACCTTGCCAATGGAAGTGTTCTCGGCGGTGCGTCTGGGGGTTAAACCCGAGATCAACGCCGTGGCGAGCCTGATTCTGTTGGCGGTGTCGCTGGTGACCTTCCTGGTGTGGTTCTTCAGCCGTCGGGCCGAAGAGCATCGCAAGAAGGCTATTCAGCAAGCGATTGAAGAAGCCGCAGCGGATGGCTGGCAGCAGCCGGACAAGCGCCGGGCGCCAGCGCCGGTCTAACTGCTGGAACAGGGTAAAAGTGTGGGAGCTGGCTTGCCTGCGATGGCGGTGTATCAGTCACTTATAAGGTGCTGACTCACCGTCATCGCAGGCAAGCCAGCTCCCACATTTGATTGCATTTCAGGTTGATTACATCGCCCACGGCGACGTGCGGATCACCTGCACAAAATTCATCGGCTTGAACCCCGGCTCCTGGTCCACCAGCACGTCGGTCTTAACATTGCCAAACGTGGTCTGCGGGCGATGGCGCAAGCCGTCTGCGAACGCGCAGATGATGCACTCCTTGAACCCTTCACCCCGTGGATGTGCATGCACCACCGCTTCGCGCTGCGCGCTGCTGAACGCGGCGTAGTCCATGCCCAGCACATCCATCTCCACACCAGCGGTCACCAGCGCTACGGTGGGGCGCAGGTGTTTCGGCACGCCCGGCGTGGTGTGCAGGGCGATGGACAACCACACTTGTTCGATATCGTCATCGCTCAACCCATAGGGCTTGAGAAATGCGGCGGCGGCGTTGGCGCCGTCCACTTCGAAGCGCTCGTCGTCACTGCGGTGGCCCTCCACCAGGCCCAGGTCATGGAACATCGCGCCGACGTAGAGCAACTCCGGGTCGTAGGCCAATTGCTTGCGCTCACCGCTCAAGGCGCCGAACAGGAAGACCCGGCGCGAATGGTGGTAGAGCAGGTCCGATTCGACGTCGCGGATGTATTCGCTGGTGGCCCTGGCCAAGGTGCTGTCAGGGATCTGGATACCGGCTATGGTGGTGCTCATGGTGGATCTCCTCTGGAAAGATTCCAGTCTGGTCCCATGACCCTGAAGCGGCTATCGCCACAGGGAGGCGATCCCGGCCAATGTGCCGCCACATCGTGCCAAGCATGTAGGCGATCCCCTGTGGGAGCTGGCTTGCCTGCGATAGCATCACCTCGGTGTACCTGAGGTACCGAGTCGTCTGCATCGCAGGCAAGCCAGCTCCCACAGGGGGGTCGCGTTTATCCAGTTGGAAAAAGGTGTTTGTGACCATGGGCAAAACCGTCGCCATCCTGATCTTCCCCGGTGTCCAGTCGCTGGACGTGACCGGGCCGATGGATGTGTTCTGCGAGGCCAACCGCTTCCTGGCGCCCGAGGATCACTATCGGCTGGAAGTACTCGGCTTTGGCCACGGCGCCATGGCGGCCTCCAACGGTTTGTCACTGCAGGCGCACAAGCACTACAGCGAAGCCCGGCAACCCTATGACCTGTTGCTGGTCGCCGGTGGCCCGCAGTTACCCTTCGAGGATTTCGGCTTCGAGTTTGACGCTTGGCTGCGCGCGGCCGCCGCGAAGGCGCAGCGCTTCGGCTCGATCTGCAATGGCGCCTTCATGCTGGCCCGCGCAGGTCTGCTGGACGGCAAGACCGTCACTACCCATTGGAACGATGCCGCCAGCCTGGCGCGCCTGTGTCCCTCGGCCCAGGTCGAAGCCGACCGTCTCTATGTGCAGGACGGCAAGCTCTACACCTCCGCCGGGGTCACGGCAGGTATCGACCTGTCGTTGTACTTGCTGGCCCAGGATCACGGCCCGGAAGTGGCCCTGAGCGTGGCCAAGCGCCTGGTGGTGTTCACCCAGCGCTCGGGCGGGCAATCGCAGTTCAGCCCGTTCCTCACGCCCCATGCCGAAACCACCTCGGCGGTGGCGCTGGTGCAGCTGTACGTGCTGGCCAACCTGACGGGAGACTTGACCATTGCCGACCTGGCCAAGGCGGCCAATATGAGTGCGCGCAATTTCTCCCGGGTGTTTGCCCGTGAAGCGCGGATTACGCCGGCGGAATTTGTCGAGAGGGCGCGCGTGGATGCGGCGCGCGTGATGCTTGAAAGCAGCCACGCACCGCTTAAGACCGTGGCCTTTCAATGCGGCTTTCGCGACGCCCAGCACATGCGCAGTGTGTTCAACCGCCGGCTGGGCGTCACGCCGCAACAGTTCAGGCTTAACTTTGCGGCGCCGGTTTGAGCGTGCGTGATCGTTCCCACGCTCTGCGTGGTAACGCCTCTTGGGACGCTCTGCGTCCCGTTTCTAAGGGCCGACGCGGAGCGTCCATGGCTGCATTCCCACGCGGAGCGTGGGAACGATCATCGGGCGGGCAGCAGTTTCAAGGTGCCGCGGGTATTGGCTGTCACTTCCTCCTCACTGAAGTGCGCCTGCTCATACCTGCCCTCGATATAGCTCTGCGCCTGGTCGCCATAGTGCGTATCAAAGGGCACACCGCTTTGCCCCACCGGGTTGATGGTGAGGGCGTGGGCCGGGTCGGCGAAGTCGATCAGGCGCCGTGTCGACGGGCCGTAGGTCACAGGCCACGGCGCCGGGCCAATCGGGGCGGTCTGGTTGTTCGGCACTTCGTGGCTGCCCGGTGCCGGGAAGGGGCCGACGTTGAAGATTTTATCCAGCGGTTTTTGCAGGCCCAGCGGGTGGCCGTGGGTCAGGGTGTGCGCCTTGCCCCACTGCCACTGTGCCGGGTCATCGCCGAACGCAGCCTTGAGATGGGCCAGGCTGTTGTCCCAGGCGAGCTTGACGGTATCGGCCCGATTGCCGTTCCACCAGGGTGAGTCTGCCGACGCGGCCAGGCGTGGCAAGGCGGCGTCGATCACGCGGGTGCCGAGCAGGGTCTTGAACAAGGCATCGCCGAGTTTGGGGTGAAAGGTTGCGTCGCTGAGGTTGAAGAGCAACTGGTTGAACAGCGTGGCATTGGTGGAGTCCAGTGGGTAGTCACCCTTCCAGTTGGCAAGCTGTTCCACCAGTTTGAGTTGCGCCGGGTCCTTGACCACCTCGCGCAGCACCGGCAACAGCGGCGCCAGCAGGCGTGGGCCGTAGGCGGTGGTGGTGCCCAGTTGCAGGGCCTGGCTGTTGGTCACATCCCACTTCACGCTTGTGTCGCTCAACTGCGCGTTCAACTGCTGGCCGCGGTCAGCCAGGTTGTAATAACCGGGGATCGGCATGCCGGTGGGCGATGCCGGCTGGGCATTGGCGGACACCACATAGCCGCGCGGCGGGTTTTCTTCCTGGGGGTTGGCACTGAAGGGGTAGAAACCCAGCTTGTCGGCCTGGGCAGTGCTGCCGTCGAGGATGAACGCCGGGTTGGCGCCGGCCGGGCGGATCGGCAACTGCGCCGCTGCCCACCAACCGATATCGCCCTTGGCATTGGCCCACACGATGTTCAGGCCTGGCGCCGAAACCTTGGCGGCTGCGGCACGTGCCTTGGGCAGGGTGTCGGCACGGTTGAGCTGATAGAAACCATCGAGGATCGGGTTTTCACTGTCCAGGAACGCCCACCACATGGCAATCGGTGTGCTGCCGGCGTTATCACCGAGCACGTCGTTGATGATCGGGCCGTGGGGCGAGCGGCGCAGGGTGAGGGTCACCGGCGCCTGGCCCTTTACCTGGATCTGCTGCTCGCTGCTGCTCATGTCCACCCATTGGTCGTGGTACCAGACCTGGTTGGGGTTGTCCGGATTGACCTTTTCGGCGATCAGGTCGAGATCGTCATTCTGGAACATGGTCAGGCTCCAGCCGAAGTCCAGGTTGTGCCCCAGGAACGCCACCGGTACCAGCGCGTTGTGGTAGCCGTACAACTCGAAGCCTGGCGCCGACAGCTGCGCCTCGTACCAGACCGAAGGCACCGAGAAACGGATATGAGGGTCACCCGCCAGCAACGGTTTGCCGCTTTGGGTATGGCTGCCGCTGACGGCCCAGGCATTGCTGCCTTCGAACTGCGGCAGGCCGTTGTCGGCCAGGGCCTGTTCGCTCAGGGCGGCGATGGCGCCAAGGGTCTGCCAATCGCTGGCCGCCAGGTTGAGAGCGCCCTTGGGTTGCCAGTCGAGATCGAAGACGTTCAAGTAGGCGCTGCCCAGTCGGTCGCGCACATAGGTCAGTACCGGCTCGGTGCGAAAGGCTGCGGCAAAGCTGTAGGCCATGTACCCGGCGACGCTGATGCTGTCTTCGGCGGTAAACGGGCGCTTGGCGATGCCCAGCACATCGAATTCCATGGGGCTGGCGTGGCTGTCCTGATACTGGTTGATCCCGTCCAGGTAGGCTTGCAGGGCCTTGGACGAGGCTGAGCCAGGGTCCATGTGCTCCACATAGCTCAAGGCGCGCTCGCGAATGCGCAGGCTGCGAAACAGTTTGTCGGTCTCCAGCAGCTTGGGCCCCAGCACCTCGGCCAGTTCGCCACGGGCCAGGCGCCGCATGATCTCCATCTGGAACAGGCGGTCCTGGGCATGCACATAGCCCAGGGCGCGGTACAGGTCGGCTTCGTTTTCGGCGCGTATATGCGGTACGCCACGGTCGTCGTAGCGCACCGTGACCGAGCCTTGCAGGTGCGCCAGCGTCACCGTGCCCTGGCGCGTGGGTTGTTTGCTGTAGACGTACCAACCGACGCCCAGGGCGACCAGCACAATCAGCACCGCAAAAACCTGCAAGACGCGCTTCATGAACATTCCTTACCAAAGTGGACGGACTACAGATCCTTAGGCCACGAACAATAGCAGCCTACCGCGAGGGTGTGAGTGGCATTCACTTCGCGTCCGGCTCCGAGGGCCTTGAGAATTGGCTCGATAAAACTGTTGCTGGCGTTGCACGTCAGGCCTTCGCTGTAGGGGCCGAAATACGCCAGCTTGCCGGTGCGGTCCCAAATGCCCACGGCCGGGCTGGCGGGTATTTTGTCGGCGCCGGGCAGGGCATCGAGGACTTTCAGATGGCGCAGGTTCTCGGGCAACTGGCCGTGGCTGCCGGGTTTTTGCAGGGCATAGAACTCCACCCCTTGGGGCGCGTACTGCTCGATCAACTCGCCCAGGTGTTGCTGGTTACCGACATTGCACGGGCACGCCGGGTCCCAGAAGTGCACCAGGCGAATCGGGCCAGGGCCGCTGAGAGCTGCGGGTAGTTGCAGCGCATCGCCGGAAAATACCGCGGTGTGTTCGCTGAAGGCGCGCAGGTAGCGGCCCTGGAACCAGTCATAGGCCACCCACAGCACCCCGGCGCAGATAACCAGGATCAGGCTGGCGAACAGGGCGTTACGGTAGGGCGGTCGCATTGGATGTATCCTCGCAGGTCGCGTAGCTTGCCATGCTTGTCCTGACAGATGAATATCGCAGCTCGATATTCATCTTCACCGCAAGTCTGGAAACCTTTATGCCCGTCACCTTTGACCCTGATCATCTGCGCGAAAGCTTGCGCCCCCTGGTGGATGCGCAACCGCTGTCAGCCGAGGCGAGGGTTTACCAGCGTTTCTACGGGCTCGACCTGGCCGCACGCCAGGTGCCGGCGGTGAGCCGCCTGGGGCGCTTGGAGGTGGATGGGTTCGAGGTGGTGGCCCAGGTCTGGTGGCCGCCAGCGCCAGTGGCGACGATGTTCCTGTTCCACGGTTTCTACGATCACATGGGGCTGTATCGCCATGTGGTGGATTGGGCGTTGGACCAGGGCTTCGTGGTGATCGCCTGCGACCTGCCTGGCCATGGCTTGTCCAGCGGCGCACGCGCCAGCATTGATGACTTTGCGGTGTACCAGAGCGTAGTGCAGGCGTTATTCGTCGAGGCCAAGGCGCTGCAATTGCCGCAACCCTGGCACCTGTTCGGGCAAAGCACCGGCGGCGCCATCGTGGTGGACCACCTGCTCAACCACGGCGCCCAGAGTCCGGCCCAGGGCAAGACTTTCCTGCTGTCGCCTTTGGTGCGGCCGCGTGCCTGGGGTTGGTCGCAGGTCAGCTATTACCTGCTGCGCCCGTTCGTCAAAGGCATCGCCCGGCGTTTCAGCGATAACTCCAACGACCCTGCGTTCAAGCCGTTCCTGGAAGCCGACCCGCTACAGCCTCGCCAGCTGCCTACCGCCTGGGTGGGGTCGCTGGCGCGCTGGATCAAACGCATCGAAGCCGCACCACGCAGCCCCCGGCGCCCGGTGATCGTGCAGGGTGAGGAAGATATGACGGTGGACTGGCAGCACAATTTGCAGGTGTTGCGGGGTAAGTTCGACCGGCCTGAGGTGTTGATGCTCAAGCGGGGTCGGCATCACTTGGCCAATGAAATTCCGCAGATTCGCGAAGCATATTTTAACTTCCTCACGGATCACCTGAAATAACGCAGTCCAAATGTGGGAGCTGGCTTGCCTGCGATAGCGGTGTCACTGACACAGCGCAATCGCAGGCAAGCCAGCTCCGACAGGGTTTACTGCGTCAGGCTTGAGGTGCTTTGACCAACGGCAAGCCCTGCGCGAATGGCTGCAAGGGCGGCCTGATAATACGCCTTGCCCTCCGGCGACTCGGCAAAGGTGGCGAACTCTTCCAGCTCCGGGTCGGACAAATCCCGATAGACATACAGCAAGGTATTGTTCAAATCCTTGTCGATCTGCTGCATCAACCGCTCGCGCTGGCCATTCAACATTCCTTGCGCCTGGCCACCGCCGAGCAGGCCGGGGATCATCTGGCTCAAGCTGTCGGCCGCCACGCCTGCAATCGCCAGGCTGACCTCGGCACCGGCCTCGCGGGCGGGCAGGGCCTGGGCCAGGTGGCCGATGATCAGGCTGCGGGTGGCATCGGCTTCGAGTTTGGGCAGGCCCTGTGCGTTTTTCGCCAGTTGATCGCGGCGCGTGGCCAGCAACTCAGCGGCGACGATCTTGCGGCCCAGGGGCGACTGGAAAAACGCCAGGGCAGGTTTCGGGTCGGGCAAGTGCTTGCGCAGTTGCGCCTCGGCACGCTGGTCCATGGCCTGGGCGGCAAAGCGTTTATTGCTGTTGTCCACCAGCGCCTGGTACACCACCGGCGGCAGGCTATTGCGGTAGCGCTGCTGGGCGGCACTGAGGGCGTCATTGAAGTGCGCACGTTGTTCGGCCCAGCCGGCGACCTTGTACAACTGGTCATGGCCGTCTGCCCAGGCGGGCAAAACGCAGAACATCAACACAGAAAAAAACAAACGACGCATAAGGACTCCTGTCAGTCGGCCACTATTGTCCGTGTCGGGCGTAGGATTTGTCGAGAAGTCCTATCGGTCACCTGACTAAAGTGCATTCAGACGCTCAACGGCGCTGTCGGATTTTCAGGCGTATGGATACTATGCGCGCCATGCAAATACCCCTCGATCACCCGCTGCTGCAACGCATCGTCGACGACTTGGCCGAAAAAGGCTGGTCGCAGCAAAATGGCTTCCTGCCCCAGGCTCTGACCCTGGAGCTGGCGGCTGAGTGCCGTAAACGTGCGGCGCAGGGTGAACTGGCGCCCGCAGCGGTAGGGCGTGGGCCGGCCCAGGAGATTCGCGAAGGCATTCGCGGCGACCATATCCAGTGGTTGGAGGAGGGGGACGCGCCTATCTGCGACACCTACATGGGCGTGATGGACGGCCTGCGCCTGGCGATGAATCGCAGCCTGTTCCTGGGCCTGGAAGATTTCGAAAGCCACTTCGCGATGTACCCGCCGGGAGCGTTTTACCTCAAGCATGTAGACCGTTTTCGCGACGATGACCGGCGCATGGTCTCGGCGGTGATCTACTTGAACGACGCCTGGCTGCCCGAGCATGGCGGCCAACTGCGCATGTACCTCAAGGGCGGTGTCGAATACGACGTGGTGCCCACCGGGGGCTGCCTGGTGGTATTCCTGTCGGGCGAGGTGCCTCACGAAGTCCTGCCCGCTACGCGCGAACGCCTGTCCTTGACGGGCTGGTTTCGCCGGCGGGGCAACGAGCCGTTTTAAACATGGAAAAGATTCTGGTCAGCCGCTGCCTGCTCGGGCACAAGGTGCGCTACGACGGCGGGGCCAGCGGCCCATTCGACCCACTGGCAGCGTGGCAAGCTGAAGGCCGCGTGGTTGCCATCTGCCCGGAAGTGGCGGGCGGCTTGCCCACACCGCGGCCATCGGCCGAAATCCCAGGCGGGCAGGGCATCGACGTGTGGGAAGGCCGCGCCCAGGTGCTGACGGCCGAGGGCGAAGACTTCACCAGCGCCTTTCTCGACGGTGCCCGCCAAGCCTTGGCGCTGGTGCAACGCCATCACATCCGCATCGCCATTCTCAAGGCCAACAGCCCATCCTGCGGCAATCTGTTGACCTATGACGGCACCTTCAGCGGGGTGAAGGTCAGTGGCGAAGGCGTCACGGCGGCGCTGCTCAAGCGCCATGGTGTGCAGGTGTTCAGTGAGTTGCAGTTGCCTGAGGCGGCGGCGGCCCTCACGCAGCTTTAAGAAGCTTAAACAGATCAAATGTGGGAGCTGGCTTGCCAGCTCCCACATTTATTGCACCTTGAGCCATTTCTGCGCCAGCGCCTTCAACCGGCCATCGTCCTTAACCCGCTTCAACGCGCCGTTCAAACTGGTCTTGAACGCCGGGTTGCCCTTCTGGAACGGGATCGCCAATGCCGGCTTCTGGTGGTAAGGCTCACTGAAATCGAAACGATCCTCAAGCTCGGCAGTCATAGCCATATGGTTAATGGCCACGTCGTACTTGCCGGTTTCCACACCGGACAGCAGGTCCGCGTTATCGGTGGTAATAAACGAGGAGCGCACCTCCATCTCCTTGGCCAGCAGTTCACCCAGCTCCACTTCAAAGCCTGCGAGTTTGTCGCCCTCTTTGAAATTGTACGGCGGGGTGTCGGCTTCCAGGGCGATGCGCAGTTCACCGCGATCGTTTACGTCGTCAATCAGTTCGGCATGAGCCAAGGGGCTCAGAAGAGGAAGCAACAGCAACAGGCCAGGCGAAAAGCGCATGGTCACTCCTAAAGAATTCGTACAGGCGAGGCGCCGTTCAGCAACGTTTTGTTATGGTGTCGGGTGCCTTGGACCGCAATTTATCGCGAAGTTGTCATAACCCTACAGATTTCACCGAAAAACTGGAGAAGCGAATGAAAGCCCTTTTGTCCCGTGCAACGATTGCCAGCCTTTTGCTGGGTACCTCGATGTTGGCCAGTGCCGCAGACCTTCCTCGTACGCCTGCGCCTGAAGGTGCCGAAGTGTTCATCGTCTCGCCGAAAGATGGCGCCACCGTTGATAAAACCTTCACCGTCAAATTCGGCGTCAAGAAGCTGGACCTGGAACCGATCGACAAGCAAGTGCCTAACGCCGGGCACCACCATCTGTTGGTAGACCAGAAGGTGGAGTCGCTCAACGCCAATGAGGCGATCCCGGCCACGCCTACCTCGATTCACTTCGGCAAGGCGCAGACCGAAACCGAGCTGACCCTGACGCCAGGCAAGCACACCCTGCAACTGGTGGCCGGCGACAACGTGCATCGCCAGTTCGAACCCACAGTCGCCTCGAAAGTGATCACCGTTAACGTCAAATAAGCGTTATTCGGGCAAAAAAATGGGAGACCCCTGCGGGTCTCCCATTTTTTATCCAGCGCTTGAAGCCTTAGAACAACACGCGGCTACGAATAGTGCCGTTGATGTGCTGCAGCTTCTCTTGCGCCAGGTCCGAGTACTCGGCGTCGACGTCGATCACCACGTAGCCGACCTTCTCGTTGGTCTGCAGGAACTGACCGGAGATGTTGATGCCGTTTTCCGCGAAGACCTTGTTGATCTCCATCATCACGCCAGGGATGTTCTGGTGGATGTGCAGCAGGCGGTGCTTGCCCGGGTGAGCCGGCAGGGCCACTTCCGGGAAGTTGACCGACGATACCGAGGTACCGTTGTCGCTGTACTTGACCAGTTTTTCCGAGACTTCCAGGCCGATGTTGGCTTGGGCTTCAGCGGTGGAGCCGCCGATGTGCGGGGTCAGGATCACGTTGTCCAGGCCACGCAGCGGGCTTTCGAAGATGTCATCGTTGGAGCGCGGCTCCACCGGGAACACGTCGATGGCAGCGCCGATCAGGTGCTTGTCCTTGATCGCGTCGGCCAGGGCGTCCAGCTCGACCACGGTGCCGCGAGCGGCGTTGATCAGGATCCCGCCTTTCTTGATCGCGCGGATTTCCTTCTCACCGATCATCCACTGGGTCTCGGCCGTTTCCGGAACGTGCAGGGTGACGATGTCGGACATGCCCAGCAGCTCGGTCAGGCTGGCCACTTGGGTGGCGTTGCCCAATGGCAGCTTGGTCAGGGTGTCGTAGAAGAACACCTGCATGCCCAGGCCTTCAGCCAACACCGACAGTTGCGTGCCGATCGAGCCGTAGCCGACGATACCCAGCTTCTTGCCGCGGATTTCGAAGGAGTTGGCCGCGCTCTTGATCCAGCCGCCACGGTGGCAGGAAGCGTTCTTCTCAGGGATACCGCGCAGCAGCAGGATGGCCTCGGCCAGCACCAGCTCCGCTACGGAACGGGTGTTGGAGTACGGTGCATTGAACACCGCGATGCCGCGCTCGCGCGCTGCATTGAGGTCGACCTGGTTGGTGCCGATGCAGAAACAGCCGACAGCCACGAGTTTCTTGGCGTGGTCGAAGATCTCTTCGGTCAGCTGAGTGCGGGAGCGAATGCCGATAAAGTGCGCGTCGGCGATCTTTTCCTTGAGCTGGGCTTCCGGCAGAGAACTGGTGATGTACTCAATGCTGGTGTACCCGGCGGCTTTCAGAACGTCGACAGCCGATGGGTGGACGCCTTCCAGAAGAAGGAACTTGATCTTGCTCTTATCGAGAGAAGTCTTGCTCATCTGCGTAAACCTGTATCCCGGAGAAAATTGGCAGGGAGTCGAGCAGCGCAAGCTGACCCGGACGGCAGGAAAGCCGTCACCGCAGAAACGCCCTTTGGGTCTGTCCTGCGGGGGCGGTATGCTAGCATACGCACCCCGCTAAACACCTATTCCTGCGACGTGAAGCGTTCTCAGGATGACCATGAATTGTTCGAGAGTTCTGTCGATGACCCATCCTGCCCTGATTGATGAGCTAAAGACCCTGGTTGAGCCCGGCAAAGTGCTGACCGACGCCGACTCCCTGGAGGCTTACGGCAAGGATTGGACCAAGCACTTCGCTCCCGCACCTAGCGCCATCGTGTTCCCCAAGACCACCGAGCAGGTGCAGGCCATCGTGCGGTGGGCCAATGAGCACAAGGTGGCGCTGGTGCCATCGGGCGGGCGCACCGGTCTGTCGGCCGCTGCCGTTGCCGCCAATGGCGAAGTGGTGGTGTCTTTCGACTATATGAACCAGATCCTCGACGTGAACCTCACCGACCGCACCGCCGTGTGCCAGCCGGGTGTGGTCACCAAGCAACTGCAGAACGTCGCTGAAGAAAACGGCCTGTATTATCCGGTGGACTTCGCCTCGTCCGGTTCCAGCCAGATTGGCGGCAATATCGGCACCAATGCCGGCGGGATCAAGGTAATTCGCTACGGTATGACCCGCAACTGGGTGGCCGGCATGAAGGTCGTCACCGGCAAAGGCGATGTGCTGGAGCTGAACCGCGACCTGATCAAAAACGCCACCGGCTACGACATGCGCCAGCTGTTTATCGGCGCCGAGGGCACCCTGGGCTTTGTGGTCGAAGCCACCATGCGCCTGGACCGTGCGCCAAAGAACCTCACGGCAATGGTGCTCGGCACGACTGATTTCGACTCGATCATGCCGGTGCTGCACGCTTTCCAGAGCAAGCTGGACCTGACCGCCTTCGAATTCTTCTCCGACAAGGCCCTGGCCAAAGTCCTTGGCCGTGGCGACGTGCCGGCGCCGTTCGAAACCGAGTGCCCGTTCTACGCGTTGCTGGAATTTGAAGCCACCACCGAAGAAGTCGCCAACCACGCTCTGGAAACTTTCGAACATTGCGTGGAGCAGGGCTGGGTGCTGGATGGCGTGATGAGCCAGAGCGAAACCCAACTGCACAACCTGTGGAAACTGCGCGAGTACATCTCCGAAACCATTTCCCACTGGACGCCGTACAAGAACGACATCTCGGTGACCGTGTCGAAAGTGCCAGCGTTCCTGAGCGAAATTGACGCGATCGTCGGTGAACACTACCCGGACTTCGAAATCGTCTGGTTTGGCCATATCGGTGACGGCAACCTGCACCTGAACATCCTCAAGCCGGAAAACCTGAGCAAGGATGAGTTTTTCGCCAAGTGCGCCACCGTTAACAAGTGGGTATTCGAGACCGTCGCCAAGTACAACGGCTCGATCTCCGCCGAGCACGGCGTGGGCATGACCAAGCGCGATTACCTGACCTACAGCCGTTCACCGGTTGAAATCGAATACATGAAGGCCGTCAAAGCCGTGTTCGACCCTAACGGGATCATGAACCCCGGCAAGATCTTCGCTGTTTAATCGCACCTGAAGGAGTCGTTCCATGAGCTACCAGCACAAGTATGTCGACGGCACCAACATCCACTTCCCGGTGGGTAAAGTGGTGTGCATCGGGCGTAACTACGCCGAACACGCCAAAGAACTGGACAACCCGGTGCCTACCGAGCCACTGCTGTTCATCAAGCCGGGCAGCTGCGTGGTGCCGTTGGAAGGCGGTTTTGCCATTCCGACCGAGCGTGGTTCGGTGCACTACGAAGCGGAAATCGCCGTATTGATCGGCAAGCCTTTGTCCGCCAAGCCGAGTCGGGAAGAAGTGCTGGACGCCATCTCCGGCTTCGCTCCGGCCCTGGACCTGACCCTGCGCGACAAGCAGGCCGAGCTCAAAGCCAAGGGCTTGCCGTGGGAAATCGCCAAGTCTTTCGATGGCGCGGCGGTGATTGCCCCCTTCGTGGTCAGCAGTACCTTTGCAGACGTGACCGATATCGGCATTCGCCTGAGCATCAACGGTGAAGTGCGCCAGGACGGCAACAGCGCGCAGATGCTCAACCCGATTGTGCCGATGATTCAGTACATGGCGGGTTGCTTCTCCCTGCAAGCGGGCGACGTGATCCTGACCGGCACCCCGGCGGGCGTTGGCCCGTTGAATGTGGGGGATGAAGTGGTGTTGGAGCTGGCGGGTGTCAATCGCTTCGAAAGCGTTGTGCGCTAAATCACTGCCAAACTGCGATCAAACTGTGGGAGCGGGCTTGCCCGCGATGGCGGTGTGACAGTCACTGAATAGTTGACTGAACGCCCTTAATCGCGGGCAAGCGCGCTCCCACAGTTGTTTGTGTACATCTGCAGGATCCGGCGTTTTGCATTTTTTTCACACGCCATCCGGATAATTCCCTGCTCTTGCGCGCGGGGCCTTGAATCCTGTGCTATCCCCTAAAGCTGACTTTCCGGAAAAGCGCTCAATGGTCGTGCCTCTGCCCACTTCGAAAACCTCGCTCCGCTCTCGCTTGTCCATGCGCTGGTATTCCTGGGTGTTCTTGGCCGGTGCCATTTTGTATGGCGTCGCCTGGGCCATGCACTGGGACGATCGCGGTCTGCTGTGGGTACTGGAGCGTTTCGAGAGTTCGGCCGAACGCCGGGAAAGTGTGTGGCTGCCGGACTATCACGCGGTGATCGACGCCAAGTTGCTGCCCGGTATGGAGAAGGACGAGGCATCAGACCTGTCCTATAACCCGCAGACCAAAACCCTGTTTTCAGTGATGGGCAAGAACCCCTTCTTGGTCGAACTGAGCCTGCAAGGCGATGTGTTGCGCAAAATGCCGCTCAACGGTTGGAACAACCCGGAAGGCGTGGCGGTGATGGAAAACGGCTTGATGGCGGTAGTCGATGAACGCGATCACAGCCTGACCGTGGTCAAGGTCGACGCCGGTACTACGGCGCTGAACAAGGCCGATTTCCCCAGCCATGACCTGGGCCCGTCCAAAGATCAGAACAAAGCCTTTGAAGCCGTCACCTGGGACAAGCGCAACCAGCAGCTGGTGCTGGGCGAAGAGCGTCCGCCGGCCTTGTTCACCTGGAAAAGCGATGGCAATACGCTGACCGGCGACAAGCAAAAACTGGCCAGCACCGAACTGGATGTGCGCAACCTGTCGGCCCTGTCCATCGACCCACGTACCGGGCATTTGCTGGTGCTGTCGGCCGATTCCCACCTGCTGCTGGAACTGGATGAAACGGGCGAGCAAGTCAGCTTCATGACCTTGCTTGGCGGCTTCAATGGCCTGAAAGACACGATCCCCCGTGCCGAAGGCGTGACCATGGACGAGAGCGGCAACCTGTACATGGTCAGTGAGCCAAACCTGTTCTATCGCTTTGAAAAGCAGAAATAACTGACGAATTACGTCAGAGTTTTCTTTATAAACGGCATTCGCCAGGCAGTCCGGTGCGTTTAAGTTTAAATTCAGGTGACCTTGATATCTATTCGCCAGTTTTTTCTCTGAGCCCGCCCCGATGCGTCGACTTGCCCGCCCTAAACCTGCTGTTTTTATCCTGCTATTGCTCGCCCTGGTCGCTGCCGGGCTGGTGGCACAGCAGTTCCGTCTGTTCGAACGCGCCTGGTTCAACTGGCAGGTGTGGTACCAGCCTGCGGATGAGCGCGCCATTGGCCTGGCGGATTATCGCGTCACCCTCGAAGGCCAGGTGATCGAAGGGCTCGACGACGATGTCTCGGCCCTGACCTACGACCCCGTGCGCAAAAGCCTGTTTACTGTCACCAATAAAAACGCCGAACTGGTCGAGTTGTCGCTGGAGGGCAAGATCCTGCGGCGCATTCCGCTGGTGGGCTTTGGCGATGCCGAAGCGGTGGAATTTATCAGCGACAACATCTACGTCATCAGCGATGAGCGCCAGCAGCGCTTGATCAAAGTGCATGTGGACGATGACACCACGTTCCTCGACGCCGCCGATGCCGAGCAAATGACCCTGGGGGTGCACGTTGGCGGCAACAAGGGCTTTGAAGGGTTGGCCTACGACTCGGTGGGCAAGCGCTTGTTCGTGGCCAAGGAACGCGACCCCATGCTGATCTACGAGGTGCACGGGTTTCCCCATTTCAAGCCGGAAAAAACCTATTCGGTACATGTGATCAACAACCCCAAGCGCGATGCCGGGCTGTTTGTGCGCGACCTGTCGAGCCTGCAATACGACGAGCGCAGTGGCCATCTGTTGGCGCTGTCGGATGAGTCGTTCCTGGTCTTGGAGCTGGATATTGATGGTCGCCCTCTAAGCAGTCTGTCGTTGCTTAAAGGGCGCAATGGCCTGAGCAAGCGCGTGCCCCAGGCCGAAGGGATCGCCATGGATGACGACGGCACGCTGTACATGGTCAGCGAGCCCAACCTGTTTTACGTGTTCAAGAAACCCTGATCAGAACATCCATTGCACACCCAGCGAATAACCGGTCTGGCTGCCTTCAGCATGCCCGAGGCGGCCATTGACCTCGGCAAACACGCCCAACTGTGGGGTGATCGCCAGTTGGCTGCCGAGTTGTGCGCGAGCGAAGCTCTTATCCACTGAACCCAGCCTGGCGGTGCGGGCCTGGCCATCGGCGCGTGCGGTGAGTTGCAGGTCGTCCAGGCGGCCGTCGGCCAATTCCTTGACCCAGGCGATGTCGCCGTAGGGCATCAGGTTCAGGCCATAGGGCAGGGCAACAGCGCCGCGCACGCGCCAGCCGAGGCTGGCTTCCAGGGAGTCGAAAGACTGCTCTTCGTACTCCAGGGCCGTGCGCAGGTTCTGCTTTTCGTGGAACTTGTCGATGCGGTAATGGCTGTAGTCCAGGCCGGCGAACGGCCCGCTCTTGATCGCGCCAAAGTCAAAGTCATAGCCACCCAGCACCCGTGCGCCCAACGCCAGGGCATCGGTATCGCCCGTCAGTTGCTGGTTGAGCAGGATCGGCCCGCCATTGGCCTGGATGACCAGGTTGCGCTTGGAGTCGAAGCGCGCGTGGCCCACGCTCAGGTCACCGGCCAGCCAGCGTGGCCCGCCATCGTTGAGCAGTGCATAGACGGCTGCCTGCCAGGTGTCGCTGTCGAGCTTGCCGCGATGCTCCAGTTTGTCGCGCCCATTGAGGTAGCTGAGGCTGGCGCCGATATTCAGGCTTGAAGTCAGTTGGTAGTCGCCGAGGGCATGCAGGCCCACGCGCCGGGCTTCGGGGTTGGGGGTACTGTCGAAGCCGCTGTCCGGGTTGTATTCACCATCCACGCCGATCTCGCCATCGAAGCTTGCGACCTCGCGGCTGGCCGCTTGCAGGGTCAGCCAACGGCGATCATGCAGGCGCACCAGGGCCTGATGCTGGCGCTGCAGGTTGTCTTGCATATTGCGCGCAACGGCACCGCCAGAAGCGGTCGAGGCCATCAGGTCGGCGTTGGTCAGTTCCAGTACCAGGCGGCTGAGCAGGCGTGAATAGTCGCGCAGGCGCTGGTCGATGCGCGCCTGGCCGAACGCATCGGTCAGCACGGCTTTGTTGTCTTCGTTCGGGTCGTGCCAGGTCGAGCCGCCGGGGATTTTCGGGTTGTCGGTCTGGGTGTAGCCGTCCAGGTCGCCCAGTTCCCAGTTGGTGGCCTCTATATAAAGGATCGGGATATTCAGCGGTTCGAACGCTTCACCATCGCTGCAGCAGCCGGTGCCCTTTGGGTACTGCGGGTCCAGGCCGGGGTTGCTGAACAAGGGGATGTTCAATTCCCTGGCGATCTGGAAGGTGTGCTCGCGCAAGGATGCCAAGGCCGGGTTGGCGGTGCTGTTCTGGCCGGCGTGGGCGTACATCATGTCGCCGGTGATCAGGCTGTCGAGGTTGATCATCGCGAGCATGTTGGCGCGCTGGCTGGTGTTGAGTGAGTCGACAAAGGCACGGGAGCCGCGCAGGCCTTCTTCTTCGGCGCCGAAGCCAACGATTTGCAGGCCATTTTCCAGTGACAGGCCGCCGAGGTTCTTCGCCACCTCGGTCAACACGCTGGCGCCGGAGCCGTTGTCATCCAGGCCTTGCAGGGTCGGGCGGCCGAAGTAAGTGTCGAAGTGCGCGCCAATCACCACGTACTGGGCCTTGATACCAGCGGCAGAGGCCACCACGTTTTGCGAAGCCCGGCTGCCGTTGTTCCAGGTGAAGTCCTGGCGGCTGAAGCTATAGGCCGTGCCCATCTGGCTCTGCATCCAGTCGGCTGCCCCGGCAAAATTTGCCGTGCCTCGATATCGGCCAGGGTAGTCGTTGATCAGTTTTTCCAGGGTGGTGTTGGCGTGCTGGCCGTAATCGTAGGCCTGGGTATGCGTGGACAGCAGGGCACCGGCAACGCTGATGGCGAAGGCTAAGGGCTTTATCACAAGGTCTTCCTTGAGGTGAGGGGGACGTTCAAGCCCAGACCCTTTGCACAATGCGCGCCTCATTCCATGGGCGGCTGCGAATTGGCGCATTGTTAAACGCGTGGGTCGCGTGGCTGTAATTTGTAACGGATTGGATACCAGGCGGGGCAGGGGATGCCGTGACAGAGCGCACGGTTTTGGCGAGGAGTGCTGCGAAAAGTAGCGTTTTTGTTACATCGCTCTAGAGTCGAGCGCTAACACATGTGGGAGCCGGCTTGCCTGCGATGGCATCGCCTCGGTATCCATTGATACACCGAGTCGTCTGCATCGCGGGCAAGCCCGGCTCCCACAGGGTCAGGCCTTGAGGGTTTTCACGCCTTCCGGGGTGCCCAGCAGCAATACATCCGCCGGGCGCGCCGCGAACAGGCCGTTGGTGACCACGCCCACAATTGCGTTGATCTGCGTCTCAAGCTCCACCGGGTTGGTGATCTGCATATTGAACACGTCGAGGATGATGTTGCCGTTGTCGGTCAACACACCTTCGCGGTACACCGGGTCGCCGCCCAGTTTTACTAGCTCGCGGGCCACGTGGCTGCGGGCCATTGGGATGACTTCCACCGGCAGTGGGAACGTGCCCAGCACGGGTACCAGCTTGCTCGCGTCGGCGATGCAAATGAAGGTCTTGGCCACGGCCGCGACAATCTTCTCGCGGGTCAGGGCCGCGCCGCCGCCTTTGATCAGGTTCAGGTGCTCGTCGCTTTCATCGGCGCCGTCGACGTAGAACTCCAGGTCGCTCACGGTGTTGAGCTCGTACACCGGAATGCCATGGCCCTTGAGGCGGGCAGCGGTGGCTTCGGAACTGGCCACGGCGCCGTCGAACGCGCCCTTGTGCTGGGCCAGTGCGTCGATGAAGCAGTTGGCGGTGGAACCGGTGCCGACACCGACGATGCTCTTGTCGTCGAGCTTAGGAAGGATTAAATCGACAGCGGCCTGGGCCACTGCCTGTTTGAGTTGATCCTGGGTCATGCGGGCTCCGGAACGGGCGGGGAATTAACGAGGGCGGCGAGTATAACCCAACAAAACCTCGGGATTCGTGTGGTCGCCCGGCCAAACGCTGGGTTAGACTCCTTGGCCCTGCCCAACCCGTGAAGTAGATGCCTGCCGATGCTTGAACACTACGTCAAAAAAATCCTCACCTCGCGTGTTTACGACATCGCCGTGGAAACCCCCTTGCAGACTGCCCGCCAGCTCTCCGAGCGGCTGGGTAACAAGATTTGGCTCAAGCGCGAAGACTTGCAGCCGGTGTTCTCGTTCAAGATTCGCGGCGCCTACAACAAGCTGACCCAGCTCAGTGCCGAAGAACGTGCGCGCGGCGTCGTCACCGCGTCGGCCGGCAACCATGCCCAGGGCCTGGCCCTGGCGGCCAAGGTGCTGGGGGTCAAGGCCACCATCGTGATGCCCAAGACCACCCCGGAGATCAAGGTCGAAGGCGTGCGCTCCCGTGGCGGCAAAGTGGTGCTGCACGGTGATTCCTTCCCGGAAGCCCTGGCCTACTCGCTCAAGCTGGTCGACGAAAAAGGCTACGTGTACATCCACCCCTACGATGATCCGCACACCATTGCCGGGCAGGGCACCGTGGCGATGGAAATCCTGCGCCAGCACCCAGGGCCTCTGGACGCGATTTTCGTACCGGTGGGCGGCGGCGGTCTGATCGCCGGGATTGCGGCGTACGTGAAATACCTGCGCCCGGAGATCAAGATCATCGGCGTGGAGCCGGACGATTCCAACTGCCTGCAAGCCGCCATGGCGGCGGGCGAGCGCGTGGTATTGCCGACCGTCGGCCTCTTTGCCGACGGCGTGGCAGTGGCGCAGATCGGCCAGCACACCTTCGACATCTGCAAGGACTATGTGGATGAAGTGATCACCGTCAGCACCGATGAAATCTGTGCGGCGATCAAGGACATCTACGACGACACTCGCTCCATCACCGAGCCGGCCGGCGCGCTGGGCGTGGCCGGGATCAAAAAATACGTCGAGACCCGCGGTGTCAGCGGCCAGACCTTTGTCGCCATCGACTCGGGCGCCAACGTCAACTTCGACCGTTTGCGCCATGTGGCCGAGCGCGCCGAACTGGGTGAAGGCCGTGAAGCCATTATCGCGGTGACCATCCCCGAGCGGCCGGGCAGCTTCAAGGCCTTCTGCGAAGCGGTGGGCAAGCGCCAGATCACCGAATTCAATTACCGCTACCACTCCGGCAGCGAAGCGCACATTTTCGTCGGCGTGCAGACCCACCCGGAAAACGACCCGCGCAGCGCGTTGGTGGCCAGCCTGACCAGCCAGGGTTTCCCGGTGCTGGACCTCACCGAGAACGAACTGGCCAAGTTGCACATTCGCCATATGGTCGGTGGGCATGCGGCCAAAGTCAGCGACGAGTTGGTGTTTCGCTTCGAATTCCCGGAGCGGCCGGGGGCGTTGTTCAACTTCCTCAACAAACTCGGCGGGCGCTGGAATATCTCGATGTTCCACTACCGCAACCACGGCGCGGCTGACGGCCGAGTGGTGGCGGGCTTGCAGGTACCGGCGGACGAGCGTCACCTGGTTCCCGCGGCCTTGGCGCAAATCGGTTACCCGTACTGGGATGAAAGCGAAAACCCGGCTTACCAGCTGTTCCTCGGTTGAGCGACTACGCTGACTGAGCGGCCTATAAGGAATAGAGACCATGGAAACGCTGACCACCCTCAAGGTGATCCACATCACCGCCACCGTATTGCTGCTGCTCAGCGGCCTCGGCCTGGCCGTATTGGCGTGGCGTAAACGCAGCGCCGGCCCGGCCGCGACCGTGCAGCGCCCCTGGGCATTTGTATGGCTGCTGATGGGGATTTGCCTGGTGAGCATGCCATTTACCGGGTGGTGGCTGGTGCACCTGCTCGGCTGGCCATTGGGGCAAACCTGGATCTTGGGCTCCAGCATCCTCTACACCGTGGCGGCGCTGGCCTGGTTCTGGCTGGTGGCGCGGCTCAATCGGCTGCGCAAGGGCGAGGGCGGGAGCCTGAATTTCACCCTGGTGCTGGCGGTGGTCAGCCTGGTGGGGTTTGTGGCGATTGCAGGGCTTATGGGCGCCAAGCCGGTATAAGGGTGATCGTTCCCACGCTCTGCGTGGTAACGCCGCCACCGCGTTGGCTTCATCGCAGGCAAGCCAGCTCCCACACTTGACCGGATTCCCACATGAAAACAGGGTCAAAATGTGGGAGCTGGCTTGCCTGCGATAGCGTTGTCAGCTGCGCAGCGTAATCACCGGCCAACCCCGTTTCTGGGCCTCAGCACGAAGATTCGGATCCGGATCCACTGCCACCGGGTGCGTTACCTGCTCCAGCAACGGCAAATCATTCATCGAATCGCTGTAGAAGTAGCTGTCTTCCAGGCTATGCCCGGTTTCTTCCAACCAGCGGTTCAAACGCGTCACCTTGCCCTCGCGAAAGCACGGCACATCGGTACTGCGCCCGGTATAGCGGCCATCCACCATTTCGCATTCGGTGGCGATCAGGGTCTCGACGCCCAGGCGGGCGGCAATCGGCGCGGTGACGAAGCGGTTGGTGGCGGTGATGATCACCAGCTTGTCACCGGCGGCGCGGTGCCTGGCCAGCAGTTCAACGGCCTTCGGGAGCATGATGGGCTCGATGCAGTCGCGCATGTAGTCGTTGTGCCACGCGTCCAGCTGGGCCATCTCGGTGCGGCCGAGGATTTCCAGGCAGAAGTTCAAGTAGGCGGCGTTATCCAGCCGGCCGGCCAGGTAGTCCTGGTAGAACTCGTCGTTGCGGGCCTTGTAGGCTACCGCGTCGAGAATTCCGCGTTCACACAGGTAATCGCCCCAGGCGTGATCGCTGTCACCGCCCAGAAGGGTATTGTCCAAGTCGAATAAAGCCAGGCGCATTGCAGTTACTCGCTGAAAAGTCTGTAAAAAGGCGTCCAGAATACGGTCTTTTCACAAGAGTGCACATAAGGTAAGAAGCCTCGTTGCCGCTGGAACAACCTTTGTGGAACAATGCGGCGACATGCGTTTGCGAGGTTGTTGCCGTGATCGACCCCGATGGTTTCCGTCCTAATGTCGGCATTATTCTGACGAATGATGCCGGACAGGTGCTATGGGCTCGCCGAATCAACCAAGATGCCTGGCAGTTTCCTCAAGGTGGAATCAACCCCGACGAAACCCCTGAAGACGCCTTGTACCGTGAGTTGAACGAAGAAGTCGGCCTTGAGCGCGAAGATGTACAAATTCTGGCCTGTACCCGTGGCTGGTTGCGCTATCGTTTGCCGCAACGCCTGGTGCGTACCCACAGCCAACCGCTGTGCATCGGCCAGAAGCAGAAATGGTTTCTTTTGCGCCTGATCTCCAACGAGCAGCGGGTGCGGATGGATTTGACCGGTAAACCGGAGTTCGATGGCTGGCGCTGGGTCAGCTATTGGTATCCGTTGGGCCAGGTGGTGACATTCAAGCGCGAGGTTTATCGTCGCGCTCTCAAAGAGCTTGCCCCGCGCCTTTTAGCGCGCGACTGACGACGGAGTTCGACCCCGAGCCATGCTCAATACGCTGCGCAAGATCGTCCAGGAAGTTAACTCCGCCAAGGATCTCAAGGCGGCGTTGGGGATTATTGTGTTGCGCGTCAAGGAAGCCATGGGCAGCCAGGTCTGCTCGGTTTACCTGCTGGACCCCGAGACCAACCGTTTTGTGCTGATGGCCACGGAGGGCTTGAACAAGCGCTCCATCGGCAAGGTCAGCATGGCGCCCAATGAAGGTCTGGTGGGCCTGGTGGGGACGCGTGAAGAACCCCTGAACCTCGAGAACGCGGCCGATCACCCGCGTTATCGCTACTTTGCCGAAACCGGCGAAGAGCGCTACGCCTCGTTCCTTGGTGCGCCGATCATTCACCACCGCCGCGTTGTCGGCGTGTTGGTTATCCAGCAAAAAGAGCGTCGCCAGTTCGACGAAGGCGAAGAAGCCTTCCTGGTGACCATGAGCGCGCAACTGGCCGGGGTTATCGCCCACGCCGAAGCGACCGGCTCGATTCGCGGCCTGGGGCGCCAGGGCAAGGGTATCCAGGAAGCCAAGTTCGTCGGCGTACCGGGTTCGCCAGGCGCTGCGGTGGGTACCGCGGTGGTCATGCTGCCGCCCGCCGACCTCGATGTGGTGCCGGACAAGACCGTCAGTGACATCGACGCCGAAATCAAATTGTTCAAGACCGCCCTCGAAGGCGTGCGCGCCGACATGCGCAACCTGTCGACCAAGCTGGCCACCCAGCTGCGCCCCGAAGAGCGTGCGCTGTTTGACGTGTACCAGATGATGCTCGACGACGCGTCCCTGGGTAACGAAGTCAAGACCGTGATCAAGACCGGCCAGTGGGCCCAGGGCGCGTTACGCCAGGTGGTCACCGATCACGTCAACCGTTTCGAAATGATGGACGACGCCTACCTGCGCGAGCGCGCATCGGATGTGCGCGACCTGGGGCGACGTCTGTTGGCGTACCTGCAGGAAGACCGCAGCACCAACATGGTCTTCCCCGATAACACCATCCTGGTCAGTGAAGAGTTGACCGCCACCCAGCTTGGCGAAGTGCCTGAAGGCAAGCTGGTGGGCTTGGTTTCGGTATTGGGTTCGGGTAACTCCCACGTGGCGATCCTGGCCCGGGCCATGGGTATCCCGACGGTGATGGGCCTGGTGGACCTGCCGTACTCCAAGGTCGATGGCATCGACATGATCGTCGATGGGCATCGCGGCGAGGTGTTCACCAACCCCAGCGACGTGCTGCGCAAGCAATACGCCGAGGTGGTGGAAGAAGAGAAGCAACTGGCCCAGGGCCTGGATTCGCTGCGCGAGCTGCCGTGTGTCACCCCCGATGGCCACCGCGTACCGCTGCTGGTCAACACCGGCCTGCTTGCGGATGTAGCCCGTGCGCAACAGCGCGGCGCCGAAGGGGTGGGTCTGTACCGCACCGAAGTGCCGTTCATGATCAACCAGCGTTTCCCGAGCGAGAAGGAGCAGCTGGCGATTTATCGCGAGCAATTGCAAGCCTTCCACCCGTTACCGGTGACGATGCGCAGCCTGGATATTGGCGGCGATAAGTCACTGTCCTATTTCCCCATCAAGGAAGACAACCCCTTCCTTGGCTGGCGCGGTATTCGCGTTACCCTCGACCATCCCGAAATCTTCCTCGTCCAGACCCGCGCCATGCTCAAGGCCAGCGAGGGCTTGAACAACCTGCGCATCCTGCTGCCGATGATCTCCGGCACCCATGAACTGGAAGAAGCCCTGCACCTGATCCACCGTGCCTGGGGCGAAGTGCGCGACGAAGGCGCCGATGTGCCGATGCCGCCGATTGGCGTGATGATCGAAATCCCGGCGGCGGTGTACCAGGCCAAGGAACTGGCGCGGCAGGTGGACTTCCTGTCGGTAGGCTCCAACGACCTGACCCAGTACCTGCTGGCCGTGGACCGTAACAACCCACGGGTGGCCGACCTCTACGACTACCTGCACCCGGCGGTGCTGCAAGCGCTGCAACACGTGGTGCGCGACGCCCATGCCGAAGGCAAGCCGGTGAGTATCTGCGGCGAAATGGCCGGTGACCCGGCGGCGGCGGTGCTGTTGATGGCGATGGGCTTTGACAGCCTGTCGATGAACGCCACCAACTTGCCGAAAGTGAAGTGGATGCTGCGCCAGGTGGAATTGAGCAGGGCCAAGGATTTGCTCGCCGAGTTGATGACCATCGACAACCCGCAAGTTATCCACAGCTCGCTGCAATTGGCGTTGAAAAACCTGGGGTTGACCCGGATGATCAACCCGGCCTCGGCCAAAACCCTGTAGGAGCGAGCTTCTAGCAGATCGTTCCCGCGCTCTGCGTGGGAATGCAGCCCTGGACGCTCCGCGTCGGCTTTTAGAGCGTGACGCAGAGCGTCACAAGAGGCGTTCCCACGCAGAGCGTGGGAACGATCAAAGACCGAGGCGCCTTCATCGCAGGCAAGCCAGCTCCCACCTGTGGAATGCATTCCCCTGTGGGAGCTGGCTTGCCTGCGATAGCGGTGGTCCAAGCAGCGCTAAAACATCAGGTCCACCTCACCCAGCCGCCCCCCGTGCGGGCCAAAGCTGCGCTCCAGCATCCGCCGCGTCCCATCGGCATTCACGATCAGCGCTGTGCTCGCCCGTGTCCCATAACTGGGGCTGGCGATAAACACGCTCGACAGCAGGCTTTCGGTCGCCAGGCCTACGCCGGTGTCCGGCAGCTCAGCAAACGGCGCGGTCTGCGGGTCGCTGAGAATTCCCAGCAGTGCCTCAGGCTCGGGGTTTTCCAGCACGGCGCTGAACGCTGCTTTGGCCTTCACCAGCTTCGGCCATGGCGTATTCAGGCCGGCATTGGATAACCCGTACACCCCCGCCTTCAACCGCGTCGGCTCGGTATCATTGGCGTTGTAGTGCCACAGCTCATCCCGCGTGCCCACCAGCAGGTTGAACCCGGCATATTCAATCGAGCGGCCATTTACATCGGCCAAATAATCGTCGATCGGCAGCGAACCGCTGAGAAACCGCGCAACAAGTTCGCCGCGAGACTTGCGTGCCGGTGGCTGGTGCGGGTCGCGGATGTTGGTCAAGGCGGCAAAGCGCCCATCCGCGTTCACCCCCAGCCAGGTGCCCCCGGCCTCCTGATCGCGACCGGCATAGACCTGGGGCGCATCCGCCCACTGGGCCAGCGGCAGGCTGGGGCGGGCGTAGAACTCATCGCGGTTGGCCGCAACGATCAGCGGTTGGGCATGGCCCGGTCGCCAGGCGAAAACAATCAGGCACATCGGGTGACCCCTTTTGTGTTTTTGCCACTCTACCCACAGACGCGCCGGTGTTCCATCGTCTCGAAGTTGGGCCGCGCACCTCTGATCCGTTAACATGCCGGGCTGTTTGGTGTGTATGTGAACTTCTTAATTTGATCTCGCAGCTGTAACGCAGGCTTAATCGCACATCGGCATGGTCCGGTGCGTCATGACTAAATGTTTTAACGAGGAGTCGCAATGCTGCCTTACCCGCAGATCGACCCGGTGGCCCTGGCCATCGGTCCGCTGAAAATCCATTGGTACGGGTTGATGTACCTGATCGGCATCGGCGGTGCCTGGCTGCTGGCTTCCCGGCGCCTGAACCGTTTCGACCCGACCTGGACCAAGGAGAAGCTCTCCGACATGGTGTTCTGGATGTCGATGGGGGTGATCGTCGGCGGGCGCCTGGGGTATGTGCTGTTCTACGACCTGTCTGCGTATCTCGCCAACCCGACCCTGATCTTCGAAGTGTGGAAGGGCGGCATGGCGTTCCACGGCGGGTTTATCGGCGTGATGATCGCCGCCTGGTGGTTTGGCCGGCGCAATGGCAAGTCGTTCTTCCAGCTGATGGACTTCGTCGCCCCCTTCGTGCCGATCGGCCTGGGGGCCGGGCGCATTGGTAACTTTATCAACGCCGAGCTGTGGGGCAAGCCGACCGACGTGCCGTGGGCGATGGTGTTCCCGCCGTTCAGCGACCCGGCGCAACTGCCGCGCCACCCGTCGCAGCTGTACCAGTTCGCATTGGAAGGTGTGGCGCTGTTCCTTATTCTCTATATCTTCTCGCGCAAGCCACGCCCAACCGTGGCCGTGTCGGGCATGTTCGCGCTGTTCTACGGGATTTTCCGCTTTATCGTCGAATTCGTACGGGTACCGGATGCGCAGTTGGGCTACCTGGCGTGGGGCTGGCTGACCATGGGTCAGGTGCTTAGCCTGCCGATGATCCTGGCGGGCCTGGGCATGCTGTGGTGGGCGTACAATCGCCCGCAGCCGCTGAAGAACGCCGCGCTTTAAATTCGAATGCCAAGACCAGGAGGTCTTGGCTTCAACGATACGGGTAAAAACATGAAGCAATATCTCGAACTGCTGCAGGACGTCGTGACCAATGGCCTGACCAAGGGCGACCGCACGGGCACCGGTACCAAGGCTGTGTTTGCGCGTCAGTATCGGCATAACCTGGCCGACGGCTTCCCGCTGCTGACCACCAAGAAGTTGCACTTCAAAAGCATCGCCAACGAACTGATCTGGATGTTGAGCGGCAACACCAACATCAAGTGGCTCAACGAAAATGGCGTGAAGATTTGGGATGAGTGGGCCACCGAAGACGGCGACCTGGGCCCCGTGTACGGCGAGCAGTGGACGGCCTGGCCGACCAAGGACGGCGGCACGATCAACCAGATCGACTACATGGTGCACACGCTCAAGACCAACCCCAACAGCCGTCGCATCCTGTTCCACGGCTGGAACGTCGAATACCTGCCGGACGAAACCCAGAGCCCGCAGGAAAACGCGCGTAACGGCAAGCAAGCCCTGCCGCCGTGCCATTTGCTGTACCAGGCGTTCGTGCATGACGGCCATCTGTCGATGCAGCTGTATATCCGCAGCTCCGACGTATTCCTGGGGCTGCCGTACAACACTGCCGCGCTGGCGTTGCTGACCCACATGCTGGCCCAGCAGTGCGACCTGATCCCCCACGAGATCATCGTCACCACGGGCGACACCCACGCCTACAGCAACCACATGGAACAGATCCAGACCCAGTTGGCGCGTACGCCGAAAAAACTGCCGGAACTGGTGATCAAGCGTAAGCCTGCGTCGATCTACGACTACAAGTTCGAAGATTTTGAGATTGTGGGCTACGACGCCGACCCAAGCATCAAGGCCGACGTGGCTATCTAAAGCCTTACTCGGTGAAAAACTGTGGGAGCTGGTTTGAACTGCGATAGCGGAGTGTCAGGCGACATCAATGTCGCTGGTCCACCGCCATCGCAGGCAAGCCAGCTCCCACATGGGTTTGGTGTTCGCTTGAGTTAATGGCCGTGGCTTCTGCCCACATGCGAAGGCTCGGCCTCGCTGGCCGCAATCCCGCCGCTGACTTCCAACTGCTGCAAGATCCCGCACTGGTTCCCACCGCCGCAACGTTGGCGCAGGTCCAGCAGTTGTTCCTGCAAGGCCAACAACCCGTCGATCCGCGCTTTCACATGGTGGATATGCTCGTCGATCAAGGCATTCACGCTTTCGCATTGGTCCTGGGGGCTGTCGCGCAGCCCCAGCAGGCTGCGGATTTCTTCGAGGGTCATGTCCAGGCTGCGGCAGTTGCGGATAAAGGTCAGCCGTTCGGTATGCGCCTGGGTGTATACGCGGTAGTTGCCGTCGGTGCGTGCCGGGGGCGGCAGCAGGTTTTCCTTCTCGTAATAACGGATGGTTTCCACCGGGCAATCGGTGAGTTTGGCCAGTTCGCCGATCTTCATCGCAGCAATCTCCAAATGGGCGCTTGACCCTATAGTGGCTACAGGGTCTTTACTTGGCAACAGGCACCTTTACGGACGCGACCTGATGAGCCACTCCATTCATACCCCGCATAAGCACGACCACAAGCATGATCACGATCACGATCACGATCACGGTCATGACCACGGCCATGATCACAAACATGACCATGGGCCCGCCGAACTCACGCCTGTGGATAACCACGGCCATTCCGGCTCCTGCTGCTCCGGCGCTGCCGGGCCTGCCATCGTGACCCTGAGTGAGGCGCCCACCGCCGGCTCGCGCCTGAGCACCTTCCGCATCGAAGCCATGGACTGCCCTACCGAGCAGACGCTGATCCAGAACAAGCTGGGCAAGCTCGCTGGCGTGCAGCAACTGGAATTCAACCTGATCAACCGCATCCTCGGCGTCACCCATGACCTGCCGAACACCGCGCCGATCATTGAGGCAATCAAGTCCATCGGCATGCAGGCCGACCCTATCGAAGAAGGCAGCCCCGCTGCCGCGCCGCCCGCCAAGAAACATTGGTGGCCGCTGGCGGTGTCGGGCGTGGGTGCCCTGGGGGCCGAGGTGTTGCACTTCACTGGTGTGGCGCCCACCTGGGTAATCGCGCTGGTGGCGTTGGTGTCGATTCTCAGCGGTGGCCTTACCACCTACAAGAAGGGCTGGATTGCCCTGAAGAACTTCAACCTCAATATCAATGCCTTGATGAGCATCGCGGTGACGGGCGCGATCCTGATTGGCCAGTGGCCCGAAGCGGCGATGGTGATGTTCCTGTTCACCGTGGCCGAGTTGATTGAGGCCAAGTCCCTGGACCGTGCGCGCAACGCCATCAGCGGCCTGATGCAGATGACTCCGGAACAGGCCACGGTGCGCCAGGCCGATGGTTCCTGGCTGGAACAAGAGGTCAAGAGCATTGATCTTGGCGCGATTGTCCGAGTAAAACCCGGCGAGCGCATCGGGCTCGACGGGGAAGTCACGGCCGGCCAGTCCACCATCGACCAGGCACCGATCACCGGGGAAAGCCTGCCGATAGAAAAAACCGTGGGCGATAAAGTGTTTGCCGGCACCATCAACCAGGCCGGCGCCCTGGAGTACAAGGTCACCGCCGCGGCCAACAACTCCACGCTGGCGCGGATCATTCACGCCGTGGAACAGGCTCAAGGGGCACGGGCGCCAACCCAGCGCTTTGTTGACAGTTTCTCCAAGGTCTACACCCCGGCTGTCTTCCTGTTTGCCCTCGGTGTGGCGGTGATTCCGCCGCTGTTCATGGCGGGCGTGTGGTTTGACTGGATCTACCGCGCCCTCGTGCTGCTGGTGGTGGCCTGCCCTTGTGCCTTGGTGATCTCCACCCCGGTGACCATTGTCAGCGGCCTGGCGGCAGCGGCGCGCAAAGGCATCCTGATCAAGGGCGGCGTGTACCTGGAGGGCGGCTACAAGCTCGACTACCTGGCCCTCGACAAGACCGGCACCATCACCCACGGCAAACCGGTGCAAACCGACTACCTGCCGCTGTTCCCGAACATCGAAGACAGCGCGCCGGCCCTGGCGGCCAGCTTGGCATCGCGCTCCGATCACCCGGTGTCCCTGGCGATTGCCAACGCAGCTGTGGATAAAAACCTGTCGACTCACGCTGTGGATAACTTCGAAGCCCTGGCCGGGCGCGGTGTGCGGGGTGATATCAACGGCCAGACCTATCACCTGGGTAACCACCGCCTGGTGGAAGACCTCGGTCTGTGTTCCGAGGCCTTGGAAGAGAAACTCTTTGCTTTGGAAAAACAAGGCAAGTCCGTGGTGTTGCTGTTGGACAAGTCTGGCCCGCTGGCGCTGTTTGCCGTGGCCGACACAGTCAAGGAGAGCAGCCGCGAAGCCATTCAGCAGTTGCACGACCTGGGCATCAAGACTCTGATGCTCACTGGCGACAACACCCACACTGCCAAGGCCATTGCGGCCCAGGTGGGTATCGACCAGGCCCAGGGCGACCTGTTGCCCACCGACAAGCTGCAAGCCATCGAAACCCTCTACGGCCAGGGCCATCGGGTGGGCATGGTCGGTGACGGTATCAACGACGCCCCGGCCCTGGCTCGTGCCGAGATCGGCTTTGCCATGGCCGCAGCGGGCACCGATACCGCTATCGAGACCGCCGACGTGGCGCTGATGGACGATGATTTGCGCAAGATTCCGGCTTTCATTCGGTTGTCGCGGCAAACGTCGAGTATCCTCAAGCAGAACATCGCCCTGGCGCTGGTGATCAAGGCGATCTTCCTGGCCGTCACGTTCATGGGCATGGCGACCATGTGGATGGCGGTCTTCGCCGACATGGGCGTGAGCCTGCTGGTGGTGTTCAATGGCCTGCGCCTGGTGCGCAAATAGTGGATGAGAGGGTGGTGTGCTGAGTGCTGAGTTAAAGGCGTTTTTCATGGTCGCCCGCCTGGGCAGCATTACCCAGGCGGCGAAGAAACTCGGCTTGAGCCAGCCCACGGTGACCACCCAGATTCGCAACCTCGAAGGCCACTACGGCGTCGAGTTGTTCTACCGTGGCGGCCGCCGCCTCACCGTCAGCGACGAGGGCGCGCGGCTGTTGCCGATGGTCAAGGCGCTGTTGCAGCAGGAAGCGGATATCGAGTTTTTCCTGCGCAACAACGGCCAGGTCCAGGGTGCGCTGAGGATTGCAGCAACGGCGCCGTATTACATCCTCGATCTGGTCAAAGCTTTTCGTGAGCGACTGCCCCAGGTGGAAGTCTCGGTGGAAATCGGCAACTCCCAGCAGGTGCTTGAGGCGTTGGACGATTACCGCGTCGATGTCGCGGCCTCATCGCAATTGCTGGAAGATGCCCGTCTGATCCGCCGCGTGCTGGGCACGGACCCGCTGGTGCTGGCGGTGCACCGCAATCACCCGTTGGCCAAGCTCGATCACGTACCGTTGAGCGCGCTTATCGGGCACACCTTGCTGATGCGTGAAGCGGGCTCCACCACCCGCCGGCTGACGGAAGAGATGTTGAAGAACGCCGGCGTGGGGTACGGGCCGTTGCTGGAGATTGGCAGCCGTGAGTCGATTCGCGAGGCGGTGCTGCGCAACATCGGCATCAGCATCATCGCCCGCCAGGAAGTGCCCCATGACCCGCAGTTGCGCGTGCTGACCATCGAGAATGCACCGCAGATTCCGGAGTATCTGTATTGCCTCAAGGAGCGCAAAGGTGCGCGCCTGCCGGCGGCTTTCCTTGGCCTGGCCCAGGAAATGTCACCCCTCTGATCGTTCCCACGCTCCGCGTGGGAACGCCGCCCAGGACGCTCCGCGTCCGTGACGCGGAGCGTCACTAGAGACATTCCCACGCATAGCGTGGGAACGATCATGAGTCCTACACAAATCCACCAATACCACTATCACCTCTTTTTGCCTTTCTGCCACACCCGCTACGCATTGCCCTCCTAGCATGGCCTTCATCCGTCCGATGAGGTGCCACCATGCACACAGCCCTGACCCAACCCGACGCACCGATGAAAGTGCGCGCAATCCAGAAACGCTTTGGCGCCTTCACCGCGCTGGACAACGTCTCCCTGGACGTCGCCGCCGGCGAGCTGGTGTGTCTGCTGGGCCCTTCCGGCTGCGGCAAGACCACACTGCTGCGCTGCATTGCCGGCCTGGAGCGCCAGGACAGCGGTGAGCTTTACCTGGGCGAGCGGGACGTGTCCCTGCTGCCACCCCAGGCGCGGGACTACGGCATCCTGTTCCAGTCCTATGCGTTGTTTCCCAACCTCAGCGTTGAAGCGAACATCGGCTACGGCCTCACCGGCAGCGGCCGCGATGAAGTGCGCAAGCGGGTCGCGCAGATGCTTGAGCTGGTGGGCCTGGTGGGCAGCGAAAAGAAGTACCCCGGCCAACTCTCCGGCGGCCAGCAACAGCGCGTCGCCCTGGCCCGCGCACTGGCGCCGGCGCCGTCGTTATTGCTGTTGGATGAGCCGATGTCGGCCCTCGATGCCCGGGTGCGCGAGCACCTGTGCACCGAGCTGCGTCAACTGCAGCGGCGCTTGGGTATCACCACCTTGATGGTGACCCACAACCAGGACGAAGCCATGTTGATGGCCGACCGTATCGCCGTGATGAACAACGGCAAGGTCGAGCAGTACGCCACGCCCCAGGAAATCTACGACCGCCCGGCCACGCCGTTCGTGGCGGAGTTTGTCGGCCAGGGCAACTGGTTGCCGTTCAGCCGTAACAGCGCCAGCCATGCCCAGGTGGGTGGGTTGAACATGCGCCTGGCTGAGGACGCGGGTGTCGCCCAGTCCGGCCGCTTGTTCTGCCGCCCGGAAGCCATTTGCGTCAACCCGCTGGTGCATGAAGAAAACCTTTTCCCGGCCAAGGTTCGCGAGATCACCTTTCTCGGTAACCGCTGCCGCATGAGCTTTGAGCTGGAACAATTGCCGGGCCATGCGTTGCTGGCTGAACTGGCGCCGGAAGCGATGCCGCGCCTGGGCGCCCAGGACATCTGGGTGGCGTTGCCGCCGCGCAGCCTGCAGGTGTTTGCCTGAGATGGGGGCTGTGATGACATTGCCGGTACCGCGCCAGGTGTCCCGCGCCGAGTGGGGCGACCGCCTCTTCGTGGTCGGCGGCAAGTGGCTCTGGCTGGGGCTGTTAGTGGTGGCGGTGCTGTCGCCGCTGTTGGCGATCTTCTGGCGCGGCTTCAGCAGCGAAGCCGGGCAGGGCGGTGGCCTGGTAGCCGCTCGCGAACTGCTGAGCAGCGCCAACTTTCATTGGTTGCTGGGCAATAGCCTGAAAGTTTCCCTCAGCGTGGCGGCCATCGTCGTGCCGCTGGCCTACTTGTTTGCCTATGCCCTGCAACGCACGCTGATCCCCGGCAAGTCCATCTGGCGCGGCCTGTCCTTGCTGCCGTTGATGGCGCCGTCGATGCTGCCGGGCATTGCCCTGGTTTATCTGTTCGGCAACCAGGGCCTGCTGCGCGGCTTGTTCTCGGAAAATATCTATGGGTTCTGGGGCATTGTGCTCGGTGAGGTGATTTACACCTTTCCCCATGCCTTGATGATTTTGCTGTCGGCGTTGTCCCTGGCGGATGCGCGTTTGTTCGACGCCGCTTCGAGCATGGGCGCCAGCCCGGCCCGGGCGTTTCGCAGCATTACCTGGCCGGCCACGCGCCAGGCGGTGTTCGCCGCTTTCTGCCTGGTGTTCACCTTGACCATCACCGACTTCGGAGTACCGGTGGTGGTGGGCGGCGATTATCAGGTGCTGGCGCTGGAAGCCTACAAGGCGGTGGTGGGCCAGCAACAGTTCGGTCGCGGCGCGTTGATCGGCATGGTGTTGCTGCTGCCGGCGCTGTTCAGCTTTGGCGTGGATGCGTGGTTGCGCCGTCGGCATGGCGACGCGATGAGCGGCCGCGCCCAGGTGTTCCAGCCAGCGCCATCGCGGCTGCGCGACGGGTGCTACCTGGCCGTCGTGCTGCTGATTTGCGCGGCGTTGCTGCTGGTGTTCGGCATGGCGGTGTACTCCTCGCTGGTGAAATTCTGGCCGTACAACCTGTCGCTGTCGCTCAACCACTACCAATTCGAAGACACCGCCGGCGGTGGCTGGCTGGCCTATCGCAACAGCCTGACCATGGCGCTGTGCACGGCGTTGATCGGCAGCGTGCTGATTTTCACCGGTGCCTACCTGATGGAAAAGACCAAGGGCCAGAAGAACCTCAACCTGGCGCTGCGCATGCTCAGCTTCGTGCCGATGGCCGTGCCGGGCCTGGTCCTGGGGCTGGGCTACGTGTTCTTCTTCAACCTCAACGGCAACCCGTTGCATGTGTTGTACGGCAGCATGGCGTTGCTGGTGGTGTGCACCATTGCGCACTACCTGACCACCGCGCAGATGACTGCAACCACCGCCTTGCGCCAGTTGGACGCCGAGTTCGAAGCCGCCGCGTTGTCCCTCAAGGCACCGTTGTACCGCCATTATCTGCGCGTCACGGTGCCGATCTGTCTGCCGGCGCTGCTGGACATCCTGCGCTACCTGTTTGTCTCGGCGATGACCACCGTCTCCGCCGCGATCTTCCTCTACAGCCCCGACACCATCCTCGCCGCGGTCGCGGTGCTGAACATGGACGACGCCGGCAATGTGGGCGGCGCGGCGGCCATGTCGACCCTGATCCTGTTCACCTCGGCCAGCGTCTCGCTGCTGCTGGCGTGGGCTTCACGTGGCGCGCTGCGCCGCTCCCAAGCCTGGCGCCAGCGCGCACCTGGCCAATAAACATCCCTGAAGGAGGTGCTCCATGTTCAAGCCCCTGGCGCTGGTCGCTGCAGTCCTCACGGCATTCAGTCTGAATGCCTTCGCCAAGACCGAGTTGACCGTGTACACGGCCCTTGAAGCCGAGCAATTGAAGACCTACAAAAAAGCTTTCGAACAGGCCAATCCCGACGTCGAGATCAAGTGGGTGCGCGACTCCACCGGCATCATCACCGCCAAACTGCTGGCGGAGAAAGACCGCCCCCAGGCTGACGTGGTGTGGGGCCTGGCCGCCTCCAGCCTGGCGATCCTCGATCAGCAAGGCATGCTCGACAACTACGCGCCCAAGGACTTGGACAAGATCGGTAAAAACTACCGCGACGCCGCCAACCCTCCGGCCTGGGTGGGCATGGACGTGTGGGCCGCCACCCTCTGCTTCAACACCGTCGAAGCCGAGAAGCAGGGCCTCACCAAACCGGTGAGCTGGCAGGACCTGACCAAGCCCGAATACAAGGGCAAGATCGTGATGCCTAACCCGGCGTCTTCAGGCACCGGCTTCCTGGATGTCAGCGCCTGGCTCCAGACCTTCGGCGAGAAGCAAGGCTGGCTGTACATGGACGACCTGCACCGGAACATCGGCCAGTACGTTCACTCCGGCTCCAAGCCGTGCAAGCTGGCGGCGTCCGGTGAGTTCCCGATAGGCATTTCCTTCGAATACCCGGCGGTTCAGCTCAAACGCCAGGGCGCGCCGCTGGAGATCATCCTGCCCAAAGAGGGCCTGGGCTGGGAGATCGAAGCCACCGCTGTGATCAAGGGCACTGCCCATGCCGACGCGGCGAAAAAACTCGCCGACTTCTCTGCCAGCACCGCGGCGATGGACCTGTACAAGGAAAATTTCGCCGTGCTCGCGCAACCGGGTATCGCCAAGCCGCAGACCGAATTGCCGGCGGACTATGAGCAACGGTTGATCAAGAACGACTTTATCTGGGCTTCCAAGAACCGTGACAGCATCTTGGCCGAATGGCGTAAGCGTTATGACGGTAAGTCGGAGAAGGTAGCCGGTCAGTAGGGCTTTCGTTAGGGCTGATGGCCTCATCGCAGGCAAGCCAGCTCCCACATTTTGATGTGTGAACCCGTTCAAGTGTGGGAGCTGGCTTGCCTGCGATTGCGGCCTCAAGGACAGGAAAATCATGTCATGACACAACACAGCGATTTACTGATCGTCGGCGCCGGCATCCTCGGCCTCTCCCACGCCTATGCCGCCGCCAGGCGCGGCCTCAAGGTCAAGGTGTTCGAGCGCAGCGCCATGCCATTGGGCGCCTCAGTGCGCAACTTCGGCCAGGCACTGGTCACCGGTCAACCACCAGGGCCAATGCTCGACCTGGCGCGGGAAAGCCGCGAAATCTGGGGCCAGTGGGCGCAAGCGGCGGGCCTGGCGCTCAAGCGCAATGGCTCCTACCTGTTCGCCCGCACCGAAGCCGAAGAGCATCTGCTCGAAGCCTTCTGCGCCGGGCGCGCGCGGGAGCACGGCTACAACGTCCAGCTGCTGCAAGGCGCTGCAATGAACGACCTGTACGCCGGCCAGTTCCGCCATCACCGCGCCGCCCTGCATGGCAAGGATGACCAGCAGTTGTACTCCCGCGAGGCGATCCCGGCGCTGATCCATTACCTGAGCCAGGCGCTTAACGTGGAGTTTCACTTCTCTACCTTGGTGCGCGAGGTTGAACCGGGCCAGTTGCACAGCACGGCAGGCCGCTTTCGCGGCGAGCAGATCATTGTTTGCTCCGGCCATGACTATCAAACCCTGCTGGCCGACGCCATCGCCGCGCTCAACCCGCAAACCTGTCGCCTGCAAATGCTGCGCGCCCGGCCGGTGCTCAACCTGAACCTGCAACATGCCTTACTCACCGGCTTAAGCTGCGTGCACTACGGCGCCTTTGCCGACCTGCCGGAAGCGGCCGCGGTGCAGGCGCAGATCTTGCGCGAAACGCCGTACCTGCACGAGCACGGCATTCACCTGTTGATCAGCCCTACGCCCCATGGCGAGTTGATCATCGGTGACTCCCACCATTACGACAGCGATCCGTCGCCCTTCAACGCCGAGCAGGTGGATGACTGGCTGATCGAACTGGCGCAACAGACCCTGGGTTGCAAGGTCCAGGTGGTGGAGCGCTGGCAGGGCGTCTACGGTTCGCGCGGGCCTGGGCCTTTTTCGTTTGTTCAGGCGGCACCTGGCGTCAGCGCTGCCTTGATGCACACCGGCGTAGGGATGAGCGTGGGGCCGGCGATGGCCGAGCGTAATATCAGCACACTGTGGGGCGCGACGCGATGAGCCCGGAACAGGCGATTGACCAGGTGTTTGGCTTGTACGAGCAACATGGCACGGCTGACTACATCGGGGAGCCGGTGTCGCAAATCGAGCACATGTCCCAGGCCGCGCAATTGGCCATGGCCGAAGGTTTTGACGACGAGGTGGTGCTGGCGGCGTTTTTCCACGACATCGGCCATCTCTGCGGCCAGGGCGGCGCGAACATGGGCGGTTATGGCGTGGTCAGCCACGAGCGGCTGGGCGCCGATTACCTGCGCCGAGCAGGCTTCAGCGAACGCCTGGCCAGGCTGGTGGAATACCACGTCCAAGCCAAGCGTTACCTGACCTTCAGCCAACCGGACTATTTCGCCCGCTTGAGCGAAGCCAGCCGTCGCACTCTGGCTTACCAAGGCGGCGTCATGAGCGCAGAAGAGGCTCGGACCTTTGAGCAAGACCCGTTGTATGCCGTGAGCTTGCGTATGCGCCACTGGGACGAGCAGGCCAAGCAAATGCAGGTGCCGGTGCTGGACCTTGAGGTGCTTAAGGCCAAGGCCCGGCAGGTGCTGATGACTGCTTAGGTCTCGTCGAGGCGCATGGCAAGGGCTTCGACCTGTTCTTGACGCTCGGCCTGGCTTAGTTTGGCGTGGGGATTGAGGGACGACCATTGCGGATAGGCGCGGGCCTTGTTCAAGGCGTCGGGCAGTTTGCCCTCGCGCCAGGTTTTGTCCTGGGGCGTGTCGACCTTGATGCTGTGCATTGCCGCATGGCCGCGCAGGTTCAGGGCCTTGAGCAACTGGCGCTGGCGCAGGGCGAGCAGGCGCAGCACGCTGTCATCGACGGTGAGTTCGCGTTGGCCCTTGATCTTGCCCATCAGGCGGCTGCCGTAGCTGCGCGCGGTTTGCAGCGCACCGCCGGCAATCGCGCCCGCCAGGGCAGCAGCGCCCAGCGTCAGGCCGCCGACCAGGAGGTCCACGCCCGCACCGGCGGCTGCGCCGGCGGCGATCCCGCCACCCACCCGCACGCCCAGTTGCTTGAGGGTTTCGGGGTTGAACAGGTCGTCGCCCCAGCGCCCATCCAGTAGCGGCAGGTCGCTGGCCGCCGCGTCCTGTGGGCGAAAGCCGTACAGCTTGAGCAGGGCATCAACACACTTTTGTTCCCGTTGGCGCACCGCTTTGCGCAAATCGCCGATGGCTTGCTGTTCATCTTCGGTGACGACATTGCGACGGCAGGCCGCGCAGTCGATCAACAGTTCGGCGATCAAGCGGGCGGCGCTTTGCTGGCGGGCCTGGCGCTGGGCTTCTTGATCGAGGATCAGGCGTTCCAACTGCGGCCGTGAGTTTTCCAGCAGCAGGGCCAGGCTTTCATACAGCCGGCGTTCGCCGTCTTCGGGCGGTGCCACGCTGTCGAAACGCACCAGCGCATGCAGGCCGAGGCGGGCCAGGGCTTCGCGCCAGTCCGGTTCACGGTGGTCGCTGCTGCTGACAAAGTTGAGCACCGGCAACAACGGCTTGCCGCAACTGGCCAGCACTTGCAGTTCGTCGCGGTACTTGGCCAGCACCGGCTCGCGAGCGTCGATCACGTACAGGCCGGCATCGGAGGCCAGCAACTGGCGCAGCACCTTGGCTTCCTGTTCGAAACGCTGGCGCGCCTCGCTGCCTTCCAGGAAACGCGCCAGCCGCGCAGGGCCATCCAGGCGTTCGCCGGGGCGGTCGAGGCGTTCCAGGTAATCGAGCAGGGCGATGGCGTCTTCCAGGCCGGGAGTGTCGTACAGCTCCAGCAAAGCTTCGCCATCTACCGATAGGCGTGCACCTTCCACGTGCCGCGTGGTGCTGGGGCGATGGGACACTTCGCCAAAGCCGACATCGCGGGTGAGGGTGCGCAACAATGAGGTTTTGCCCACGTTGGTATGGCCGACCACGGCGAGTTTCAGCGGTTTAGTCATGACCTGTCTCCAGCCAAGTGAGCGGCGCGCAATCGGCAAACGACACTTCAAGCTGTTGCAACGCGGCATGCCAGTCGCCCAGGCGCTCGGCGTCCAGCGCCTGGCCCGGTGGTGCCTGCAGCAGCCATACGCGGGTGTCGGTGGCGCTGCGTGCCAGCTCGGCGATCAGCGCCAGGCTGCCACGGTCGGGCGAGCGGCGCGGGTCACAGGCGATGGCCAGGCGCGCGGGAGGGAAACGGCTGAGTTGCTCCAGCAGTTTGTTGCGTGATTCGCGGCTGTCGAGGATGCCGGCGTTCTTGACGTTGGCAGGCAGTTTGGGGGGCCAAGGGTGTTGGTCGTCGAGTTCGATGGCGACCAGCAAGGCGCCATCACTCTCCAGCTCACTTGCGCCGCCGCTGATCGGGTGCAGGTGTTCGGGCGCCACATCGTTGACCCCCAGGCGCTCGCTGCTGGGCATCAGGCGTTCGCGCAGTTGGGCGTAACCGGGCAGGTTGAGGTCCAGGTGCAACGCTGCGCGCCCGCGTTTCCATCGCCACAGGCACAGCAAGGCAAGGATCAACCGCGGCAGCAGACCGTAGACCAGCAACACGCCCACCAGCCAGGCCGCCCAGGCCTGGCGGGCGCTTTCGATATTCAGCGCGGAGTCGCCGCTGGCGCGGATCATCTCCACGGTGGGCACATTGAAACCGAGCAGAGCCGGGAGTGTGCCGAGGGCCTGGGTCACGGCGACAAAGGTATCGGCGCCGAGAATGGTGGTTTCCCACACAAACCCGTAGCGGCGGGTGGCGAGCAGAGTCAGCAGGATCACCAGGGCGCTGAGCAAGGCCAGCAACCACAAGCTGTTGACCAGCGCACCCACCGCCCAGCGATTGAGTTTTTGCCGTTGCAGCAACAGCAACAACGCCGGGGCCAGTTGCGCGGCCTTGGCGTCACGGGCCAGTTTCTCGCTGAGCCACAACCACAGCCGGCCAAGGCTGGCGCTGTGTTCGCCGGCAAACAGCAGGCCCAGGGCCCAACTGATCAGCAAGATCAGGTTCAGGCCGAGCAGGCTGCCCAAGGCCCAGAACACATTCACCGGGGCCAGGCCATTACCCAGCGCGGCGAACGCCAAACCGGCGCCGCTGACGACGGCGACCGCCGCCAGTAACAACAGCGCCAGGCGTGCGCCTTGCAGCCAGCGGCTGAGCGCGGCGGCCAAACCATCGCGCTCGGCCAAGTGCAGCGCACGCTGCTGGATGCGCGTGGCCAGGTCGCCCCCGGCGGTGCGGGCCAAGCGGTTGGCTTCCAGGTCTTCCAGGGGGCCGGCGTGTTCTTCCCGCAGGCGCACGGTTTCTGTCAGCCAAAGTCTGTGCAGCGGGTTCAGTGCAGTCACGCGCCGTCCTGTCGTGTTGATGAGGTTGGAGCATAACCGCTGGCTCGCCGCTCTGGTATTCTCGTCGCCATGAAAAAAACTCTCCCCTTAAGCCTGATCGCAGCCCTCGGTGAAAACCGTGTGATCGGCGTCGACAACAGCATGCCCTGGCATTTGCCGGGGGATTTCAAATATTTCAAAGCCACCACCCTTGGCAAGCCGATCATCATGGGGCGCAAGACCTGGGATTCCCTGGGCCGACCGCTGCCGGGGCGCTTGAACCTGGTGGTCAGCCGTCAGACCGATCTTGTGCTGGAAGGTGCGCAAGTGTTTCCGTCACTGGACGCGGCGGTAGAGCGGGCTGAGGAATGGGCCAAGGCGCAAGGCGTGGACGAGCTGATGCTGATCGGCGGCGCGCAGTTGTATGCACAGGGGCTGGAACAGGCCGATCGCTTGTACCTGACCCGCGTGGCGCTGAGCCCGGAAGGGGATGCGTGGTTTCCAGAGTTTGATATGAACCAGTGGAAGCTGGTGTCGAATGTCGAGAATCCGGCTGAAGGTGATAAGCCGGCCTACAACTTCGAAGTGTGGGAAAAAGCCTAAAAGCATCGCAGGCAAGCCAGCGCCCACAGTTTGATGTGTGAATACATTCAAATGTGGGAGCTGGCTTGCCTGCGATAGCGGTCTATCAGACCTGCGCTAACTCGGCATGCTCATCGGCATCCAGCAAGGCCTTATCCGTCTGCCCCATGATCTGGCTGGTAATCGCACCCGCCGTCATCGAACCATTGACGTTCAACGCCGTGCGGCCCATGTCGATCAGCGGTTCCACGGAAATCAACAGCGCCACCAGTGACACCGGCAAGCCCATGGCCGGCAGCACGATCAGCGCGGCAAAGGTCGCACCGCCGCCTACGCCGGCAACGCCCGCCGAACTCAAGGTCACTATCGCCACCAGGGTCGCGATCCACAGCGGGTCCAAGGGGTTGATGCCCACAGTCGGCGCGACCATCACCGCCAACATCGCAGGGTAAAGACCGGCACAACCGTTCTGGCCGATGGTCGCGCCAAACGAGGCGGCGAAGCCGGCGATGGATTGCGGGATGCCCAGGCGACGGGTCTGCGCTTCAATGCTCAGCGGGATGCTTGCAGCGCTGGAACGGCTGGTAAAGGCAAAGGTCAGTACCGGCCACACCTTGCGGAAGAAGCGCAGCGGGTTGATCCCGGCCAGGGAAAGCAGCAGGCCGTGCACCACGAACATCAGGCCCAGGGCCAGGTACGACACCACCACGAAACTGCCCAGCTTGATGATGTCTTGCAGGTTGGAACCGGCGACCACTTTGGTCATCAGCGCCAGCACACCGTAGGGGGTCAGCTTCATCACCAGGCGCACCAGGCGCATCACCCAGGCTTGCAGGGTGTCGATGGCGTTAAGGACTTTCTGGCCTTTTTCCACGTCGTCCTTGAGCAGTTGCAGCGCGGCAACCCCAAGGAACGCGGCGAAAATCACCACGCTGATGATCGACGTCGGCTTGGCCCGGGCCAGGTCGGCGAACGGGTTGGCCGGTACGAACGACAGCAGCAACTGCGGGATATTCAGGTCGGCAACCTTGCCTGCGTAATCACTCTGGATCACTTGCAGGCGCGCCATTTCCTGGGTGCCGGCCACCAGGCCTTCGGCAGTGAGGCCGAACAGGTTGGTCAGGCCAATGCCGATCAGGGCCGCGATGGCCGTGGTGAACAGCAGCGTGCCGATGGTCAGGAAGCTGATCTTGCCCAGGGACGAGGCGTTGTGCAGGCGCGCCACGGCACTGAGGATTGAGGCGAATACCAGCGGGATCACGATCATTTGCAGCAGCTGCACATAGCCGTTGCCGACCAGGTCAAACCAGCCGATCGAAGCTTTGAGCACCGGGTTGCCGTCGCCGTAGATCGTATGCAACGCCGCACCGAACAGCACGCCAAGCACCAGGGCGAACAGCACCTTCTTGGCCAGGCTCCAGTTAGTACGGCGGGTTTGTGCCAGGCCCAGCAACAGGGCCACGAACACCAATAAATTGAGAATCAGGGGCAGATTCATTGAAGCTCCGTTGAGAAGGCAGCCAATCGCGTGAGCCTGCGATTGCGAACCGGGAAGCCTAACAGCTTGAAATATATTGATTTAATACCAATATGGAATGGCGACTGTCGTTTTTGGAATAAGCGTTTGACGCTCAGGCGTATGCCCTTGGCGCAATCGCGACGTCCGCGGTCGCGCTCGGGCGATAACTGTCATACGGATTTGTTAGCGTCGATGTCTTTCACTTGAGGGAGACAACGCCTATGAAGCTCGCGCCGAAACTACTGTTATCCGCCGCCTTTTGCCTCGGGCTCGCCAGCCAGGCGTTTGCCGCCACCGAGTTGAAACACTGGCCGGCACCTGCCGCCAAACAACTCAACGAAATGATCGCCGCCAATGCCAACAAGGGTAACTACGCGGTGTTCGACATGGACAACACCAGCTACCGCTATGACCTTGAAGAGTCGCTGCTGCCGTTCATGGAAAACAAGGGCCTGATCACCCGCGAAACCATGGACCCTTCGCTCAAGCTTATCCCCTTCAAAGACACCGCCGACCATAAGGAAAGTCTGTTCAGCTACTACTATCGCCTGTGCGAAGTCGACGACATGGTCTGCTACCCCTGGGTTGCGCAGATTTTTTCCGGCTTCACCCTCAAGGAACTCAAAGTGCAGGTCGACGAGCTGATGGCCTCCGGCAAGCCCGTGCCGGTCAGCTATTTCGAAGGCGACGTGGTGAAAAAAACCGAGGTACAGCCGCCGAAAGTTTTCACCGGCCAGGCCGAGCTGTACAACAAACTGATGGAAAACGGCATCGAGGTCTATGTGATGACCGCCGCGTCCGAGGAGCTGGTGCGCATGGTCGCGGCTGATCCGAAGTACGGCTACAACGTCAAACCCGAGAACGTCATCGGCGTGACCACCTTGCTCAAGGATCGCAAGACCGGCGAGCTGACCACCGCACGCAAACAGATCACTGCTGGCAAGTATGACGAGAATAGCAACCTCGGCCTGGAACTGACCCCCTACCTGTGGACCCCGGCGACCTGGATGGCCGGCAAGCACGCGGCGATCCTAACCTACATCGACGAATGGAAAAAACCAGTGATTGTCGGCGGTGACACACCGACCAGCGACGGCTACATGCTGTTCCACGATGTGGACGTGGCCAAGGGCGGCGTCCACCTGTGGATCAACCGCAAAGACAAGTACATGACCCAACTCAACGGCATGATCGCCAAGCACGCGGCGGCGCAAGCCAAGGAAGGGCTACCGGTGACGGCGGACAAGAACTGGGTGATCGTGAAACCGGAGGAGATTCAGTAAAGAGCCTTAAGTCGAAGTGCAGTCACTGTGGGAGCTGGCTTGCCTGCGATGCACACACCTCGGTACTTCATATACTCCGAGGTGATGCAATCGCAGGCAAGCCAGCTTCCACATTTGATCTCCAATGTCTTGGGGATTTTCTGCAGACAAAAAAAGCCCCGCACCTGGCGGGGCTTTTTTATGCGCGGGGCTTACAGGCCGTCGAGCATGGCTTTGTTGCGTACCGCACCTTTGTCGGCGCTGGTGGCCAACAACGCGTAGGCCTTCAACGCGGTGGTGACTTTACGCGGACGCTTCTCCACCGGCTTCCAGCCTTTCTTGTCCTGCTCAACCCGGCGTGCCGCCAGTTCTTCATCGCTGATCAACAGGTTGATCGAGCGGTTTGGAATGTCGATCAGCACCTTGTCGCCATCCTGCACCAGGCCAATCGCGCCGCCGGCAGCAGCTTCCGGGGAAGCGTGGCCGATGGACAGGCCCGACGTGCCGCCGGAGAAACGGCCGTCGGTCAGCAGGGCGCAGGCTTTGCCCAGGCCTTTGGATTTCAGATAGGACGTGGGGTAAAGCATCTCCTGCATACCCGGGCCGCCTTTAGGGCCTTCGTAGCGGATGATCACGATATCGCCTTCCTTGACTTCGTCCGCGAGGATGCCGCGTACCGAGCTGTCCTGGCTTTCGTAGATCTTGGCGCGGCCTTCGAAGACGTGGATGGACTCATCCACGCCCGCCGTTTTCACCACGCAGCCATCCAGAGCGATGTTGCCGTACAGCACGGCCAGGCCGCCTTCTTGCGAGTAGGCGTGCTCGACACTGCGGATGCAGCCGTTTTCACGGTCGTCGTCCAGGGTGTCCCAGCGGGTCGACTGGCTGAACGCGGTCTGGGTGGGGATACCGGCCGGGCCGGCCTTGAAGAAGGTGTGCACGGCTTCGTCGTCGGTCTGGGTGATGTCCCATTTGGCGATGCCTTCGGCGATGGACTTGCTGTGCACGGTTGGCAGGTCGGTATGCAGCAGGCCGCCACGAGCCAGGGAGCCGAGGATCGAGAAGATCCCGCCGGCGCGGTGCACGTCTTCCATGTGGTACTTCTGGATGTTCGGCGCGACCTTGCACAGTTGCGGCACGTGACGGGACAGGCGGTCGATGTCGCGCAGGTCGAAATCGATCTCGGCTTCCTGGGCGGCGGCCAGCAGGTGCAGGATGGTGTTGGTGGAACCGCCCATGGCGATGTCCAGGGTCATGGCGTTTTCGAACGCCTTGAAGTTGGCGATATTGCGCGGCAACACCGACTCATCGTTCTCGCCGTAGTAACGCTTGCACAGCTCGACGATGGTACGGCCGGCCTGCAGGAACAACTGCTCACGGTCGCTGTGAGTGGCCAGTGTGGAACCGTTGCCCGGCAAGGCGAGCCCCAGGGCTTCCACCAGGCAGTTCATCGAGTTGGCGGTGAACATGCCGGAGCACGAACCGCAGGTCGGGCAGGCGCTGCGCTCGTATTCGGCGACCTTCTCGTCAGAAGCGCTGGAATCGGCGGCGATCACCATGGCGTCGACGAGGTCGAGGCCGTGGGAGGCGAGTTTGGTCTTGCCGGCTTCCATCGGCCCGCCGGAGACGAAGATCACCGGGATGTTCAGGCGCAAGGCAGCCATCAACATGCCGGGGGTGATCTTGTCGCAGTTGGAGATGCACACAATGGCGTCGGCGCAGTGGGCGTTGACCATGTACTCCACGGAGTCAGCGATGATCTCGCGGCTCGGCAGGGAATACAGCATGCCGTCATGGCCCATGGCGATGCCGTCGTCCACGGCGATGGTGTTGAATTCTTTAGCCACGCCACCGGCGCGTTCGATCTCGCGGGCGACCAGTTGGCCCAGGTCCTTGAGGTGGACATGGCCCGGCACGAACTGGGTGAAAGAGTTGGCAATCGCGATGATCGGCTTCTTGAAGTCGTCATCTTTCATCCCCGTGGCACGCCACAGTGCGCGCGCACCGGCCATGTTGCGGCCGTGGGTGGATGTTTTCGAGCGGTAATCAGGCATTGGAGCACTCCGGGCGGCTAATCAAGTACTAAAGGGGAGTGAGCTTCTAATTGACGACTGGAACACTCAGAAAATGGCCGTGTGTCCGGAAGTTGCCACTCGCGTCGCGGGATCGCCGCTTGCTTGGGCCTCGAGCTCATAAACCCGCCGGGGGATGACTGGCGATGAATAGGGCCGATTCTACACCGACTTCTTGTAGGAGCGAGCTTGCTCGCGAAAATCGTCAACGATGACGCAGTGCTATCAGGTGGACCGGGGTGACTATTCGTTTTTCGCGAGCAAGCTCGCTCCTACAACGGCAAGACATATCTGGAACCACTGTTTAAGGCCTCGCTGGCGCGCTGGCTCCTACCGTTTATCTTCCAATCACAGAAGAGGACGAAGGAATGTCCACCCAGCAAAATGCTCATCGACTGCGTAAAGGGCGCTATTCAGAATCGGGCCGTATCTACTTGCTAACGGCTGTCACCCATCAACGGCAACACATTTTTCAAGACTGGCTTATCGGTCGCTTGCTGGTCCGCGAATTCAGAAAGGCTCAGGAAGAAGGAGATGCAACATCATTAGCCTGGGTGGTCATGCCCGATCATTTCCACTGGCTGGTGGAATTGCACAACGGCGATTTGCCCAGGCTCATGCAGCGAACCAAATCGCGAAGTGCCCGTGCAGTCAATAAGGCAAGACAGTCCTTCGGAGTGCTTTGGCAAAAAGGCTATTTCGACCGAGCGCTGCACCGTGGGGAAGACTTGAAGGCAATGGCTCGCTACATCGTCGCAAACCCCTTGCGCGCAGGCTTGGTCGAGCACATTGGCCAATACCCACTATGGGACGCCATCTGGCTATAAGGCTCCCTTCCCTGTAGGAGCGAGCTTGCTCGCGAAGATCGACAACGATAACGCAGCGCTATCAGGTAGCCCGTGGGGTCTATTCGTTCTTCGCGAGCAAGCTCGCTCCTACGAAGGGGTCGGTTTTAATCAGCTATTGGGCAACAACCGGCACGTAATGCTCTTGATATAGCGCGTTTCGGCAATCGCCGGGTGCACCGGGTGGTCCGGGCCCTGGCCGCCGCGTTCGAGCATCTGGATATTGCGGTCCAGGTGGCGGGCGCTGGTCAGCAGGATGTTCTGCAGATCGTCTTCCGGCAGGTGCATCGAGCACGACGCGCTGACCAGGATGCCGTCCTTGCTGAGCAGGCGCATGGCTTGCTCGTTGAGGCGGCGGTAGGCGCCTTCGCCGTTTTTCATGTCTTTTTTGCGTTTGATGAAGGCCGGTGGGTCGGCGACGATCACGTCGAAGCGTTCTTCGCTGGCTTTCAGTTCTTTAAGCGCTTCAAAGACGTCGCCTTCGATACAGGTCATCTTCTCGGCAAAGCCGTTCAGCGCGGCGTTGCGCTCTACGCCGTCGAGGGCGAAGGCCGAAGCGTCGACGCAGAACACTTCACTGGCTCCGAAGGCTGCAGCCTGCACGCCCCAGCCGCCGATGTAGCTGTACAGGTCCAGTACTCGCTTGCCCTTGGCATACGGGGCCAGGCGGGCGCGGTTCATGCGGTGGTCGTAGAACCAGCCGGTTTTCTGGCCCTGGATCACCGGGGCTTCGAACTTGACGCCGTTCTCTTCCAGCGCCACCCACTCCGGCACCAGGCCGAATACGGTTTCGACGTAGCGGTTGAGGCCTTCGGCGTCGCGTGCGGCGGAGTCGTTCTTGAACAGGATGCCGCTGGGCTTGAGCACCTGGGTCAGCGCGGCGATCACATCTTCTTTATGCGCTTCCATGGTCGCCGAGGCGATCTGTACCACCAGGATGTCGCCGAAACGGTCGACCACCAGGCCCGGCAGCAGGTCGGAATCACCGTAGACCAGGCGGTAGAACGGCTTGTCGAACAGGCGGTCACGCAGGGACAGCGCGACGTTGAGGCGGTGCACCAGCAGCGACTTGTCCAGCGGCAACTTGATGTCGCGCGACAGCAGGCGGGCGCAGATCAGGTTGTTCGGGCTCATGGCCACGATGCCCAGGGTCTTGCCGCCGGCCGCTTCCAGGATAGCCTGGTCGCCTGCCTGGAAGCCGTGGAGTGGGGTGGCGGCCACGTCGATTTCGTTGCTGTAGACCCACAGGTGGCCGTTGCGCAAACGACGATCGGCGTTGGCTTTGAGACGCAGGCTTGGCAGGGACATGACGTCGCTCCGGAAAAAAGAGCGGGAGTATACCCTTTGCGCACTCTTTCATGTGGGAGCTGGCTTGCCTGCGATGCGGGCGGCGCGGTGTATCAGACGTACGGTGGTGAGGCTATCGCAGGCAAGCCAGCTCCCACATTCGATCGGGTTTCACTTGGGTTTTTGGGTGTCGGCCACATCGGCATAAGGGGTAGAATTCGCGCCTAGCCCAGAGTGTGTACTTATGTCCCAAGAGCTTTCCCCCGAGCAGATCCAACAGGCCCTGCAAGGCATCAGCGTGCCGCCTCAACCGCAAATCATGGTGGATTTGCAGATGGAGCAGTATATGCCCGACCCGGACCTGGAAGTGATTGCAAGGTTGATCTCCCAGGACCCGGGCTTGTCCGGTGCACTGCTGAAGATCGTCAATTCGCCGTATTACGGCCTGAGCAATAAGATCGCTTCGATCCAGCGTGCGGTGAACCTGCTGGGCAGCCGTTCGATCATCAATTTGATCAACGCGCAGTCGATCAAGGGTGAGATGTGCGACGACACCATCGTCACCCTCAACCGCTTCTGGGACACCGCCCAGGATGTGGCCATGACCTGCCTCACCCTGGCCAAGCGCACCGGTTCCCAGGCCGTGGACGAAGCCTATGCCTTGGGCCTGTTCCATGATTGTGGCGTGCCGCTGATGCTCAAGCGCTTTCCCAATTACATGGCGGTGCTGGAAGAGGCCTACGCCAATGCCGCCCCGGATTGCCGCGTGGTCGACACCGAAAACAAAGCGTTCCACACCAACCATGCGGTAGTCGGCTACTACACCGCCAAGTCCTGGCGCCTGCCGGAGCATGTCACCGACGCCATCGCCAATCACCATAACGCCCTGGCGATTTTCAGCGATGAGACGTCGCGCAACCCACAGCTCAAGAACCTGCTGGCCATTTTGAAGATGGCCGAGCATATCTGTTCGTCCTATCGCGTACTGGGCAATCAGCCAGTGGATCACGAGTGGAATGCCATCGGCCATCTGGTGCTGGATTACGTGGGCCTGTCGGACTACGACTTCGAGAGCCTGAAGTTGTCGATCCGCGAACTGGGCGCGCACTGACCCGTCATTCAAGAGGTACATATGCCCGAGTTACCAGAAGTCGAAACCACCCGACGCGGCATTGCCCCGCACCTGGAAGGCCAGCGCGTCAGCCGCGTGGTAGTGCGTGAGCGGCGCCTGCGCTGGCCGATTCCGGAAGATCTGGATGTGCGCCTGTCAGGGCAGCGCATCGTGCTGGTGGAGCGCCGGGCCAAATACCTGTTGATCAATGCCGAAGTGGGCACCTTGATCAGCCACCTGGGCATGTCGGGCAACTTGCGCCTGGTGGAAGTCGGCATGCCCGCGGCCAAGCATGAGCACGTGGATATCGAGCTGGAATCGGGCATGGCCCTGCGCTACACCGACCCGCGGCGCTTCGGTGCGATGCTCTGGAGCCACGACCCGCACAACCATGAGCTGCTGATGCGGCTGGGGCCGGAGCCGTTGACCGACCTGTTTGATGGCGAGCGCTTGTTCCAGCTGTCTCGCGGTAAGTCCATGGCGGTGAAGCCGTTCATCATGGACAACGCGGTGGTGGTGGGCGTGGGCAATATCTATGCGACCGAGGCGCTGTTTGCAGCGGGGATTGACCCACGCCGCGCCGCTGGCGGGATTTCACGCGGGCGATATTTGAAGCTGGCGATTGAAATCAAGCGGGTGCTGGCTGCTGCCATCGAGCGGGGCGGCACCACGTTGCGGGACTTTATCGGCGGCGATGGGCAGCCGGGGTATTTCCAGCAGGAACTGTTCGTGTATGGCCGGGGCGGCGAGGCATGCAAGGTCTGCGGCACTGAGCTGCGCAATGTGGTGCTGGGGCAGCGGGCGAGTGTGTTTTGCCCCAGGTGTCAGAGCTGATTGCTGGGTGAAGGCTGATATTGCTATCGCAGGCAAGCCAGCTCCCACATTTGAATGTATTCATATATCCAGGTGTGGGAGCTGGCTTGCCTGCGATGAGGCCCTTACGGGCAATGAAGAGGCTTAGGCCTTACCGGTAATCTTGCGGTACTTCTCCATCAACTGCTCTTCAGTCTCAGGGTGTGCCTCGTCCAGCGGAATGCAATCCACCGGGCATACCTGCTGGCACTGCGGTTCGTCGTAGTGACCGACGCACTGGGTGCACAGGTTAGGGTCGATCACGTAGATCTCTTCGCCCTGGGAAATGGCGGCGTTCGGGCACTCGGGTTCGCAGACGTCGCAATTGATGCAATCGTCGGTGATGATCAGGGACATGGAAACTCCTGCCAGGGCACTCTGCCAAGGCATCTGAAAACTAATGCGCGCAATTGTGCCGCATTGACGCCCGCAGTGCGAGCCTGTCTCTGTGGTGAGGGATGAAAGGATTGGGACTGCTGCGCAGTCCAGCGGGAGCAAGCTCCCTCGCCACAATGAGCCTTACTTCTTGAAGCGCAATGTCAGTGCGTCTGCTACAGCTGGATGCACGAACTTGGTGATATCTCCGCCCAAAGCAGCGATTTCACGAACCAACGTCGAGGAAATGAACGAATAACGCTCCGACGGCGTGAGGAACAGGCTTTCCACGTCCGGCGCCAATTGGCGGTTCATGTTGGCCAGCTGGAATTCGTATTCGAAGTCCGACACCGCACGCAGGCCACGCAGGAACACATTGGCGTTCTGCTCCTTGGCGAAATGCGCCAGCAATGTCGAAAAGCCCACTACTTCCACATTCGGCAGGTGCTTGGTGACCTCTTGCGCCAGCTCCACACGTTGTTCCAGGGGAAACAGCGGGTTTTTCTTGGGGCTGGCCGCGACCGCGATGATCACATGGTCGAACAGGCGAGAGGCGCGTTCGACCAGATCGCCATGGCCTTTGGTAATCGGGTCGAAGGTACCTGGGTACAACACTCGGTTCATCGCGTCGTCCTGGCGGAGTCCGTTGGGGAACCGGATGGTATCGCAGCATTACCGGTGGGCCAAGTCGACTTATGTAGATAGATACCGTGAATACCCTGTCTTTTCATGCCGTTTTCAGACGTTCGGCCAATGCGCTCGCCAGTTGCGCGGTCAGTCCGTACACCGACAATTGCGGGTTGGCGCCAATGCTGGTGGGGAACAGCGAGCCATCGTGGATCGACAGGTTGCGCAACTGATGATGGCGACCCAGGCTGTCGGCAACGGCATTTTTTGGGTCTTCACCCATGGCGCAACCGCCCATCACGTGGGCGCTGCCCAGGGTGGTGCGATGCAGTTCCAGGTTCAGACCGTCGATCACGCTGCGCGCTTCGGCCAAGTTGTTCACAAAGCGCGCGTCGTGATGCAGGGGCTTGACCGATTTGGCCCCCGCCGCGAACTGAATCTCGGCCATGCTGTGGAAGGCCCGGCGCAGGCCGTCCCAGGCGTAGGGCGAGACCTGATAGTCGAGCACTGGCGTGCCGTCACCGCGTAACTCCACCGTGCCGCCTGGGCTGTCGGGGTGAAAGCCGTCGCGCAGCAGGGCGAGCATGGCGTGGGTGTGGGGTAATTGGTTCATGTCCAAGGCGTTCTGGTTGCCATAGCCACCAAACAGGGTGCTTGCCAGGCCTGGATGCAGGGGCGGTGCTTCCAGTTTGTAGGACATTTTGCCGGTAGTGCCGTCCTGCCATTGGAAGTGGTCGGAGTAGATGGATTGCGGCGCACCGTAGAAGGGGTTGATCACCTCGTCGAACAGCCCGGCGGAGAAATTGACCAGGTGCAGGAAGGTGCGCTTGCCCAGCCGCGAGTGTGGGTCGGGCGCGTCGGAGCGCATCAGCAGGGCCGGGCTGTTGATGCCGCCGCCCGCCAGCACATAGTGCTTGGCTTTCACCCTGATCTTGCGCCCTGTTGGCGCTACGCAGCGTTCGTCCATGGCCACGCATTCGAGGCTGCTGATGGTGTCGCCGCTGTATGTGAGCCGTTCGGCGCGGGCCAGGTAAAGCAGTTCGCCGCCCTTTTCCAGGGTGGACGGGATGGTCGTCACCAGCATTGACTGCTTGGCGTTGACCGGGCAGCCCATGCCGCAATACCCCAGGTTGAAGCAGCCGCGCACATTGCGCGGGATCACATGCCAGCTGTAGCCGAGCTTTTCACAGCCTTTGCGGATCACATCGTTGTTGGCATTCGGCGGCAGCGCCCAGGGCGCGATGCCCAGGCGCTGTTCCATTTTTTCGAACCAGGGCGCCATTTCGGCGCTGCTGTGGCCTTTGACCGCATATTCGCTGGCCCAATGCGAGAGGGTAGCGTCAGGGGTGCGAAAGCTGGAGGTCCAGTTGATCAAGGTGGTACCGCCCACCGCCCGGCCCTGCAGGATGGTGATAGCGCCGTCCTTGCTCATGCGGCCGATGCCTTCCTGGTAAAGGCTGGCGTAGGCTTCGTCTTCCAGCAGCTTGAAATCACTACTGGTCTTGAGCGGGCCTTCTTCGATCAGCAACACTTTGTAGCCGGCGGCGCTGAGGATTTCGGCGGTGGTACCGCCCCCGGCGCCGCTGCCGATGATGGCGACATCCGCTTCCAGGGTCAGGTCGTGATCCAGGGCGGCGCCATTGTGGGTTTTCCAGCCACGGGCCAGGCCGTCGCGGAACAGATCGGGTACGGGCATAGGTGTGCTCTCTTATTCTTGTCGGAAGATGCAATCTTGGGGGATTGCCCAGGCTAGATCTTGGGCGGGCCGGGGTAGCCGCAATGGGCCCAGGACTCGGGCCGGAAGTACCAGGCCATGATCACCAGTTTGAGCAGCGAGCCCTGGCCCATGCGCAAAAGGTTCAGGTAACTGTTTTCCCAGCGGTGCAGGAAATTGCGGATCTGTTCGCTGCTGGCATTTTCCCAACTGCCCCAGATACCGGTCAGCGGGCCACGGGTGATGCCCATGCCCAGTACGTCGAATAATTGCTGGGTGAGCTTGAACATCTCGGGCGACAAGTGCTGCAGGCTGTAATCGAGCTTTTTCAGGGTGCCCTCAATACCTGCAAGCACTTGTTCGGCACTGGCCGCGCCTTCTAGCAGCACCGGGATCACCGCCCGCAAGAACGGCAAGTCGCTGGTGCGCAACATCGCAAAGCCGCTGGCCGGCGTACTGCTGGAGCAACCACTGAGGCTGGCGCCCAACCCGGCGGTGGCGAGGAAGGCGCTGGCACACAGGCCGATTTTCAAGACGCCGCGCCGTGACAGCGCGGGTGAATCAGTCAGGCTGGGGTTCATTGTTTTTATAGTCCCGAAGGTAGCGGTTATCAGCGGATAAACAGCTTCTGGATCAGCTTCTGGATCGACTTTCCATAGGGCGGGTAGATCAACTTCGCTGCGTTCAGGCGCTGTTTGACCAGCACACCCTTGGCCTTGCTGAACGTCAGGAAACCTTCGTGACCGTGGTAATGGCCCATGCCTGACGGGCCGATGCCACCGAACGGCATATCGTCCTGGGCGACGTGCAGCAAGGTGTCGTTCAGGCACACACCGCCGGAATGGGTTTCGTGGAGCACCCGCGCTTGTTCGCCTTTGTTGTAGCCGAAGTAATACAAGGCCAGTGGGCGAGGGCGCTGGTTGATGTAGGCAAAGGCTTGGTCAAGGCCGCGATACGGCACGATGGGCAGGAGCGGGCCGAAGATTTCGTCCTGCATCACGGTCATGTCGTCGCTGACATTCAACAGCAGGCTGTGGGCCATCCGCCGCGCCTGGCCTTGCTCGTACAGCGGGATCAAGGTGGCGCCTTTGTCGGTGGCGTCCTTGGCGTAGGCATTGAGCCGGGCCAGTTGGCGCTCGTTGATGATGGCGGTGTAGTCCGGGTTGTCGGCCAGCGTCGGATAAAACCCGCGCACGGCTTTGGAATAGGCCTCGACAAAGCCCTCCACGCGATCTTCCGGTACCAGCACATAATCCGGCGCCACGCAGGTTTGTCCGGCGTTCAAGGCTTTGCCGAAGGCGATGCGTTCGGCAGCATCCTTGAGCGGCACGTCGGCCGAGACAATGGCTGGCGATTTGCCGCCCAGCTCCAGGGTCACCGGCGTGAGGTTTTCGGCCGCCGCACGCATCACGTGCTTGCCTATGCTGGTAGCGCCGGTGAACAGCAGGTGATCGAAGCGCAACTTGGAAAACGCCATGCCCACGTCAGCTTCGCCCAGCACGACGCACACCAGGTCCTCGGGGAAGATCTTGGCCAGCAACGCCTTGAGCAGCTCACCGGTGGCCGGCGTGGACTCGCTGAGCTTGAGCATCACCCGGTTACCGGCAGCCAATGCCCCAACCAGCGGGCCGATGGCCAGGTAAAGCGGGTAGTTCCACGGCACGATGACGCCGACGACGCCCAGTGGCTGGTAAATGACTTTGGCTGAGGCGGGCTGGAAGGCAATGCCTACAGCGCGGCGGGAAGGTTTCATCCAGCCCTTGAGGTGTTTGCTCGCGTAGTGAATGCCATGCAGGCTAGGCATCAATTCGGCAAACAGGGTTTCGTCGGCGCTGCGATGGCTGAAATCCTGGCTGATCGCATTGATCAGCGCCTGGCGTTCGTCGCTCAGCAGATCCCGCAGAGCCTTGAGCCATTGCTGGCGCTGCCCGGCCGGCGGCATCGGGTTGGCGGCATAGGCGCGGCATTGGGCGTCGAACAGGTCCTGGAGTTGATCCAGCGCCTGGGAATCTTGCAGGTAGGCAACGTTGGCAGACATGGCGCGGCACCGATTGTTATTGGTCTGCCTGGATTTTTAGAGTCATTGCTCTAAATTGTCAAATAACATTGCAGTAACATCCAGATTTATCCTGGCCGGGTTAGGCCGTAAGATGCCCCATCCCGTGTATAGAAGCTGATCCCCTATGGCACCACGAGTAAAGACCAGCGAGCGCATTGTGCAAACCAGCCTGGAGCTTTTTAACCAGCAGGGCGAGCGCAGTGTCAGTACTAACCACATTGCCGCCCACATGGAAATTTCCCCGGGCAACCTGTACTACCACTTCCCTAACAAGCAGGCGATCATCGCCGTGCTGTTCCGCGAATATGAAGCGTTGGTAGACAGTTTCCTGCGCCCACCCCAGGGACGCACGATGGTGGTGGAGGATAAACGCTTTTACCTGCAAGCCGTATTGGCTGGCATGTGGCGTTATCGCTTCCTGCATCGCGACCTCGAACACCTGCTGGAGAGCGACCCGGAACTGGCGACCGGCTACCGGCGTTTTTCCCAGCGTTGCCTGATCCAGGGCGGCGCGATCTACCAGGGCTTTGTCGATGCCGGCATTCTCAATATGGACCCGGTGCAAACAGAAGCCCTGACCCTGAATGCGTGGATCATCCTCACCTCGTGGGTGCGCTTTTTGTGTACCACCAATGAAAAATCCACCCACCTGAGCGCCGAGGCGATCAAGCGTGGGGTCTATCAGGTGCTGGTGCTGGAGGCGGGGTTTGTCACGCCACAGGCCAAAGAGGCGGTGGACGCCTTGTTCAAAGAGTTTTACGTGCCGTTGAATCAGGCACTGGAAGAAGTGAAGTAAGACCTTTCCCCTTTGTATTCACAGGAGTCAGTCATGCCGCTTGCCCAACTGATCAGCCCCCAGCAATTGGCCGAGCGCCAACAGTCGAGCGGGTGGGTGATCCTGGATTGCCGCTTTGCCCTGGAAGACCCCGACTATGGCTTGTGCAGTTACGCCGAAGGGCATATCGAGGGCGCGCAATACGCCGACCTGGAGCGCCACCTGAGCGGCCCGGTGACCAAGGGCGTGACCGGTCGTCATCCTTTGCCGGCGGCGGACACGTTCGCCAGGCAACTGCGGGCCTGGGGTATCAGTGCCGACACCGATGTGGTGCTGTATGACGACGGCCCCGGAGCCTACGCCGCCCGTGCCTGGTGGTTGCTGGCCTGGCTGGGCAAGCGTGATGGCGTGTTCATTCTGGATGGTGGCCTCAAGGCCTGGCATGCCGCCGGTTTCCCCCTGAGCCTGGACGCGCCCGTGGTTGAGCCAGGTACCTTCGCCGGTACGCCGGATCATCGTCTGTTGCTGGATGCCGAACACCTGCAAAAACGCCTGGGCCAACCCGGCCTGACCTTGATCGACGCCCGCGCCCAGCCGCGCTTTCGTGGCGAAGTAGAACCCATCGACCCGATTGCCGGGCATATCCCTGGCGCGCAATGCGCGGCGTTCAGTGAAAACCTGGGCAGTGATGGTCGTTTCTTGCCGGCTGATCAGCTCAAGCAACGCTTTGCCGCGCAGTTGCAAGGGCGCCCGGCTCAGGAGCTGGTGGCGTATTGCGGGTCTGGGGTGACGGCGTGCCATAACCTGTTTGCGTTGAGCCTGGCGGGGTACCCGTTGGGCAAGTTGTATGCGGGGTCGTGGAGTGAGTGGATTACCGATCCAGCCCGGGAAATTGCGAAGGGCGACTAAACGATAGGTGTGAGCACTTCATGAAAGTGTGGGAGCTGGCTTGCCTGCGATAGCAGAGTGTCAGCCACCTCAACGTTGGCTGGCCCACCGCTATCGCAGGCAAGCCAGCTCCCACACTATTGACCGTATTGGGTCTGGAGCCATTGCGGGATCCGGCGCTCCAGATAGTAACCAGGACGCTTCAGCGAACCCTCCACAAACCCCACATGCCCGCCCTTGGCCAGCAACTCGAACTCGGTGCAGGCCGACAGCTCACTGGCGTCAGGCAAGCTGTGCGCAAACACAAACGGATCATCAGCCGCCTGGATAATCAGCGTCGGCGTGCGGATACCGCCCAGGTAATAGCGACTGGAGGCGCGGCGATAGTAATCCTCGGCACTCAAGAAACCGTGCAGCGGCGCGGTTACCCGCCCGTCGAAGTCCCAGAACGTGCGCATCTTTTCCAGAGAGCCAAGGGCCTCCAGGGTTTTGAGCCCATCCTCACGACCGTCCTGCAGGAATTGGCGTTGCTTGACGCGGATATACGCCAGCATCTCGCGCATGAAGTGCTTCTGATACACCCGCGAGAACCCCAGCCCAATGCGATCTGCGCATTGATCCAGGCGAAACGGCACCGACACCGCCGCCGCGCCCTGCAGCCCTGAAGCCTCGCCGGTTTCCCCCAAATGCTTGAGCAACACATTGCCGCCCAGGGAGTAACCCACCGCGTACAAGGGCGCCAAAGGCCGCTTGGCGCGCAGATGAGCAATCGCGGCTACCAAGTCTTCGCTGGCGCCGGAGTGATAGCTGCGAGCCAGCAGGTTGGGCTCGCCCGAGCAGCCGCGCCAGTTCAACGCAGCACTGGCCCAGCCTTGGGTGGCGAGGACTTTTTGCAGGCCGGCCACATAGGGCGAATTGGACGAACCGGTCAGCCCATGCAACACCAGCACCAAAGGCGCTTGCACGTCATGAGGCCCGTGCCAGTCGAGATCGAGGAAGTCGCCATCCTCCAGCCACAGGCGCTCACGCTGACGCTCGAGGTGGGTGGTCGGCCGCCACAGCGGCCCCCACAGTGTCTGCAAGTGAGGGTTGCCGAGGCCGAAGGCGGGTTTGAACAGGTCGCAAGAAGGGGTCATGACGCTCTCGGTGGCAAGTGAACTCACTGTGGCGAGCGAGCTTGCTCGCGCTGGGCCGCGTAGCGGCCCCATCAAGAACACTGCGTTTATTCAGTCGGAACACCTTGGCAGGTTTCAGGGCCGCTTCGCAGCCCAGCGGGAGCAATCTCTAGCCACACGATCAGGCGGCGTTTTCGACCAAACGATGCCACAACGCGTAATACACCCGCCCGGACTTCTGCTCCCGGTGCAGGCGCCAGCCACTTGGCAGGCCGAGCGTGGAGGGCGCGGTCTCGCTCTCAGTGTAGATCCAGGCATCCGGTGCCAGCCACTGGCGTTCTTCCAGCAGTGTGCAGACGGTCGGCAGCAGGTTCTGGTTGAACGGTGGATCGAGGAACACTACGTCGTATTCAGTGGCCGCCTGGGTTTCCAGGTAGCGCAGCGCGTCGGCCGTCTGCACCTGGCCGGTGGTGCAACGCAGCGTGCCCAGGTGCTCCTTGAGGCTGGACACCGCCACATTGCTGGCGTCCAGCGCCTGGCCCTGGGCCGCGCCACGGGACAGCGCCTCCAGGAACAGCGCGCCGCTGCCGGCGAACGGGTCCAGCACTTTGGCCCCGCCTATGTACGGCGCGAGCCAGTTGAACAGGGTTTCACGCACGCGATCGGGCGTCGGGCGCAGGCCCACGACGTCGGGGAAGCTCAGCTTGCGGCTGCCCCATTCACCGCCAATGATGCGCAGTTGGCCCACACCGTTATGCACGTTGTGGACAGGTTTTTTCGGGCGAGATGAACTGGCCATTAATGCTCCGGAACCCCGAGCGGCTGCTCGGCAGGTTTATCAGTGGGGGGCGGTAGTGGCTTTTGCGCAATCGTCGGGCCGGCGGTCACGATGACCATCTTGTCGGCGCTCAAGTGTTTGTTCATTGCAGCCTTGACCTGATCGACGGTCAGGGCCTGGGATTGTTTCATGAAATCTTCCAGATAGCTCAGCGGCAGGTTGTAGAAACCCATGGCGCCCAACTGCCCGACGATATCGGCGTTGCTGGCGGTGGACAGCGGGAAGCTGCCGGCCAGTTCGCGCTTGGCGTCGTCCAGTTCTTTTTGTGTTGGGCCGTTCTTGAGGTAATCAGCCAGTACATCCTCAACCAGGCGCAGGGTGCCGCCGCTCATTTCGGCGCGGGTCTGCAGGTTGATCATGAACGGGCCGCGCACCTGCATCGGTGAGAAACCGGAGTACACGCCGTAGGTCAGGCCGCGTTTTTCACGCACCTCGCTCATCAAACGGGTACCGAAGCCGCCGCCGCCAAGGATCTGGTTGCCCAGGGACAAGGCTGCGTAGTCCGGGTCGGCGCGGTCGATGCCCAATTGCGCAAACAGCAGGTGGGTTTGCTTGGACGGAAACTCGATACGGCTCAGGCCGGCTTTTGGCTCGGTCGGTTGAGCGATCTTGACCATGGCCGGGCCTTTGGGCAGCGATGCCGACACTTTGGCCGTCATGGCCTCGGCTTCTGCACGGGTCAGGTCGCCGACGACCGCAATCACCGCATTACCCGCCGCATAGGCTTTGGCATGGAACGCCTGCAACTGCGCCAGGGTAATCTTCGGCACGCTCTCGGGGGTGCCTTCGCTCGGATGCGCGTAAGGATGGTCGCCGTACAGACGCTTGAACAGCTCGATGCTCGCCAGTTTGCCGGGGTTCTGCTTCTGATACTCGAAGCCGGCCAGGATCTGGTTCTTGATGCGTGCCAGAGAGTCTGCCGGGAACGTCGGCTGGCCAATCACCTGGTCGAACAGGGCCAGGGCGGCGGTGCGCTTATCGTTGTCGCTCAGGCTGCGCAGGGTCACCAGCGCCATGTCACGGTAGGCGCCGTTGCCAAAGTCGGCTCCCAAGCCTTCGAACCCGCTGGCGATCTGGCTGACATCCTTACCCGGCACGCCTTCGTTGAGCATGGCGTTGGTCATCAGCGCCAGGCCTGGCACGTCGCCATCTTGGCTGCTGCCGGCGGCGAACAGCAGGCGCATGTCGAACATCGGCAGTTCATGGGCTTCGACGAACAGCACCTTGGCGCCTTCGGCGGTGGTCCAGGTTTGTACGTCGAGCTTGCGGTTGGTCGGTGCCTTGCCATCCAGTTCCGCCAGGGACTGCAGGGTGCTGGCCGTTTGAGCCTTGTCCAGGGCCTGGCTGGCGACCGACTCGCTGGGGCGCAAGAAGTAAACGGCGCTGGCCGCCATCAGGGTGACGGCGATCAGGCCGGGCAGGATCAGGCGGCTGTTTTTGCGATCACTCATGAGCGGTCTCCTCTGGCAAAACATGGGCGACGCTCAGACGTTCGCGGGTGAAATAAGTGCGTGCGGCCTTCTGGATGTCTTCTGGGGTCACGCTTTGCAGGTCGGCAAGCTCGGTGTCCATGAGTTTCCAGGACAGGCCGACGGTTTCCAGGGAGCCGATGGCCGTGGCCTGGCTGGTGATGGAATCACGTTGGTACACCAGGCCGGCAATCACCTGGGCACGGATGCGCTCCAGTTCTTCGGCGGTCGGCGGCTTGGCCTTCAACTCATCGAGCAGGCGCCACAGGCCGGCTTCGGCCTGGGCGACGGTTTTCTTCTTCTGCTGGTTCGGCGTGGCCGAGAGCGTAAACAGGCTGTCGCCACGGGTGTAGGCGTCGTAGTTGGTGGAAGCCGCGGACACCAGCTCTTCACCGCGTTCCAGCTGCTCGGAGATCCGTGCACTGTAGCCGCCGTCCAGCAGGGCCGAGATCAGGCGCAGGGCTTGCACCGAACGTTTGTCTTCAGCGGTGGCCAGGCCGGGCACGTTGAAGCCCAGGAACACGCTCGGCAGTTGGGTCTGCACGTGCAGGGTTAGCAGGCGCTCGCCGGGCTCGGCCAGTTCCATCGGGATTTTTGCCGGCGGCACGTCACGCTTGGGGATCGGGCCGAAGTAACGTTGGGCGAGGTTTTTCACCTCGTCCGGGGTCACGTCGCCGACCACCACCAGGGTGGCGTTGTTCGGCACGTACCAGGATTGGTACCAGTGGCGCAGTTCCTCGACCTTCATGCGGTCCAGGTCGGCCATCCAGCCAATGGTCGGCGTGTGGTAGCCACTGGCCGGGAACGCCATGGCCTTGAAGCGCTCGAACGCCTTGGACATGGGGTTATCGTCGGTGCGCAGGCGGCGTTCTTCTTTGATTACCTCGATTTCACGGCTGAACTCGTCGGCCGGCAGGCGCAGGCTGGCCATGCGGTCGGCTTCCAGCTCAAAGGCCACGCCCAGGCGATCACGGGCCAATACCTGGTAATACGCGGTGTAGTCGTCGCTGGTGAACGCGTTTTCTTCGGCGCCCAGGTCGCGCAGGATCAGCGAGGCTTCGCCGGGGCCAACCTTGGCGCTGCCCTTGAACATCATGTGTTCCAGAGCGTGGGACAAACCGGTCTGGCCCGGGGTTTCGTAGCTTGAGCCAACCTTGTACCAAACCTGGGAAACCACCACCGGCGCGCGATGATCTTCGCGCACGACCACCTTGAGGCCGTTATCGAGGGTGAATTCATGGGTGGGTTGTGGATCGGCAGCCAAAGCTGAGAGAGGCAGACAAACTGTGCTGAACAGCAGGCCTGCGGCGCGGCGGGCTAGAGCATTCATTCGTTTTTAAACCTGTTGGGCTGCCCGCTTGGTCTTAGCGTCGGCGGGCGAGGAGGTGCTAGGATACTGGTCCGACTTAAGGACGGCCACTGCGGCTGTCTTGTGAAGGCCCTATTTAGGCCTTACAAAATGTTGCGCATGAACGAGCTGGCTAAAAAACAGTCTGTTACGCATCGAATTTTATTTACCGGCGCGCCCTGTGGCGCGTCGCTACCTTGAGATAGCCGTCTCCATGTTTGGTTCCAACGACGACAAGAAGACCCCAGCTGCGGCTGGCGAGAAGAAAGGCCTGTTCGGATGGCTGCGCAAAAAGCCGCAGGAAACCGTCGTCGAACAGCCGCAGGTTCAAGCTGAACCGACCCCCGAACCCGTAATAGAAGCCGAACCGGTTGCCGAGACGCCAGTTCCGGTGGTGTTACCGATGGCTGAGCCGGTGTTGCAGCCGGTCGTCGAGGCCGAGCCGGAACCTGAGCCTGAGCCTGAGCACAAGCCCTGGTTAGAGCTGCCCGTGGCCGAAGAACCCGTGGCATTGGTTGAGGATGTTCAGGCCGAGCACGTCGTGCCGCCGATTCCTGCAGTGGTTGAGCCGGCGCCGGTAGAGGTTGTGGCTGAAATACCGCCCGTCGTTGAAGTGCCTGCACCGGTTGTCGCTGCACCTGCCGCTATCGAGCCAGAGCCTGCCGTCGTCACCACCGAAACCAGCAAAACCGGATTCTTTGCACGCCTCAAGCAGGGCCTGAGCAAGACCAGCGCCAGTATTGGCGAAGGCATGGCCAGCCTGTTCCTGGGCAAGAAAGTCATTGATGACGAGCTGCTCGAAGACATCGAGACCCGCCTGCTCACCGCCGACGTGGGCGTCGAAGCCACCGCCGTGATCATTCAGAGCCTGACGCAGAAGGTCGCGCGCAAGCAGTTGACCGACGCCGATGCGCTGTACAAATCCCTGCAGGCTGAGCTGGCCGCCATGCTCAAACCGGTTGAAGCGCCGCTGGTGATCACCCCGAAAAAGCCGTTCGTCATCCTCGTTGTAGGGGTTAATGGCGCTGGCAAGACCACCACCATCGGCAAGCTGGCCAAGAAGCTGCAAGGTGAAGGCAAGAAAGTCATGCTCGCCGCCGGTGACACCTTCCGTGCCGCCGCCGTCGAGCAGTTGCAGGTGTGGGGCGAGCGCAACAAGATCCCGGTGATCGCCCAGCACACCGGCGCCGACTCGGCTTCGGTGATCTTCGATGCCGTGCAGGCCGCCAAGGCCCGTAACATTGACGTGCTGATCGCCGACACCGCCGGTCGCCTGCACACCAAAGACAACTTGATGGAAGAGCTGAAGAAAGTGCGCCGCGTGATCGGCAAGCTCGACGCCGATGCACCCCATGAAGTCCTGCTGGTGCTCGACGCCGGTACTGGCCAGAACGCCATCAGCCAGGCCAAGCAATTCAACCAGACGGTGCAGCTGACCGGCTTGGCATTGACTAAGCTCGACGGCACGGCCAAGGGCGGTGTGATTTTCGCCCTGGCCAAACAGTTCGGGTTACCGATTCGCTATATCGGCGTCGGTGAAGGCATTGACGACCTGCGCACCTTTGAAGCCGAACCCTTTGTACAGGCACTGTTTGCCAAGCGGGAGCGTTCATGATTCGATTCGAACAGGTCGGTAAACGCTATGCCAACGGGCATGTGGGCTTGCATGAGCTGAGCTTTCGAGTGCGTCGCGGCGAATTCTTGTTTGTCACCGGCCATTCGGGCGCGGGCAAAAGTACGCTGTTGCGCCTGCTGCTGGCCATGGAACGCCCGACGACCGGCAAGTTGCTGCTGGCGGGCCAGGACCTGGCCACTATCAGCAATGCGCAAATTCCATTCCTGCGCCGCCAGATCGGCGTGGTGTTCCAGAACCACCAGTTGCTGTTCGACCGTACGGTGTTCAACAACGTGGCCCTGCCGTTGCAGATCCTCGGGTTGTCCAAGGCCGAGATCGTCAAGCGCGTGGACTCGGCCCTGGAGCGCGTGGCGTTGTCGGACAAGACCGACCTCTTCCCCGGCGACCTGTCCACTGGTCAGCAACAGCGTGTCGGTATCGCCCGCGCCATCGTCCATCGCCCGGCTTTGCTGCTGGCGGACGAACCCACCGGTAACCTCGACCCGCGCCTGGCGGCCGAGATCATGGGGGTGTTCGAAGACATCAACCGCCTGGGCACCAGCGTCTTGATCGCCAGCCACGACCTGGCCCTGATTGCCCGTATGCGCCATCGCATGCTCACCCTGCAACGCGGCCGCCTGATCGGCGATGGGGAGGCGGGCGTATGAGTGCTACACGCAGCCCTAAAGTATCCGAACGGGTGGCTCCGAAGCCGGCCGACCCGCAACCGAAAAAGAAAAAACACGACGAAGACGACGGCCCGGACTTCGGCACCCTGGTGCACGCCTGGATCGAAAGCCACCGCGCCAGCCTGCTGGACAGCCTGCGGCGCCTGGGCAAGCAGCCGATCGGCAGCTTTTTCACCTGCCTGGTCATGGCCGTGGCCTTGAGCCTGCCGATGGGCTTGTCGCTGTTGCTTAATAACGTGGAGCGCCTGGGCGGTTCCTGGCAGCGGGCGGCGCAGATTTCGCTGTACCTGAACCTGGACACCAGCAGCAAGGAAGGCGAAGCGCTGCGTGACGATATCAAGAACATCCCGGGGGTAGCCGAGGCCGAGTACATCAGCCGCGACCAGGCTCTCGAAGAGTTCCAGCAGCAATCGGGCCTGGGCGAGGCGCTCAAGGAGCTGCCGCAGAACCCGCTGCCGGGCGTGGTGCTGGTAACCCCGAACGAGGTCGACAAACCGGCGCTGGAAGCCCTGCGACAAAAACTCGCAGAGATGCCGAAGGTGCAACAGGCCCAACTTGATCTAGTCTGGGTAGAGCGCCTGGCCGCGATCCTCAAGCTGGGCGACCGCTTTGTGTTCGGCCTGACGGTGTTATTAGTGTCTGCATTACTTTTGGTGATAGGTAATACCATTCGTCTTCATATTGAAAACCGTCGCACCGAGATAGAAGTGATTAAACTGGTGGGCGGCACAGACAGCTATGTGCGTCGGCCTTTCCTGTACATGGGCGCGCTGTATGGCCTGGGTGCGGGGATCTTGTCCTGGGGCGTACTGGCGTTTGGCCTGGATTGGTTGAACGACGCGGTTGTCGGCCTGGCGGGGCTCTACGGCAGTGATTTCGCGTTGGCCGGTGTGCCGGTAGCCGATGGTCTGAGTCTCTTGCTTGGCGCGGTGTTGTTGGGGTATATCGGTGCGTGGATTGCGGTGGCACGGCATTTACGTGAGCTGGCGCCGAAGTAGTTAATGCCAGATTAATGTGGTTTCGTTTGTATTGACCGTATCAGCGGTTTAGGGAACTTGTCCTACGGTTCCCAGGTCAATTTTCGCAGTGCTGAACTGCACGAGTTATGTGAGTCGGAGGTTTTTTCGTATGACCACTTCTTTGCAACCTGCTTATGCCTTGGTCCCGGGTGCGAACCTGGAAGCCTATGTGCACACGGTCAACAGCATTCCATTGCTGACGCCCGAGCAGGAGCGTGAACTGGCCGAGAGTCTCTACTATGAGCAGGATTTGGGGGCGGCTCGGCAGATGGTGCTCGCCCACCTGCGTTTTGTCGTACATATCGCCCGTAGCTATAGCGGCTACGGTCTGGCCCAGGCCGACCTGATTCAGGAAGGCAACGTAGGCCTGATGAAGGCTGTAAAGCGCTTCAACCCTGAAATGGGCGTGCGCCTGGTGTCGTTTGCCGTGCACTGGATCAAGGCGGAAATCCACGAGTTCATCCTGCGCAACTGGCGCATCGTGAAAGTGGCCACCACCAAGGCCCAGCGCAAGCTGTTCTTCAACCTGCGCAGCCAGAAAAAACGCCTGGCGTGGCTGAACAACGAAGAAGTCCACCGCGTGGCCGAAAGCCTCGGTGTGGAGCCGCGTGAAGTGCGCGAGATGGAAAGCCGCCTGACCGGCCATGACATGGCCTTCGATCCAGCCGCCGAAGCGGATGACGACAGCGCCTTCCAATCGCCGGCCAACTACCTGGAAGACCACCGGTACGACCCGGCGCGTCAACTGGAAGACGCCGACTGGAGCGACAACTCCAACCACAACCTGCACGAAGCGCTGGAAGTGCTGGACGACCGCAGCCGTGACATCCTCTACCAGCGTTGGCTGGCAGAAGAAAAAGCCACGCTGCACGACCTGGCGCAGAAGTACAACGTGTCGGCAGAGCGGATTCGTCAGCTTGAGAAAAGCGCGATGAACAAGCTGAAGTTGTCGATCGCCGCCTAAAACGCAGCGAACAAAAAATGCCCCGGTCGAAAGATCGGGGCATTTTTGTATGTGCTCGAAAAGTCTCAAGTACAACTCGGTTTAATGTGGGAGCTGGCTTGCCTGCGATGAGGCCGTGTCAGATGAAGCATGGGTTACTGACCCACCGCTATCGCAGGCAAGCCAGCTCCCACAGGTCCCATATTGTGTCAGTCGGACCAGGGTGCCTTTCGAGAGTTGTTCAGCTCCACCAGGTAACCATCCCCGCCCAATTGGCTCATCTGCTGGCGAATCCACGCCGCCCGCCGTGCCACATAGGCCGTCGGATGGCTGGCACTCCACACCCGTGGATTTGGCAACACCGCCGCCAGGTAACTGGCCTGCTGCCGCGAAAGCCCTTTGGCACTCACGCCAAAATGGTGCCGCGCCGCCGCTTCTGCGCCAAACACACCTTCATCCCATTCCACGCTGTTGAGGTACACCTCAAGAATCCGCTGCTTGGGCCATAACACTTCGATCAAACCGGTAAACCACGCCTCCAGGCCTTTGCGCAAATAGCTGCGGCCGGCCCACAGGAACAGGTTTTTCGACACCTGCTGGCTCAGGGTGCTGGCGCCGCGAATCGAGCCGCCACGCTCGTTGTGCAGGATCGCCGCCTGGATCGCGCCGAAATCAAAACCCCAATGTTGCGGGAAACGCTGGTCTTCACCGGCCATCACCGCGACTTTGAGATCATCGGAGATTTCGTCCCACGGTACCCAGCTGCGTTGCAGGTCAATGGGTTCGCCGTCGACCCAGGACTCGACCTTGCGCTCCACCATCAGCGCAGTGAACGGTGGCGGTACCACACGAAACAGCAGCACCAGCAACACACTGCTGATGGCAAACCATTTCACGACGTTGAGAAAGCGTTTGAAGAGGACACGCAGCATAGAGATGGCTTGGCCGAACCCGTTGAGCGGGCCATTATACAGACCCTGCCCGATGAGTCTGACTGGAGTTCCCCATGCTGCGTAGCTTTCTGATGCTGGCTGCCTTTTTCGGCTTTACCGGCGTTGCGCTGGGCGCTTTCGCCGCCCACGGCCTGAAAAACCGCCTGAGCGCCGACTACCTGGCTATCTTCCATACCGGCGTGACCTACCAGTTGGTGCATGCCCTGGCACTGTTCGGCGTGGCCTTGCTGGCGGCGCATATTCCGGGCCGGTTGGTCACCTGGGCGGGTATTTTGTTTACCGTCGGTATCCTGCTGTTCTCGGGCAGCCTGTATGTGCTGACGATGACCGGCATCAGTAAACTGGGGATCATCACGCCGTTTGGCGGGCTGGCGTTCCTGCTCGGCTGGTTCTTCCTGGGCCTGGCGGCGTGGCGTTTGCAGCTTTGACCGCTTGACGCTTGGAGCTGACCTTCAGGTTCCAATCGCGCTAGAATGCGGGCCCCTAAAAACGATGGCGGCCCGTGGCATGCGCATTCAGTTGAACGGCGAACCCTTTGAACTGCCCGACGGCGAAACCGTTGCGGCCCTGCTGACCCGCCTGGACCTGACCGGGCGTCGCGTCGCAGTGGAGCTCAACCTGGATATCGTCCCGCGTAGCCAGCACGCCGAGACCTTGTTGAAAGACAACGACCAGGTCGAAGTGGTCCACGCCATCGGCGGCGGCTAGCCCGCCACGGCCGCAACGCATTCTGCAGAACCTCATCCAATCAGAGGATTTCCCATGAGCATCGTTCGTAGCGACAAGCCTTTCGTCCTGGCCGGTCGTACCTACCAGTCCCGTCTGCTGGTCGGCACCGGCAAGTACCGCGACATGGAAGAAACCCGCCTGGCCATCGAAGCCTCGGGTGCCGAGATCGTCACCTTCGCCGTACGCCGCACCAACCTCGGCCAGATCGAGGGCGAGCCGAACCTGCTCGAAGTGCTGTCGCCGGAGCGCTACACCTTTTTGCCAAACACTGCTGGCTGCTACGACGCCATCGAAGCCGTGCGCACCTGCCGCCTGGCTCGTGAGCTGCTCGACGGCCACAACCTGGTGAAGCTGGAAGTGCTGGCCGACCAGAAAACCCTGTTCCCCAATGTGATCGAAACCCTCAAGGCCGCCGAGACCTTGGTCAAGGAAGGCTTCGACGTGATGGTCTACACCAGCGATGACCCGATCATCGCCCGTCAGTTGGCAGAAATCGGCTGCATCGCGGTGATGCCGCTGGCCGGTCTGATCGGTTCCGGCCTGGGGATCTGCAATCCGTATAACCTGCAGATCATCCTCGAAGAAGCCAAGATCCCGGTATTGGTGGATGCGGGCGTGGGCACTGCCTCCGACGCGACCATCGCCATGGAACTGGGCTGCGACGCGGTGCTGATGAACTCGGCCATTGCCCATGCCCAGCAACCAATCATGATGGCCCAAGCCATGAACCACGCCATCGTCGCGGGCCGCCTGGCCTACCTCGCCGGGCGCATGCCGAAAAAACTCTATGCCAGCGCCTCTTCGCCGCTGGATGGTCTGATCAAGTAAGAGCTATTGATGACTGAATCAAACGAAACGCCGAACACCGTGGAAGAGGGCGACGAGTCCAAGCACCGCCGCATCAAGAGTTTTGTGATGCGCGCCGGCCGCATGACCGAAGGCCAGCAAAAGGGCCTGGAGCAGGGCACGCCGCTGTTCGTGTTGCCCCTGGCCGATGCGCCGGTGGATTACGACCAAGTGTTCGGCCGTTCAGCCCCACGCTCCCTGGAAATCGGTTTCGGCATGGGCCATTCTCTGCTGGAAATGGCCGCAGCCGCGCCGGAGCAGGATTTCATCGGTGTGGAAGTGCACCGCCCAGGCGTCGGCGCATTGCTCAACGGTGTGTTGACCCAAGGCCTGAAAAACCTGCGGGTCTACGACTGCGATGCGATTGAAGTGCTCAACCGCTGCATCGCCGACAACAGCCTCGACCGCCTGATGCTGTTCTTCCCCGACCCATGGCACAAGGCCCGTCACCACAAGCGCCGCATCGTCCAGGCGTCCTTCGCGGAACTGGTGCGCAGCAAGCTGAAAGTGGGCGGCATCCTGCACATGGCCACCGACTGGGAACCGTACGCGGAATACATGCTGGAAGTGATGAACGTCGCCCCCGGCTACCGCAACCTGGCCGAAGACGGCAAATGCGTGCCACGCCCGGCCGAGCGGCCGATCACCAAGTTCGAACGCCGTGGCGAGCGATTGGGGCATGGGGTGTGGGATTTGAAATTCGAGAAGCTGGCTTAAACAGTCATCAGCTTGAAACGCAATCAAATGTGGGAGCTGGCTTGCCTGCGATAACATCACCTCGGTATCACTGATACACCGAGGTGTCTGTATCGCAGGCAAGCCAGCTCCCACATGTGTTTTGTAGTGCCTGCTGGGTCAGCGGCGGTCTGCTACCACGCCAATCAACACCAGCACCACGATCAACACCGGCGCCAGGCTGTAGTTATTGAACTGGCTCAACCCCCGCACAATCCACGGCGTGGCATAGATCAACGCCGCACCGCTGCCGATCAGGCACAGCAGGGCCATCAAGGGTACGCGCAAGGCGCCGGCGATGCTGCCCAGGCGCGCTTCGACCCAGCCCTTGATGTCGGCGCCGAACAGCACCAGCAAACAGCCCACAAGGGCCAACGAGATTTCCGACAGGTTGCTACGGCTCCAGCGGGATACGGTGGCGAGCAGGTCGAGTACCAGATCCATTCGATTTCCTTAAGAGCTATCAGCTCAAAAACTTCTGCAACAGGTCATTGAGAAAGAGTTGCCCGCGGTCGGTGGCCGCCAGGCGTGACGGTTCGACCTGCATTAATCCACTTTGTTCTGCGTCGCGGCGGCCTTCATCGAGGCTCGCCAGATCGAGGCCGGTGCGCTCGGCGTAGAGCTTGGCATCAACCCCTTCGGTGAGGCGCAGCGCGTTCATCAGAAACTCGAACGGCAGTTCATCGTTGGTCAGTTCTTTCGCGCCGGCCTGGAAGCTTTTGGCCGGGTTGAGGTAGTCCTTTGGTGCACGGGTTTTCCAGGTGCGGATAATGCGCCCGTCCGGGTGGCTGAGCTTGCCGTGGGCCCCGGCGCCGATGCCGATAAAGTCGCCAAAGCTCCAGTAATTGAGGTTATGCCGCGCCGGCCGTCCCGGTTGGGCGTAGGCCGAGACTTCATATTGTGCGTAACCGTGTTCGGCGAGCAGTGCCTGGCCGGCTTCCTGGATATCCCACAGCGTGTCGTCTTCCGGCAGCGCGGGTGGCTGGTTCCAGAACACGGTGTTGGGTTCCAGGGTCAGTTGGTACCAGGACAGGTGCGTGGGCTTGAGTGCAATGGCCTGGCGCAGGTCGCCCAAGGCGTCCTCCAGGGACTGGTTGGGCAGGCCGTGCATCAAGTCCAGGTTGAAGTTGTCGAACCCGGCCTGGCGCGCCATGCCGGCTGCGCGCACGGCTTCATCGCCATTGTGGATACGGCCCAGGGCTTCAAGCTTCTCTTGCTGGAAGCTCTGGATGCCGATGGACAGGCGATTGATCCCCAGTTTGCGGTACGCCACGAACTTCTCTTGTTCGAACGTCCCGGGGTTGGCTTCCAGGGTGATCTCGATATCGTCGGTAAACGGGATACGCGTTTGAACGCCCTTGAGCAGGCGGCCCAGTGCAGCCGCGCTGAACAGGCTGGGCGTGCCGCCGCCAAAGAAGATCGAACTCAGTTTACGGCCATACACGGCGTGCAGGTCTTGGTCCAGGTCGGCCAGCAGGGCGTCCACGTACTCTTCTTCCGGCAGCACTTTGCTGGCGGTGTGGGAGTTGAAGTCGCAATACGGGCATTTGCGCACGCACCACGGGATATGGATGTACAGCGCCAGGGGCGGCAGATGGGGCAGGACCGCCCGTGGTGTTTGCGCGCCACCGTGGATCAGCGGCTGCGCAGAGGTGTTCTGGGTCATTTCAAACCCAGGCGCTGGCGCAGCAACGCCATGGCGCGGGCGCGGTGGCTGATCTGGTTCTTGTCGGCCGGGCTCAGTTCGGCGCTGGAGACATTGCGCTCCGGCACCCAGAACAGCGGGTCATAGCCAAACCCATGCTCACCGCTGGCCGCGTGCAGGATGCGCCCGTGCCACAAGCCTTCACACAGGATCGGCAGCGGGTCGTCGGCATGCCGCACCAGGGCCAACACGCAGACGAACTGCGCACCACGCTCGGCCTCCGGCACGTCCTTGAGGGCGTCGAGCAGCTTGGCGTTGTTGGCTGCGTCGCCCCGGCCTTCGGCGTAACGTGCCGAGTAGATTCCAGGGGCGCCGCCGAGGAAATCCACGGCCAGGCCCGAATCATCCGCCAGGGCCGGCAGGCCAGAGATACGCGCAGCATTGCGGGCCTTGAGGATGGCATTCTCGACGAAAGACAGGCCGGTCTCTTCCGGTTCGACCTGGCTGAACTCGCCGATCGAACGCAGTTGCACAGACTCACCGAGCATGGCCTGCAGTTCTTTGAGTTTGCCGGCGTTATGGCTGGCGAGTACGAGTTGGGTAAGGTTCATCATTGGGCGGGGAACAGTTCTTGGTTGAATTGGAAGCCGTGGGCCTTGCCGCCGGTTTCAACGTTGATGGTGAAGGTCTTGTATTCCCGTTGCGTCACGGTGTAGGGCGCGAGGTAGCTGATGCCGCCTTTTTCTTCGATCTGCTTGAACGTCAGGATCTCGCTTTTGCCGCCGAGGTCCTTGATAGTGCCGGTGACTTGCGCGGCCACTGGGCTTACGCCCTTGATCACGGTGACGTTGATCAACCCCTTCTCCTTGCTGCGCACCACGCCGACTTTCTGGGCGGTCTCGGGTGGCAGGAAGCTTGAAGTGAAGGTGTTGTAATGAACGGTGATATCGCCGAAGTCTTTTTTGCGATTAGCGTCGATAGCGTCGGCGGCCATGGCGCTGGCGCCCAGGCATGCGGTCAATAGAAAAATAGCCAAACGACTCATGAACGTCCCTCTTGAAGATGATTAGACGGCAACTTTGTGGTCGGTCAGGCCAGGGCTGCTGACCCGGTAGATACCAATTTCGCCCAACAGGTTGGGCCATAGCTTACTCGCCCAGCCGTGGCGGTGCTGTTGATCGACGGCAAGGCGGTTGATCACCTTGGCTTCACGCTCGCCACACAGGGCTTCGAAGTCTTCGAAGGTGCAGAAGTGGATGTTCGGCGTGTTGTACCAGGTGTACGGCAGGAAGTCGGAGACCGGCATGCGCCCCTTGGTGGCCAGGTACCAGCGGCAGCGCCAGTGGCCAAAGTTGGGGAAGGTGATGATGCATTGGCGGCCCACGCGCAGCATTTCGTCAAGGATGCGGTCCGGGTAGTGCACCGCTTGCAGGGCCTGGGTCATCACCACGATATCGAAGCTGTTGCTGGCAAAGTTGCCCAGGCCCTTGTCCAGGTCCTGCTCGATCACGTTGATGCCCTTGGCCACGCATTGGGCGATGTTGTCCGGGTCGTTTTCCAGGCCGTAGCCGGTGACTTGCTTGTGGTCGCGCAGCCAGCTCAGCAGTTCGCCGTCGCCGCAGCCCAGGTCGAGCACGCGGCTGCCGGCGGGGATCCAGTCTTGGATGATTTCCAGGTCGGCTCTCATGGCGTTCTCACAAGCGAAATACGGTTCATGTAGTTACTGAACGCCTGCAGGTAGCGTGGGATCGGAATCAGGAAGGCGTCGTGGCCTTGCGGTGCATCGATCTCCAGGTAGCAGACGTCTTTCTTGGCGGCCATCAGGGCATCCACCAGCTCACGGGAGCGCGCTGGCGAAAAGCGCCAGTCGGTGGTGAACGACATCACGCAGAACTTGGCCGTGGCGTGCTCGAAGGTTTTTGCCAGGTCGTCATCGTGGTTGGCGGCCGGGTCGAAGTAGTCCAGAGCCTTGGTCATCAGTAGGTAGGTGTTGGCGTCAAAGCGCCCTGAGAATTCCTCGCCCTGATAACGCAGGTAGCTTTCCACCTGGAACTCGACGCTGTGGAAGTCGTAGTTGAGCTTCTCGCTCTTGAGGCCTCGGCCGAATTTCTCGCCCATGGAATCGTCGGACAGGTAGGTAATGTGGCCGACCATCCGCGCCAGCATCAGGCCGCGCTTGGGGATCACGCCCGCTTCCTGGAACGAACCGCCGTGGAACTCGGGGTCGGTGAGGATCGCCTGGCGCGCCACTTCGTTGAAGGCGATGTTCTGCGCCGACAACTTGGGCGCCGAGGCGATGGCCAGGCAATGACGCACGCGGTCCGGGTAGGTGATGGTCCATTGCAGGGCCTGCATGCCGCCCAGGCTGCCGCCAATCACGGCGGCCCACTGGCTGATGCCCAGCAGGTCGGCCAGGCGCGCCTGGCTGTGCACCCAGTCCTCTACCGTCAGCACCGGGAAGTCGGCGCCGAACGGCTTGCCGGTTTCCGGGTTGAGGCTGCTGGGGCCGGTGGAACCGTTGCAGCCGCCAAGGTTGTTCAGGCTGACCACAAAGAACTTGTTGGTGTCGATGGGCTTGCCGGGGCCGATGCAACTGTCCCACCAGCCGGGCTTGCGGTCGTCAACGCTATGGAAGCCGGCGGCGTGATGATGGCCGGATAAGGCATGGCAGATCAGCACGGCGTTGCTCGCCGTGGCGTTCAGTTGGCCATAGGTTTCGTAGATCAGGTCGTAGGCTGGCAACGAACGGCCGCAGGCCAGGGCCAGGGGTTCGCTGAAATGCGCCACTTGTGGCACGACCAGTCCAACAGAATCGGGGGGGAAGGCAGCTGGCATCGACCCTGCTCTCGTTTAAATGAGGCGTAAGTCTAAAGAGCGGGGACCCTAGCGGCAAGCAATGGTCGGGGGTTAGCGTGATCGTTCCCACGCTCCGCGTGGGAATGCCTCTTGGGACGCTCTGCGTCCTGCCCTGGTGACGCGGAGCGTCACGGGCTGCATTCCCACGCAGAGCGTGGGAACGATCTATCGGTCAGATCAGGCCAAACAACTCTTTTGGCATGTAGGCAAAGTACGCCAGGCGCGGAATCACCCAGCTCTGCAGCAACTGAATCACGATAAACGCAAAGATCGGCGAGATATCCAGGCCACCCAGGTTCGGGATCAGGCGACGGAAGGGTGCCAGCACCGGTTCGGTGATCTGAGCCACCAATTCGGCGCCCGGGCTACGGCTGCCTGGTGCGACCCACGAAAGAATCACGCTGATGATCATCGACCAGAAAATGATCTTCAGGAACAGCGAGAAAATACCGATCAGGCCCCATGGCAACAGCAGCACGGTGAACGCCTGGTAGCCGTTGAGCATCAGGATCACCACGAACAGCAGGATTTGCAGCAGCAACGCCAGCACCAGCGACGACATGTCCAGGCCGAACAGGCTCGGGATCACCCGGCGCAGCGGCTTGAGCAGTGGTTGGGTGGCCTTCACCACGAACTGGCACAGCGGGTTGTAGAAGTTTGCACGCACCAGTTGCAGGATAAAGCGCATCAGCACGATCAGCAGGTACAAGCTGCCCAGGGTCTGGATGATGAAAATGGCAGCGTCATTGATTCCGAGCATGTTTGATTACCTTGGTAAGGGACGACTATTTGCCCAGTTGCTCAGCCATCTCGGCTGAACGATGTGCGGCGGCACCCAGTGCTGTTTCCACCAGGGCTTCAAAGCCCCCGGCCTGGAACGACTCGATAGCCGCTTGTGTGGTGCCACCTGGCGAGGTGACGCGACGGCGCAGTTCGGCGGCATCCACCTCGCTGCCGACCGCCATTTTCGCGGCGCCCAGGGCGGTTTGCTCCGCCAGTTGCTCGGCCACGTCGTGGGGCAGGCCCAGCTTGACGCCGGCGGCCGTCATGGCCTCGATCAACAGGAAGAAATAGGCCGGGCCGCTGCCGGAGACGGCGGTGACCGCGTCCAGTTGCTGTTCCTGCTCCAGCCATACGGCGAGGCCCACCGCAGACAGCAGTTCCTGGGCCTGGTCACGTTGCTGCGCGGTGACTTCGCCAGTGGCATACAAACCGCTGACGCCCTGGCGCAGCAGCGCCGGGGTGTTGGGCATGCAGCGCACGATGGGCTGGGCGCCGAGCCAGTTGGTCATGCTGGCGCAGGTGATGCCAGCGGCAATCGACACCACCAGTTGGTGAGGTTGCAGGCTCGGGTGCAGGCTCTCGCACACGGCCTTCATGGCCTGGGGCTTGACCGCCAGCACGATCACATCGACGCCGTGGATGGCCTCGGCATTATCGGCGAAGGTCTGGATGCCGTGTTCGGCGCTGACGCGCTCGCGGGTCTCGGCGCCCGGGTCGCTGGCGCGGATCTGCTCGGCGTCCAGGCCCTTGGCCCGCAGGCCACCGATCAGGCTGGCCGCCATGTTACCGGCGCCGATAAAGGCAATACGCGTGTTGCTCATGACAGGTCCTTATTTTCGAGGGATGTCAGCCATTTCACGGCTGGCCATAGTCGCGGGCGCCAAACAGGGCGGTACCGATCCGCACCCAGGTGGCGCCTTGGGCAATGGCCGACTCAAGGTCATGGCTCATGCCCATGGAAAGTGTGTCCAGCGGCAGGTTCAGGCTGGCTTGCAGGTCGCGCACCGTGGCAAACGCCGCATCCTGCTCCGCCCGGTCTTCAGTCGGCTCGGGAATTGCCATCAAACCCCGCAGCTTCAAGCGCGGCAGGGCGCTGATCGCCGTGGCCAGGGCCGGCAGGTCGGCGGGTGTGCAGCCGGACTTGCTGGCTTCGCCACTGACATTGACCTGAATGCAGATATTGAGCGGCGGCAGGTCGGCCGGGCGTTGTTCGGACAGGCGTTGTGCGATTTTCAGGCGGTCCACGGAATGCACCCAAGCGAAGTGCTCGGCGATAGCGCGAGTCTTGTTCGATTGAATGGGGCCGATGAAGTGCCAACTCAAGGGCAGGTCGGTCAATTGCGCCTGTTTGCCCAAGGCTTCCTGCAGGTAGTTTTCCCCAAAGTCGTGCAGCCCGGCGGCATAGGCGTCGCGTACCGCCTGCGCGGGTTTGGTCTTGCTCACGGCCAGCAGGTGGACGCTGCTTGCGTCACGTTGCACGGCGTCGGCTGCGGCGCGGATACGCTGGCTAACCAGGCCGATGTTGTCTGCTATCGTCGACATTCAAGATGCGCCCGTGGATATGGAGTCCGCGGCATTCTACTGGAAATGGAAAGCCCTATGGATATCACGCAATTGCTGACGGCCAGCGTAAGCCGAGGCGCCTCAGACCTGCATCTGTCAGCCGGCCTGGCACCGATGCTGCGCATTGATGGCGAGGTTTGGCCGCTGGATGGGCCAGCGCTGGACGCTACCCAAGTGGTCGACTTATTGAGCCCTTTGCTGAATAAACATCAACAAAAGGATTTCGAAACATCTCTTGAAACGGATTTTTCCTTCGAATTGCCAGGCGTCGCCCGGTTCCGGGCGAACGTGTTCCGCCAGGATCGCGGCGTGGGTGCGGTGTTCCGGGCTATTGCGACTGAGGTCCAGAGCCTGGAGGACCTGGGACTGGGCGAGGTGTTCCAGCGTATCGCCCGCCTTCCTCGCGGCCTGGTGCTGGTGACCGGGCCCACCGGCTCGGGCAAGTCTACGACCCTGGCGGCGATGATCGACGACCTCAACCGGCATCGACGCCAGCATATCCTTACGCTGGAAGACCCCATCGAGTTTATCCACAGGCCGAAACTGGCGCTGGTCAACCAGCGCCAGGTGCATCGCGACACCCACAGTTTCTCGGTGGCCCTGCGTTCAGCCCTGCGAGAAGACCCGGATGTGATCCTGGTGGGTGAATTGCGCGATCTGGAAACCATCCGCCTTGCGCTGACGGCGGCAGAGACCGGGCACCTGGTGTTCGGCACCCTGCACACCTCGTCGGCGGCAAAGACAGTGGACCGGCTGGTAGATGTCTTCCCGGCCGGGGAGAAGGCCATGGTCCGCTCGATGCTGTCGGAGTCGTTGCAAGCGGTGGTGTCTCAGGTGCTGGTGAAGAAGGTGGGCGGTGGGCGCGTGGCCGCTCATGAAATCATGCTGGGCACCCCGGCGATTCGTAACTTGATTCGCGAAGACAAGGTGGCGCAGATGGTTTCGGCTATTCAGACCGGTGGTGCGTTGGGGATGAAGACCCTGGATATGAGTTTGAAGGCGTTGGTGGGCGTAGGAGTGATTAGCCGGGAAGAAGCGCGGGAGAAGGCGAGGGTGCCGGCAGATATCTAAAGCGCACAGATACACAATGTGGGAGCTGGCTTGCCTGCGATAGCGGACTGTCAGGCACTCTCTCTGCCAACTGACACACCGTCATCGCAGGCAAGCCAGCTCCCACATTTGATTGCATTTCAAAGGGGGAGCTTCAGTGGCGCCAGGCTTAGCGCTGCACGATCCGCAGGTTGCTGTTCTGCTCTTTAGGCAGTACCCGCTTGGCAATCACGTAGTTCTTGTCCCAGAACGGCTTTTTCAGCGTGTCGATGCTCACCGACTTGCCACGGCGCGGTGCGTGAATAAAGCGGTCATTGCCCAGGTAGATGGCAACGTGGTTCACCTGGCGGCTCTTCAACTTGAAGAACAACAGATCGCCCGGCTTCAGGTCTTTGCGATCAACCTTCAACCCATGGCCGGCCGCCATGGCGTTGGAGGTGCGTGGCAGGTCCACCGCTTTTACATCGTTAAATGCATATTTCACCAGGCCGCTGCAGTCGAACCCTTTACTTGGGCTGCTGCCGCCCCAACGATAAGGTGTACCGAGCACGTTGACGGCACGGCTCAAGACGTTGCTGCTTTGCTTGGTGTTCACGGCCAGCTGGGTGGAAAGCGCTTTGCCGTGGGCCTTGCTCAGTTGAGTCGGGCGGCTGACGGTCGGCTTTGCCGATTTGGCAGTGCTGGGCGTGCTATGGACTTTAGGGGTGAAACCGTTAACGTTCGGAAGTCGTTGCTCACGATTGGTGGCGTGGGCGGCCAGTGGCATTAATAGGCAAATGGTTAGCCATGTCTTGAAAAATGGTCGCATTAGGCGTGGCTCTTATGGGTTTGCGCGCAACTTTATAACAGCTTTTTGTGCTGTTCTCAGCCCGTTTGTCGACTGAACCTTGGGGTCAAATTCAGGAAAAACGCGACGATTCGCCGCAATTGTCCTACACAAGTCAGGCGCTACAAGGCTTTGAGGGCAGGACGATACCATTTGCCGTACGTCGGGCGCCCGTAAAAAAGTCACAAAGAAAATGAAAAAATTTATCTATCGAAGCAAAAGAGGTCCTTCATGAACACCTATCAACAGGTTGCTCAGCAGCAAGACACCCACAGCAAGGCGATTGGTTACCTGCTGTGGATTTTCGGTTTTACCGGGGCTCATCGTTTTTATTACGGCAAGCCTGTGACGGGCACGATCTGGTTTTTTACCTTCGGCTTGTTCGGCATTGGCTGGTTGATCGACTTGTTCCTGATCCCGGCCATGGACCGTGAAGCCGACCTGCGGTTTACCGCAGGGCCGATTGAATACAGCGTGGCGTGGATTCTGTTGGCGTTCCTGGGGGTGTTTGGTGTGCACCGTATGTATCAGGGCAAATGGATCACTGGCCTGATCTACCTGCTGACCGGCGGTTTGTTCCTGATCGGGGTGCTGTATGACTTCTGGACGCTGAACACGCAGATCTCGATCCGCAATGCCGAGCGCAACAGCGGGCGCTGAGCACTGATCGTTCCCACGCTCCGCGTGGGAATGCAGCCCAGGACGCTCCGCGTCCACCTTTGGAGTGCTGACGCAGAGCGTCACAGAATGCGTTCCCACGCAGAGCGTGGGAACGAGCTTGCGCGTCAAGCCTGGTAGCTGATCCGTCCATCCATCAAGGTATACCGCACCGTCGCCGGCAGGCTGTGGCCGATGAACGGGCAGTTTTCGCCCTTGGACAACCAACGCTCACCAGCCACCGTCGAGCTTGCCAGGTCGAACAGCACCAGGTCCGCCGGTGAACCCACCGCCAACTGGCCCGCCGGCAAGCGCAGGGCCTCGGCCGGGCCGGCGCTCAGGCGTGCCAGCAGTGTCGGCAGGTCCAGCAAGCCGTCTTCCACCAGCGTCATCGCCAGTGGCAACAACAACTCCACGCTGCTGATGCCTGGCTCGGTCGCGCCAAACGGTGCCAGCTTGGCGTCTCGCTCGTGAGGTTGGTGATGGCTGGAAATCGCCGACACCACACCCGACTTCACCGCCGCACGCAAACCGTCACGGTCAGCTTTGGTGCGCAGCGGGGGCTGTACGTGGTACAGGCTGGAGAAGTCGATCAGCGCCTCATCCGTCAGGATCAATTGGTACAGGGCGACATCCGCGGTGACCCGCAAGCCACGGGCCTGGGCCTGGGCGATCAGAGCCACGCCCCGGGCGCTGGTCAACTGGCTGAAATGCGCACGCACGCCGCTTTGTTCCACCAGCAACAGGTCACGGGCGAGGGCCACGGTTTCTGCTGTTTCCGGAATGCCCGGCAGGCCGAGGAAGCTGGCCACTGCGCCTTCGTGGGCCAGGCCGCCTTCGGCCAGGTCGCGGTCCTGGGAATGGAAGATCACCGTCAAGTCGAAGGTGGCCGCGTATTCCAGGGCGCGGCACAAGGTGCGCGTGCTGCGAAAGCTTTCCAGGCCATTGCCGAAGGCCACGCAACCGGCGTCACGCAGGGCGATCAATTCGGCGAGTTGTTCGCCATCCAGGCCCTTGCTCAGGGCACCAATGGGAAACACTTTGCAGTTGCCGGCTTCGCGGGCGCGGTCGAGGATCAGCTCGGTCACGGCCGACGTGTCCAACACCGGCTTGGTGTTGGGCGGGCAACACAGGCTGGTCACGCCACCGGCTGCCGCGGCCTGGGTTTCGCTGGCGATATTGCCTTTGCGGCTGTAGCCCGGCTCGCGCAGTGCGACATTCAGGTCCACCAGCCCAGGCGCGGCCACCAGGCCCTTGGCATCGATGCTCTGGCCGGCGTTGAAGCCTGCGGGGGCGGCGCCAATGGCGACGATCTTGCCGGCGTCCAGATGTAGATCGGTAACTTGGTCCAGGCCACTGGCCGGGTCGATGACTCGGGCGCCGAGAATGCTGAGCTTCACTGGGCCTGCTCCTGCTCGAATTGACGTTGCGCGGTTTGCCCGCTCATGGCCATGGACAGCACGGCCATGCGCACGGCGATGCCGTAGGTCACTTGGTTGAGAATCACCGATTGTGGGCCGTCGGCCACCGCCGACTCAATTTCCACGCCGCGGTTGATTGGCCCCGGGTGCATCACGATGGCATCCGGCTTGGCTTTGGCCAGGCGTGCGGTGGTCAGGCCGAACAGGCGGTAGAACTCACCTTCGCTGGGCAACAAGCCCCCGGCCATGCGCTCGCGTTGCAGGCGCAGCATGATCACCACGTCCACATCCTTGAGGCCCTCGGCCATGTCGGTGTAGACCTTCACGCCATACTGTTCGATGCCGATGGGCAACAGGGTCTTGGGCGCGATCACGCGGATATCCGGGCAACCCAGGGCCTTGAGAGCCAGCATGTTCGAACGTGCCACCCGCGAATGCAGGATGTCGCCGACGATGGCTACCGAGAGGTTTTCAAAGCTGCCCTTGTGCCGACGAATGGTGAGCATGTCGAGCATGCCCTGGGTCGGGTGCGCGTGACGGCCGTCGCCGCCATTGATGATCGCCACGTTCGGGCACACATGCTCGGCGATGAAATGCGCAGCGCCGGAGTCGCCGTGGCGTACCACGAACATGTCGGCGGCCATGGCTTCCAGGTTGCGCAGGGTATCGAGCAGGGTTTCGCCCTTGCTCGCCGACGAGGTGGACACGTTCAGCGTGATCACATCGGCCGACAGCCGCTGGGCCGCCAGTTCAAAGGTGGTGCGGGTGCGGGTGGAGTTCTCGAAGAACACGTTGCAGATGGTTTTGCCGCGCAACAGTGGGACTTTCTTCACTGCCCGGCCACCGACTTCCAGGAACGAGTCGGCGGTGTCGAGGATTTCGGTGAGCAGTTCGCGGGGCAAACCGTCGAGGGACAAGAAGTGTTGCAACTGGCCCTGAGCATTGAGCTGCAGCGGGCGCTTGGCATCTAGAGGCGTCATCGCGGGGACTCTTTACAAGGCGGTTTAAAGGGCAAGGTCTTGCAGTTCGAGTTCGAGCGGCGTAGGACCGGACAATTTTACCCGCTGCTGGGGTGCAAGCGACAGGGTTGCACCCACGACGTCCGGGCTGATCGGCAGTTCGCCAGCATCCAGGTCCAGCAGGCACACCAGGGTCACGCTGGCCGGGCGGCCATAGTCGAACAGTTCGTTCATGGCGGCGCGGATGGTGCGGCCGCTCATCAGCACGTCGTCGATCAGTACCAGGTGCTGGCCTTCGATCTCGAAGGGCAGGGCCGAAGGGCGTACTTGTGGATGCAGGCCGTTCTGGCTGAAATCGTCGCGGTAGAAGGACACGTCCAGGGTGCCCAGGGGCGAATCGCTGCCCAGTGCTTCCAGCAATGCCTGGGCTACCCACACGCCACCGGTGCGTATGCCGATAAAACGCGGTTCGCTGATGGCACGGTGTTCCAGGTGCGCCTTGAGGCGTATCGCCATCTGGCTGATCAGTTCGGCAGGGTTCGGCAAGCTCATGGTGGCTCCTTATCAAGTGTGTAGGAGCGAGCTTGCTCGCGAAAAACTCATGGGCACCGCGTTCATCCAGTCTTCTCGCGGTATCGTTAACGTTCTTCGCGGGCAAGCCCGCTCCCACAGGATCGCGGCGGGTCAGGATTCAAATAAAGCAGTGTTTTCATCCAGCCAGCCCTGCAACAGCAAGGCCGCGGCGATGGCGTCTACCGGGTTGTCGCGGTAACTGCCCTTTTGCCCGCCACGGTCGCGGCGCTCCCCCTTGGCTTCGAAGGTGGTGAGGCGTTCGTCGTGGGTATAGAAGGGCAGGTTGTAGCGGCCATTGAGGCGGCGCGCGAACTTCTCGGCGCGCAGGCACATGTCACTGGGGGTGCCATCCATGTTCAGGGGCAGGCCGACCACCACCGCGTCAGGCTTCCACTCTTTAATCAGGGCTTCGACCTGGTTCCAGTCCGGCACGCCGTTCTGGGCCTTGAGGGTGCACAGCTCGCGGGCCTGGCCGGTGATGACCTGGCCAACCGCTACGCCGATCTGTTTGGTGCCGTAATCAAAACCGAGGATCAGACGCAAGGCCATCAGGCGTGCCCCGCCTGGCTGGTCAGCAGGCTGAGGTTGACCCGCAGCTTGGCTGCTGCCGCTTCCAGGCGCAGTTCGCTGGCGGTGTTGAACAGGATGTCAGCGTCGAACGGGCAGGTCAGCCAGGCATTGCTGGCCAGTTCGGCCTCCAGTTGCCCGGCTTCCCAACCGGCGTAGCCCAGGGTGATCACGCTTTGCTCGGGGCCGATGCCGTCGGCGATGGCGAACAGCACATCCTGGGATGTGGACAGTGACACCCCATCAAGGTCTACCGTGGCCTGAAACGTCGGCCCGGTGGGGTGCAGCACAAAACCGCGATCGGTCTGCACCGGCCCGCCGATGTAGATCGGTACGCCCTGGCAGCGCGCCGGCGGGTCGATTTCCGGGCGCAGTTGCTCAAGGATATCGGCCAGGTTCAGCTCCTGCGGGCGGTTGACCACCAGCCCCATGGCACCATTGGCCGTGTGCTCGACGATGTAGGTCAAGGTCTGCGCAAAGTTCGGGTCGGCCATATGGGGCATGGCGATCAGGAATTGGTGCTTGAGGTAGGTCGGGCTGACGTTTTTCATGTCCGCTAGTGTGGCGTTGGAGGGGCGAACTGACAAGTGCGGGCGCGAGCCTGATCGCTGATCGTTCCCATGCTTTGCGTCGGAATGCATCCCGGGGCGCTCCGCGTCCCAAGAGCAGACGCAGAGCGTCCATGGCGGCATTCCCACGCGGAGCGTGGGAACGATCTGTGCGATCAGTTGCTGGACAACCGGTCGCCCTTGGCGAACCGCCAGGTGCGGATGATTTCCAAGCGGTCCACGTCGCTCAAGTCGCCGCTGAACGGCGCAAAGGGCGCGGCCAGGCGCACGATGCGTTGCGCAGCCTGGTCCAGCAGCGGCTGGCCGGAGGACTCCAGCACCTGCACCTCATACAGCGAGCCGTCACGGTTGATCGACACCAGCAAGCGCAAATTGCCATAAATCTGTTGGCGCCGCGCCTCGTCCGGGTAATTGAGGTTGCCGATGCGTTCGACTTTCTTGCGCCACTCGTCCTTATACCAGGCACCTTTATCGCGCATGGTTGAGGCGGCGTTCAAACGGTAGATGCGCGGGCGCTTGGCATAAAGCTGTTGCTCATGGGCCAGTTCGGCTTCCAGGCTGGAAATTTCATCGGATAACGTCGAACTGTCGAACGTCGGCGCAGGTTTCACTGGCTCGGGCTTGGGTTCGGTCTTGGCCTTTTCGCGCTGGGTCGGGGCTTTTTGCGGTTTGGGCGCGACAGTGGTCACCGCAGCCTTGGGCGTGGCCTGCCTGACCTCAGGCTTGGGCGCTGGCGGCGGAGTGACCTTCTTGACTTGGTTGTCATGGAAGGGCGCTACCTCGGTGGTCTTGGGCACTGCTTTCTTGTCGAGGGTGCCGCTGCCCTGTTGGTTGTCCTGGGCGAGAAAGTCAGCCTTTTCGGGCTTCTTTTCGCTCTTGAACGTGGCGAGGGTGATTTCCAGGGTCTTGGTGATCTGCTTGGGTTCGACCAGGGTGAACCCCACACCCAGGAGCAGGGCGAGATGAATCAAGGCAGCGAGAAACAGGGTAAAACCGAGACGATCGGCCGGGCGCACGCCGCTGGGGGAGAATTCGGGGGGCAGATCGGACGGGAGTGTCATGACAAGAAAACCAACATCGCGCGTTTCACAGGTGGCGCATGATAACGCAATGTTGGTAGGTGTCCGGCTGTTCTATGTCACTTGGCTTGTAGCTTGCGTTCAATGGCGGCCATCAGCATTTCGCCGATGTTCGTGCCAAATGCGTTGTCGATCTCGCGAATACAGGTCGGGCTGGTGACGTTGATTTCAGTGAGGTTCTCGCCAATTACGTCTAGTCCGACAAATAGCAGACCTTTTTCCCGCAGGGTTGGACCGACTTGAGCGGCAATCCAGCGGTCTTTTTCTGATAACGGCCGCGCTTCACCGCGACCACCGGCGGCCAGGTTGCCACGGGTCTCGCCGGCTGCCGGGATGCGCGCCAGGCAATAATCCACCGGCTCGCCGTCAATCATCAGGATACGCTTGTCGCCATCCTTGATCGCCGGCAGGTAGGCCTGGCCCATGATCTGCTGGGTGCCCAGGGCGGTCAGGGTTTCGAGGATCACCGACAGGTTCGGGTCGCCGGCGCGGTGACGGAAGATCGAGGTGCCGCCCATGCCGTCCAGCGGCTTGAGGATCACGTCGCCATGCTTGGCGGCGAATTCACGCAGTACATCGGCGCGGCGGCTGACCACGGTCGGTGGCGTGCACTGTGGGAACAGGGTGGCGAACAGTTTTTCATTACAGTCGCGCAGGCTTTGCGGCTTGTTGACGATCAACACGCCCGCACGTTCGGCCTGCTCCAGCAGGTAGGTGGAGTACACAAATTCCATGTCGAACGGCGGATCCTTGCGCATCAGGATCACGTCGAGGTCGCTCAGCGGGCTGTCGATTTCGTCAGAAAGCTCGAACCACTTCTCGGGGTTGGCAAACACCTGCAGCGGGCGCATGCGTGCGCGGGCCTCGCCGTCACCCTGGTAAAGGTCGCGCTGCTCCATATAGAACAAGGTCCAGCCGCGGGCCTGGGCGGCCAGGAGCATGGCCAGCGAACTGTCCTTTTTATAGGAAATGCTGGCGATAGGGTCCATGACAATGCCGACGCGAACGCTCATGGGGATTTCCTCTAGCAAATTAGGGCGCATAAAAGTGGCGTCAGAGTGGCGCTGCGGCTGTTGTGGGTCAAGGAAAAACCATTGGGCGGGTGCCTCGATAGATTGCGCCAGGAGACTGTGCTAAAAAGGCTGGCACGGCGCAGCAGCCCTTGAATTCCAAGGCTTGCGGCGTTCATCCTGTGCAACATGAGGCAGTACACACCGAAAACCGATTCGCTGTGGCGATGGTAGAGCAGATATGGAACAGCATTCCAACGCCTTGAAGGTGATGGTGATCGACGATTCGAAAACGATCCGCCGCACCGCCGAGACGCTGTTGAAGAACATGGGGTGCGAGGTCATCACGGCGATCGACGGTTTCGACGCCCTGGCCCGTATTGTCGATCATCACCCGCACATTATCTTTGTCGACATCATGATGCCGCGCCTGGACGGCTACCAGACCTGCGCACTGGTGAAGAACAACCCGGCGTTCAAGTCGATCCCGGTGATCATGTTGTCTTCCAAGGACGGCCTGTTCGACAAGGCCAAGGGGCGCATCGTGGGTGTCGATCAATTTTTGACCAAGCCTTTCAGCAAGGAAGAACTGCTGGGGGCGATCAAGGCCTACGTGCCTGGGTTCGCCGCAGTAGAACAAGCACACTGACGCCGCCTCACGAGGGCCGGCGCCGACCAATGTAGCGGGGAAAACCATGGCACGTGTTCTGATCGTCGACGATTCGCCGACTGAAATGTACAAACTCACCGGCATGCTGGAAAAGCATGGCCACCAAGTGCTCAAGGCCGAAAACGGCGCGGACGGCGTGGCCCTGGCCCGTCAGGAAAAGCCCGACGCGGTGCTGATGGATATCGTGATGCCCGGCCTCAACGGCTTCCAGGCCACGCGCCAGTTGTCCAAGGAGCCGGAAACCAACGGTATCCCGATCATCATCATCACCACCAAGGACCAGGAAACCGACAAGATCTGGGGCGCACGCCAGGGCGCCAAGGACTACCTGACCAAGCCTGTGGATGAAGAAACCCTGATTGCCACCCTGAACAAGGTGCTGGCCGGCTAAGGCTTGCGATCATGACCGAGTCGCAAACCGCCTTCGAGCTGCTGCTGGACATCGACCGCCGCTGCCGCTTGCTGGCCGCGGACCTGCCGTCCCAGGAAACGCGCCTGCAACGCTGGAGCGGCATCGCCTTCCGCGTAGGGCCAAACGCCTACGTGGCGCCCATGGGCGAAGTCGCCGAGGTGTTGCATGAGCCACGTTGCACCTTGATGCCGGGGGTCAAGCCCTGGGTCAAGGGCGTGGCCAACCTGCGCGGGCGCTTGCTGCCGGTGATGGACCTGGGTGGTTTCCTGGGCCTTGAGTTGTCCAGGGCGCGCAAGCAACGACGGGTGCTGGTGGTGGAGTTCAACGACCTGTTTGTCGGGCTGCTGGTAGACGAGGTGGTAGGCATGCAGCATTTCCCATTGGACGCCTGGGTGGCGAGCACCGCCTCGAGCGCCCCGTTTATCCAGGGCCAGTTCGACGGCGAGCCGCAATGGCAAGTCCTCAGCCCCTTCGCCCTGGCCCAGGCCCCTGGCTTCATGGATGTTGCCGCATGAGTACCGCTACCGCGCCCAAACCCCAGGCCGCTTCGCGCAGCCGTTCGCAGATCATCGTGCTGTTTATCGCCTTGATCGTGTTCATCATGTTGCTGTTCGCCAACTTCGCGTACCTCAACACCCAGTCCACCTACGATAAACAGTACATCGGTCACGCCGGTGAGCTGCGCGTGCTGTCCCAGCGCATTGCCAAGAACGCCACCGAGGCCGCTGCCGGGAAAGCGGCGGCGTTCAAGCTGCTGGGTGATGCGCGCAACGATTTTGCCCAGCGCTGGGGTTACCTGAAAAAAGGTGACCCGCAAACTGGCTTGCCGGCGGCGCCCAGTGCGGTGCGCGCCGAAATGCGGGCGGTGCAGACCGACTGGGAGGCGCTGCTCAAAAACACCGACGCCATCCTGGCCAGCGAGCAGACCGTATTGTCGTTGCACCAGGTGGCGGCGACCCTGGCCGAAACCGTGCCGCAACTGCAGATCGAGTCGGAAAAGGTCGTGGATATCCTGCTGCAACGCGGCGCCCCGGCCAGCCAAGTTGCCTTGGCCCAACGCCAGTCGCTGCTGGCCGAACGTATCCTGGGGGCGGTCAACACTGTGCTGGCGGGGGATGAAACCGCCGTGCAGGCCGCCGATGCCTTTGGCCGCGATGCCAACCGTTTTGGCGTGGTGCTCAATGGCATGCTCAACGGCAACCCGGGCCTGCGTATCACCCAGGTCGAAGACCCGGACGCCCGTGCGCGGCTGGCGGACATCGCCGAGCTGTTCGAATTTGTCTCCGGCTCCGTGGATGAAATTCTCGAGACCTCGCCACAGTTGTTCCAGGTGCGCGCCTCGGCGAGCAATATTTTCAACCTGTCGCAAACCCTGCTCGATGAAGCCTCGCACCTGGCCACGGGTTTTGAAAACCTCGCCAGCGGGCGCAGCTTCGACACCATCGGCGGTTACGTGCTGGGCTTGCTGGCGCTGGCCTCGATCATCCTGATCGGCCTGGTCATGGTGCGCGAGACCAACCGCCAACTGCATGAAACCGCGCAGAAGAACGAGCGCAACCAGAACGCGATCATGCGCCTGCTGGATGAAATCGAAGACCTGGCTGACGGCGACCTCACCGTCACCGCCTCGGTCACCGAAGACTTCACCGGCACCATCGCAGACTCCATCAATTATTCCGTGGACCAACTGCGCGACCTGGTCGCCACCATCAACCTCACTGCCGGGCAGGTCGCCGGTGCCGTGCAGGACACCCAGGCCACCGCCATGCACCTGGCCCAGGCGTCGGAGCATCAGGCCCAGCAGATTGCCGAAGCGTCCACGGCGATCAACCAGATGGCGCAGTCCATCGACCAGGTGTCGGCCAACGCGGCCGAATCCTCGGCGGTAGCTGAACGTTCGGTAGAGATCGCCAACAAAGGCAACGAGGTGGTGCACAACACCATCCACGGCATGGACAACATTCGCGAGCAGATCCAGGACACCGCCAAGCGCATCAAGCGTTTGGGCGAGTCGTCCCAGGAAATTGGAGACATCATCAGCCTGATCGACGATATCGCCGACCAGACCAATATCCTCGCCCTCAATGCCGCGATCCAGGCCAGCATGGCCGGTGACGCCGGGCGCGGTTTTGCGGTGGTGGCCGATGAAGTGCAACGGTTGGCCGAACGCTCCTCGGCGGCCACCCGGCAGATCGAAACCCTGGTACGCACCATCCAGGCCGACACCAACGAAGCGGTGATCTCCATGGAACAGACCACCACGGAAGTGGTGCGCGGCGCGCGCCTGGCCCAGGACGCCGGGGTGGCGCTGGAAGAGATCGAAGGCGTGTCCAAAACCCTGGCAGCGCTGATCCAGAGTATTTCCAACGCGGCGCAGCAACAGACGTCATCGGCGGGGCAGATTTCCCTGACCATGAACGTGATCCAGCAGATCACCACCCAGACGTCGTCGGGCTCCACCGCCACCGCCGAAAGCATTGGTAACCTGGCGAAGATGGCCAGCCAGTTGCGCAGGTCGGTATCGGGTTTCACCTTGCCGCCGCCCAAGCAGGTCGATGATTGAAATACGACCTGAAGAACACCACAGTCCAACTGTGGCAGCTGGCTTGCCTGCGATAGCGGTCTGTCAGATACAGATATAGTGCTGACCCACCGCTATCGCAGGCAAGCCAGCTCCCACATCGGATCTCCATTGTTTGTGAGATACCAGCAACTCATGAATTCTAAGCGGAGCAGTTATGGTTGATCGGCACGACTACGTGGCCCTCGAATGGGTCAAGGGCGATATTGCCGAAACCCTGAAACAGGCCCGGTCGGCGCTGGACGCGTACGTTGAAACCCTTGACGACGACGCCCTCAACCAATGCCTGGCCGGTATCCACCAGGTGCATGGCGCGCTGCAAATGGTCGAGTTCTACGGCGCGGCGCTGCTGGCCGAAGAGATCGAAGAACTGGTCCTTGCGCTCCAGGCCGGGCACGTCGGCCAGCGCGATGAAAGTATCCGCCTGCTGCAACAAGCCCTCGGCCAACTGCCGCTGTACCTCGACCGCGTGCACAGTGCCCGCCGCGACTTGCCGCTGGTGGTGCTACCGCTGCTCAACGACCTGCGCAGCGCCCGTGGTGAAAGCCTGCTATCGGAAACCAGCCTGTTCAGCCCGCAACTGCTGTCGATCGAGCCGTTGCCTGAGCAAGCCCTGGCCCAGCGGGCCACGCCGGATCTGCATGAGCAGTTGCGCCAATGGCGCCACCTGCTGCAACAAGCCCTCGCCGGATTGCTGCGTGAAGACCACGGCCCCAGCAACCTGGAAGACATGGCGCGGGTGTTCGCACGCCTTGAAGCGCTATGCCAGGGTGCGCCGCTGCTGCCGTTGTGGCAGGTCACCTCGGCGCTGGTCGAAGGCATGCTCACCGGCGTGGTCGCCAACAGCCCGGCGCTACGCAGCCTGCTCAAGGCCAGCGACAAGCAACTCAAGCGCTTGCTGGTTCAAGGCATCAATGGCATCAACCAGCCGGCACCGGACGAGTTGCTCAAGAGCCTGTTGTTCTACGTCGCCAAAGTCACCCGGCCGACGCCGCGCATGCAGAGCCTGAAGGAGCGCTACGGCTTGGACGAAGCCTTGCCCGACAGCGCCGTGGTCGATGCTGAACGTGCACGGCTGGCCGGGCCGGATCGCAATGCCATGGGCTCGGTACTCGGGGCGTTGTGTGAGGAACTGGTGCGGGTCAAGGAACGCCTGGATCTGTTCGTGCGCAGTGATCGCCAGCACACCCAGGACCTCGATCCGTTGCTGGCGCCCTTGCGGCAGATCGCCGATACCCTCGCGGTGTTGGGTTTCGGCCAGCCGCGCAAAGTGATCATCGACCAACTCGCCGTGGTGTTGAGCCTGGTCCAGGGGCAGCGCGAACCCAATGACGCGGTGTTGATGGATGTGGCCGGCGCGTTGCTGTATGTCGAAGCGACGTTGGCCGGGATGATCGGCACCGTCGAACCGCAAAGCCGTGAAGACAGCCGCTTGCCCACCACCGACCTGACCCAGATCCATCAGTTGGTGATTCGTGAATCGTGCCAGTGCCTGCGCCAAGCCAAGGAGCTGATGATCGACTGCATTGAGGCTGATTGGGATCGCCAGCGCCTGGAGTCCTTGCCCGAGCTACTGAGCCAGGTGCGTGGTGCCCTGGCGATGATTCCCTTGCCGCGTGCGGCGAGCCTGATGCGCGGTTGCACCGACTACGTCGATGAGCAGTTGATGGTCAATGATGCCGCCCCTTCGGCGACACAACTGGCGCATTTTGCCGAGGTGGTCAGTAGCCTGGAGTACTACCTCGAACGCATGCTTCAAGACCCTGACGCGGCAGGGGAAAAAGTACTGGAGTTGGCCACCCAGGGCTTGAATGCATTGGGCTACCTGCCGGTGGAAAAACCCTGGCGCCAGGCCCTGGTCGCGCCCGAGGGGGCACTGTCCTCCGAGGCCGTATCAAACCAATCCCAATTCGATGCCTTGGCCAGCCCTGCATCACGTCTCAACCCTCCGGCCTTGCAGCGTCCAGGCAGCCTGTTGCCGCCGCCGGCCGGCGAGGAACCGATTGACGATGAATTGCGCGAAGTCTTCCTTGAAGAAACCGATGAAGTCCTCGACGTGCTGCATCGCTACCTGCCCGACAGCGCGGACAAAGCCGCCCAGGGAGAAATGCGCCGGGCTTTCCATACCCTCAAGGGCAGCGGCCGCATGGTGCGCGCCCTGGTGCTGGCCGAGCTGGCCTGGGCCGTGGAGAACCTGCTCAATCGCGTGCTGGAACGCAGCTTAGTCCTTGGCCCTGAGGTGCAGCAGGTGTTGGATGAGACCGTGGCCCTGCTGCCGGAGCTGATCGCTGATTTCGCTAGCGACGGCCAGCGCCAGCGCGATGAAGTCGACGCCTTGGCCGCCCGTGCCCATGCCCTGGCCAGTGGCGCTGCAACGTCGACCACCGAGCCCCATGACCCAATGCTTCTGGAGATCTTTCGCAATGAAGCCCAGGGCCATCTGGACAGCCTCGACCACTTCCTGCAACAGGCCGCCGAGCAGGTGCCGCTGCAGGTCAGTGATGAACTGCAACGCGCCTTGCACACCCTCAAGGGCAGCGCCTACATGGCCGGCGTGTTGCCCATTGCCGAACTGGCGCGCCCGTTGGATCACCTCACCCGTGAGTACAAGGCCCACCGCGTGCCGCTGGGCAAGGACGAAGTGGCGTTGTTGCTTGAGGCACAAGGGCTGTTCCAGCGCGGGGTGCGTGACCTGGACAACAATCCCCTGGCGCCGATCCACGGCGCGGCCAGCGTGATCAGCCGCACCCAACACCTGCTGGAGCATCAACTTGCCGCCTTGCTCGACGCGCCCACGACCGGCCTGCACGTCAAGCGTGACCCGCACTTGATCACCAACTTCCTGGCCCAGGGCATGGACATCCTGCTCGACGCCGAAAGCCTGCTGCGCCGCTGGCAGCAGCACCCCGGCGACCGTCAGGAACTCACGGCATTGCTGGACGAGCTGACTACGTTGGGCGAGGGCGCTCACCTTGCCGACCTGCACCCTATCGACGCGTTGTGCGAAGCCTTGCTCGACCTGTATGGCGCGGTGGAAGAAAGCAGCCTGGCGGTCAGCGCCCGGTTCTTCCAAGAGGCCGAACAGGCCCATGACGCGCTGATCAACATGCTCGACCAGTTGGCAGCCGGCCAGGAAATCAGCCCCGCACCCGCACGTCTGCAGGCGTTGCGCGAGTTGCTGGACGAAGCCTTGGACCCGTCCGCCACGGGCCTGATCAAAAGCGACGGCAGCCGCGCCCTGAGTATCTCCGAGTTGGGCGCGGCTACTGCGCAGTTGGATCACGCCACCGCGATGGACGACGAGATTGTCGAGATATTTCTTGAAGAGGCCGTAGACATCCTCGACAGCGCCGGGCAGTCGCTCAAGCGCTGGTTGCTGGAACCCGAAAACGCCGCGCCCTTGTCCTCGTTGCAGCGGGACCTGCACACCCTCAAGGGCGGCGCACGCATGGCCGAAATCGACCCGGTGGGCGACTTGGCCCATGAGCTCGAATGCGTTTATGAGGGGCTGGTGGATCGCCGCTACAGCTATTCCGTGGAGCTGTCCCAGGCACTGATGGCCAGCCACGAACGCTTGGCCCAACAGTTGGACGAACTGCAACAGCAGCAACCCTTGAGTGACGGCGCCGAGCTGGTCGAAAGGTTGCGGGAGTTGCGCCAGGCCAGCAGCCCGGCAGCGCCGGCTGCGGTGGCACCCGCCTCGGGTGCCGACCCGGAATTGCTGGATATCTTCCTCGAAGAAGCTGCCGATATCCTCGACAGCTCAGGCAGCGCGTTAGTGCGCTGGCAGGGCGAGCCGGGCAATCGCCAAGAAGTGGAAACCCTGCTGCGGGACCTGCACACCCTCAAGGGCGGTGCGCGCATGGTCGAGATCGGGCCAATCGGCGATCTGGCCCATGAGCTGGAATTTCTTTACGAAGGGCTGTCCGCCGGTTTGCTCGCGCCGACCCCTGAGTTGTTCGCACTGCTGCAAGGCTGCCATGACCGCCTGGCGCAGATGATCGACGCCGTGGCCGAGGGTCTTCCGGTGGGTTCGGTGGATAAACTCATCGAGCGCATCAAGAGCCTGGTGCACCCCAGTGATGAGCCGGTCACACCGGTGGCGCTGCCGGCGGGCAAGGCCGAAGCGGTCGCCGATCCGGCCGCCGACATGGTGAAAATCTCTGCCGACTTGCTCGATGACCTGGTCAACCTGGCTGGTGAAACCTCGATCTTCCGTGGGCGTATCGAGCAGCAAGTCAAGGATGCGCGCATTGCCTTGAGTGAGATGGAAACCACCATCGAGCGCATGCGCGACCAGCTGCGCCGGCTCGACAGCGAAACCCAGGGCCGCCTCCTGAGCCGCCAGCAAGCCGAGGCCGAACGCCTGGGCTACGAAGAATTCGATCCGCTGGAAATGGACCGCCATTCGCAGCTGCAACAGCTGGCCCGTGCGCTGTCCGAATCTGCCTCCGACCTGCTCGACCTCAAGGACACCCTTGAGCGCCGCAACCAGGATGCCCACAACCTGCTGCAGCAACAGGCGCGTATCAACACCGAGTTGCAGGAAGGCCTGATGCGCACGCGCATGGTGCCTTTCGAGCGCATGTTGCCACGCCTCAAGCGCATCGTGCGGCAAGTGGCGGGCGAGTTGGGCAAGGACGTGGAGTTTATCGTCGGCAATGCCGAAGGCGAGATGGACCGCAATGTGCTGGAGCGCATGGCGGCACCCTTGGAGCATATGCTGCGCAACGCGGTCGACCACGGCCTGGAGTCGCGCGAAGTGCGGCTGGCGGCGGGCAAACCGGAGAAGGGCCGCATCACCCTGGACCTGACCCACGAAGGCGGCGACATCGTCTTCGACATGCGCGACGACGGCGCCGGCGTGCCCCTCGAAGCGGTGCGACGCAAGGCGATCAAGCGCGGCCTGCTCGCGCCCCATCAAGAGATCAGCGACCGTGACGTGTTGCAGTTCATCCTGCAGCCGGGCTTTTCCACCGCCGAAAAAATCACCCAGATTTCCGGGCGCGGCGTGGGCATGGACGTGGTGCATGAAGAAGTGCGCCAGCTCGGCGGCTCGATGGTGATCGACTCGACGCCGGGCATGGGCGTGCATTTTCGCATTCGCCTGCCGTTTACCGTGTCGGTCAATCGTGCGCTGATGGTGCACTGCGCGGACGACCAATACGCGATCCCTCTCAACACCATCGAAGGCCTGGTGCGCGTGCTGCCCCACGAATTGGCGGGGCACTACCAGCAAGACCCGCCGCACTATGAATACGCTGGCCAGCGCTACGAGTTGTTCTACCTCGGCGACCTGCTGCACACCGCCAGCCGCCCGAAACTGCTGGGCCAGTACCAGCCTGTGCCGGTGCTGCTGGTGCACTGCAATGAACGCCGCGTGGCGGTGCACGTGGATGCCATGGCCGGTACCCGCGAGATCGTGGTCAAGGGCCTGGGCCCGCAATTCTCCGGGGTGCAGGGCGTGACCGGCGCGACCATCCTGGGCGACGGCCATGTGGTGCTGATCATCGACCTGCTGGCGCACATCCGCGCTCGGCAACCGGCCTTGCCGGCCCAGGCAGTGGATGCGCCGCTGATCCTCAACGACCCACTGAAAAAACGCCCGCTGCTGGTGCTGGTGGTGGACGACTCGGTCACTGTGCGCAAAGTCACCAGCCGCCTGCTGGAGCGCAACGGCATGAACGTGCTCACCGCCAAGGACGGTATCGACGCCCTCGCCATCCTGGAAGAACACACCCCGGACTTGATGCTGCTCGACATCGAAATGCCGCGCATGGACGGCTTCGAAGTGGCCATTCAGATACGCAACGACCCACGCCTGATGCGCTTGCCGATCATCATGATCACCTCACGCACCGGCCAGAAACACCGCGACCGCGCCATGGCCATTGGCGTCAACGACTACCTCGGCAAACCGTACCAAGAGTCGGTGCTGCTGGAGAGCATCGCCTACTGGAGCAAGTCCCATGCTTGAGCATCGCACCAGCCAACTCACCGGCCTGCTGCTGCCCCTGGCCGACCGCCACTTGGTGCTGCCCAACGTTGCCGTCGCCGAGCTGATCGACTTTCAGCGCGGCGAACCGGCCAGCGATGCGCCGCCGTGGTACCTGCGGCAAGTGACCTGGCGCGATCGGCAAATTCCGCTGATCAGCTTTGAAGCGGCCTGCGGCGAAGCCAGCATGACGGGCGAACGCTCGCGCATCGTGGTGTTGAATGCACTGGGCGGGCGGCCGACATTGAAATTCATTGCACTGGTGATCCAGGGCATTCCCCGCTCATACAAGCTCGATAGCGAATTGAGCTACGTGGACGTGCCCCTGTGCCCGCTGGAACTGGCGGCGGTGCAAGTGGGCGAGCAGGTGGCGAAGGTGCCCGATTTGATGGGGCTTGAAGCGCTGCTGGTAGAGTCCGGCCTGGCCTGATCCTGAGTCCTATGAAGATCCACTGTGGGAGCTGGCTTGCCTGCAAAAGCGGTGTTTCAGTCACTGCATAAAACACTGACCCACCGCCATCGCAGGCAAGCCAGCTCCCACACTGAGCTGCGCTCATCTCCAGGTCTCAATCAATCCGCGCAAACCGTTCAATCACTGGCTGCTCCCGATGCTCGGCCTGCCATAAGTCGTAGGCACTTTGCATCGACAACCATAACTGGGCAGTACTCACGCCGGCCCGTTCCAACCGAACGGCAAGGTCCGGGCTGACCGGGGCGTGGCCATGCAGGATCCTTGAAAAAGTCTCACGGGCGAAACCAAGGCGTCGCGCCATCTCGGTAATGGTGATGCCCAAGGCTGGGATAACGTCCTCAAGTAAAATTTCACCTGGGTGAGGTGGGTTGTGCATCGGCATGTTGGTGCGTCCTTCGACTATGGGCATTCAACCACGAAGGCTAGAAGGACCAGTTCCAAGCAACAACCCCAAAACGCTGTATGAAACTTCCTGCATGCCTTTCGACATAAAAGGCTTCGGATTTTTCCTGCAAGATTTTGGGCCACGCATGAACTTGTGGTGAGAGGTCCGCACGCCTAGTCTTCGTCCCGTCATCGCAAAAAACGGTGACACGGACGTGCAAGTCCGGTTACATGTCGGCGCACCAACGCCCATAGCCATTCAACGGGCGTTTTTTATGCCTGCTGTACTCGTTATGGCGGCTGTGCGTGGGAGACTCTTCGGAGTCTGCCGGGGTCCGATATGCCCGGTCTTGCACACCTGCGCACAGCTGCCACCTTGATTCGCGTGCAAGCGGAAGAGGGCAGCTTCCATCACATATCGGAGCTGTAAATCATGGTCGAACCTACGCCCAATCCACCCCTCCCCAGCCGCTTGGACCTTAATCGTCCCCCCCCAATGGACCTGGCGCCCCCATGATTCCCCCACGCTGCATTCCCAACCAGAGCTCGATATTAATAGTTTTCGCTCCAACAGCCACTAAGGCGCTGGATGGTTTAGTAGGGGTGAATGCCTGCACATTCAATGTGGTTTTTGAGTAGTGCTTTGTTGAAGTAGGGCGCGTGAAATCATGAAGAAAATTAGATAGTTGAACAATATGAGTCCGTACAATGCCAGTAGTAGTGCTGAGGTGAATATAGGCAGTAAAAATAAATGGCTGCCTACCATTCTGAGTTTGTGGTCGTTTGCCGAAAAGTCTATATGGCTAAAATAGTTCTGATAAATAAATAAAGCATTTACCAATGTAAGGCCCATGCACATAAAAATGTATTTTGGCCAGGTTATGTCTTTCAAGTTGATTTTAGCCAGTGTCGAATTTTTTATTGTGTTGAGCAGTACAAAGATTCCGAAAATAGGCCCGAAGATGCTGATGTAATTAGCTATCGCTTTGGCTGGCAAGGGAAAGTGTGATGACCATGCGCCCACTACACCCAACAGATTATTATCGAGAAAATTATTGAATGCTAACGAAATGGGTGTGTTGGGTTGAGCGGGTAACGCTGCAGCCAGCACGAAGATCGGGAAAATGCTTAAGAGCATTGTTAGCAGTGGGAGTCTTATCGAAGAGTGTCGTGGTAGTGATGTATTCACAGTTGGCCTTGTAGCGACGATCTGTCGAGCGATGAACGATGTGTGGTGCTTAGTGAAAAATCACTAAGCACCATGACTATTTCGTTAACCGGTATAAACCAGGTGGTTGATTTTGTCTACGGTCTTTGGGTCGATATAAGCGGATATCGCAGCCATGATGACTGCGATGAATACAAAGCCTACACCCGTAGCTACAGCAGGAAGACTGATCGCTGCCAGCCCCGTCGCAGCCAACGCGCCGAACCCTGAAGACACCGCAGTGCCTACTGCAATACTTTCGACTTCTAGCATCAAGGGTTTCCAGTCACCGGTATTAAAACCGGTCAATGCGGCGGTGGAAATTTTAGAGACTTGGAGAGTCAAACCAATCACCCCAAATCCTCGGCTAAGCCTTTTCAAATTGTCGGAGAAAGCTTGGTTGTCAAGTACCTTCAGAGCGGTGTCGACGGCTGCCGCATCTTTTTGGTTGAGCTTGAAGTTCGGGTTGTTCTGAATTTTTTCAAATGCGACTAGCGCTTGGGGATAGCTATTGATGTTTTTCCCGGAAACATTGTTCTTTAGATCTTGGGCAACCTCGCCCATGGCGGCACCGTAGCGGTTTGCGATTTCCTTGTTGGTATCACTGATGAACCCCAGTGAATCTTTGAGTGCGGCAGGGTCAAGTTTGTTAATTTCGTTAGAGTAAGTATCGAGCTGGTCCCTTAGATAATCAAAGATCTTGTTTTGAATATCGATTTCATAGCTTGACTTAATGCCTTCAAGTTCATGGCCCATGATGTTTTCTAAGGAGTCATTGCCCGTTTTTACTGAAGCATCGACTTCTCCCATAATAGTGTCAATGGTGCGCGAGAGGTAGTTCTTTGCCGGAAGATCGTCAAGCTTTTTCTCATAATATTTGCGTAGCTGTGAACGGCGGAAGGCGACATTTTCGATGGCATTTGCTTTCTGTTCGATCGATTCAGCCGGAGGAGAGCCGATAATGGGACCCGTTTCTCTGATCGTTTTATCGATCTCGGAATTCATAGTATTTGGGATATCGCGCGCGTCAGCTTCGTAGCTAAGTTGAAAGTCGAACTTCACTTCTTTGAGTTGAAGTGGCAGCACACGCTGATAGTCCACGCCGGCATCTTCGTAGCTGTCCATGCTGGGCCATGTACCGCTATCGGCGGCCTCAGTCATGAGGCGATCGACTGTTTCATGGCCGATGGCTACGTTGCCCAAGCTAATACCGATCTGACTGGGTGGGGGTTCATTAGCGTAAATGTAAGTAGCGGGAAGATCGATGTGTCCAGGGAGATATGACATAAGTTTAATCCTTTAAACTTTTGGGTTTAGCGCATGTCCTTTCTAAGACAGTGAGGTATACGCGTTGTTATTCATCATGAATGCGCTTTGGCTCGAACGCGCCCCCGTTATCCTAACGAAAGCGTGCACCGGTAAAGCGAAAATAACTGTACATACGTACAGTTATTTTGTCTAGGGCGATTTGAGAATTTTTCTCGTCTGGACTCATTTCAGCATCTCCTTTTGGAGTTGTGTCTGATCACCCAGTCCTGTGTTCGTACGGCTCCGTTACTCCAGCCGTAACGTTCTATCGTTGAGCTTGATTGATGGTCCCTGGTTTCACTCCTAAGGTAAGCCCCACGACAGCAACCCCCCGTGGAGCGACCATGACAACAACCATCACCCCCGACTCGTGCTGGACGCGGCGGCGCGACGAGAAGCAGCGGCGGCTCGGGCTGGTCAAGAAATACGCAGACGGGGCTGTGTTGCCCAGTGACAAAATCGTCGAGGCCCTTGAAGCCTTGATCCTCCCCGGCGACCGCGTAGTGTTGGAGGGCAACAACCAGAAGCAGGCCGATTTCCTCTCGCGCTCCCTGGCCAAGGCCGACCCCGCCAAGCTCCACGATTTGCACATGATCATGCCCAGCGTGGGCCGTTCCGAGCACCTGGATCTGTTTGAAAAGGGCATTGCCCGCAAGCTGGATTTCTCTTTCGCCGGCACCCAATCCCTGCGCATCAGCCAGTTGCTGGAAGACGGCATGCTGGAGATCGGCGCGATTCATACCTACATCGAGCTCTATGCGCGGCTGGTGGTGGACCTGATCCCCAACGTGGTGCTCTCCGCTGGTTTCATGGCTGACCGGGCCGGCAATATCTACACCGGCGCCAGCACCGAAGACACCCCGGCGTTGATCGAGCCCGCCGCCTTCAGCGATGGCATCGTCATCGTGCAGGTCAACCAGTTGGTGGATGACGTCACCGACTTGCCCCGCGTCGACATTCCCGCCAGTTGGGTGGATTTTGTGGTGGTGGCGGACAAGCCGTTCTACATCGAGCCGCTGTTCACCCGCGACCCACGCCATATCAAGCCGGTGCATGTGTTGATGGCGATGATGGCGATCCGGGGCATCTACGAAAAACACAATGTGCAGTCGCTCAACCATGGCATTGGCTTCAACACCGCCGCCATCGAATTGATCCTGCCCACCTACGGCGAATCCCTGGGCCTCAAAGGCAAGATCTGCCGCAACTGGACCCTCAACCCGCACCCCACCTTGATCCCGGCGATTGAAAGCGGTTGGGTAGAAAGCGTGCATTGCTTCGGCACCGAACTGGGCATGGAAAACTACATTGCCGCACGCCCGGATGTGTTCTTCACCGGCCGCGATGGCTCCATGCGCTCCAACCGCATGTTCTGCCAACTCGCCGGCCAATACGCCGTGGACCTGTTTATCGGCGCCACCCTGCAAGTGGATGGCGACGGGCATTCCAGCACCGTGACCCGTGGCCGCCTCGCCGGTTTCGGTGGCGCGCCGAACATGGGCCACGACCCACGCGGCCGCCGTCATAGCACACCGGCCTGGTTGGATATGCGCCACGACGATGCGCCTGAGGCCTTGCTTGAACGCGGCAAAAAACTCGTGGTGCAAATGGTCGAGACCTTCCAGGAAGGCGGCAAACCGACCTTTGTCGACACCTTGGACGCAGTGGAAGTGGCCCGCAAAAGCGGCATGCCCCTGGCGCCCATCATGATCTACGGCGACGACGTCACCCACTTGCTCACCGAAGAAGGCATCGCCTACCTGTACAAGGCGCGCTCCCTGGAAGAACGCCAGGCAATGATCGCCGCCGTCGCCGGGGTGACCGCCATCGGTATGCGCCACAACCCCAAGGACACTGCGCGTATGCGCCGCGAAGGCTTGATTGCCTTGCCCGAAGACTTGGGTATTCGCCGCACCGACGCCACCCGCGAGTTGTTGGCCGCCAAGAGCGTGGCCGACCTGGTGGACTGGTCTGGTGGCCTCTACAACCCGCCCGCCAAATTCAGGAGCTGGTAAATGCACGCGCTCAAACAGCATGAACTGAGCCTGGCCGATCGCCTGGCGGATATGGCCGTGGATGCGCTGATCGACGAAGCGGATTTGTCGCCCAAACCCGCTCTGGTAGACCGGCGCGGCAACGGCGCCCACAGCGATTTGCACCTGGGGCTGATGCACGCCTCGGCGCTGTCGCTGTGGCCGATGTTCAAGGAAATGGCCGAGGCCGCGCTCGACATCGGCGAAGTCGGCCTGCCCCTGCGCGAGGCGCTCGGGCGTATTGGCCGGGAAGGCGAGCAGGCCATGCTCGCCACTACCCAGGGCGTGAACACCCATCGCGGTGCGATCTGGGCGCTGGGGTTGCTCGCCGCTGCGGCGGCCTTGGAGCCCCGTGCCATAACCTTGACCGCCGCCAAGCTGGCCCTGCTCAACGACCGCTTCGCCCCGCAGCCCATGAGCCATGGGGCCCAGGTTGCGCAGCGCTACGGCGCACGCGGTGCCCGTGAAGAAGCCCAGCTCGGCTTCCCTTCGGTGATTCAACGCGGCCTGCCGCAACTGCATAAGAGCCGCCGCGAAAACGCCGGTGAGCAGAACGCCCGCCTGGATGCTTTGCTGGCGATCATGACGGACCTGGCAGACACCTGCGTGCTCTACCGCGCCGGTACCGAAGGCCTGGCTACCATGCAACAGGGCGCCCAAGCCGTGCTCGACGCCGGTGGCAGCGCAACCCTGGCCGGACGCCGCCAACTGCATGAGCTGGACCTGCAACTGCTGGCCTTGAATGCCTCCCCCGGTGGCGCCGCCGACCTGTTGGCCGCCTGCCTGTTTATCGACCGCCTCGACGGAGCGTTGTGATGGAAACCTTGTCCTTTGAATTCCCCGCCGGGCAGCCCCCCAAAGGCCGTGCGCTGGTGGGTTGCGTCGGCTCGGGCGACCTGGAAGTGCTGCTGGAGCCGGGCACGCCCGGCAGCTTGACCATCCAGGTGCAAACCTCGGTCAATGGCGCGCAACAACGCTGGCAGCACCTGTTCGAACGCATCTTCCAGGAGCAGACGCCACCGGCCCTGAATATTGATATCCACGACTTCGGTGCCACACCCGGTGTGGTGCGCTTGCGCCTGGAGCAAGGTTTCGAGGAGATCGGCCATGACTGACTTACTCGCTAAACACAGCTTTGTCGAACTTGGCGCCCGGCAGCGCGCCAAGGCGCTGTTGGATGCAGGCACCTTCCGCGAGTTGATCGACCCGTTCCAGCGGGTCATGTCGCCGTGGCTCAGCCGCCAGGGCGTGGTGCCCCAGGCCGATGATGGTGTGGTGATCGCCAAGGGCAGCATCGGCGCCAAGCCTGTGGTGATTGCCGCGATCGAAGGCAATTTCCAGGGCGGCAGCCTGGGTGAAGTAGGCGGCGCAAAAATCGCGGGCGCCTTGGAGCTGGCCGCCGAAGACAACCGCAACGGCATCCCCACCTGCGCCGTGTTGCTGTTGGAAACCGGTGGGGTGCGCTTGCAGGAAGCCAACCTGGGCCTGGCCGCCATTGCCGACATTCACGCGGCGATTGTCGACCTGCGCCAGTACCAGCCAGTGATCGGTGTGGTGGCCGGCAGTGTCGGTTGCTTTGGGGGCATGTCCATCGCGGCTGGCTTGTGCAGCTACCTGGTGGTCACTCGCGAAGCACGCCTGGGCTTGAATGGCCCACAGGTGATCGAGCAGGAGGCGGGCCTGGAGGAATACGACTCCCGTGACCGCCCCTTTATCTGGAGCCTTACCGGTGGCGAGCAACGCTTCAACAGCGGCTTGGCCGACCGTTATGTGGCGGACGATGTGGCGCAGATCCAGCAGACCGTCAGCACACTGTTGCAGCAAGGTGTACCCGCACAACCGCGTAGCCGGCGCGCTGATTTTTACCTGGCGCGCCTGGCCGAACTGGACGCGAGCGCGCAAATCGAGCCGGCGACTGTTCGCGCGCTGTATGAGGGAGAACGCTCATGAGAGGCTTGCAGTGGTTCAACGCGTTGAGCGCCAACGCAACGCCGGTGGAAGGTTTGCCGGGCTCATTGAAAGTGGCGGATGGAGTATTGGGTGGACAGGCGGTGCGCTATATCGCCGTGGTTCCCGACTCGCACAACCGCTTCCCCCGCGCCCGCAATGGCGAAGTCGGCCTGCTGGAAGGCTGGGGCTTGGCCAAGGCGGTGGACGAAGCCATCGCCCGGGGTGACAAGCGTCCTATCATCGCTATCGTCGACGTACCCAGCCAAGCCTATGGCCGCCGCGAAGAAGCCCTGGGCATTCATCAGGCCCTGGCCGCCGCGGCTGACAGCTACGCTCGCGCTCGGCTTGCCGGCCACCCGGTGATCGCCCTGCTGGTGGGCAAGGCCATGTCGGGCGCGTTCCTCGCCCACGGCTACCAGGCCAATCGGCTGATTGCCCTGCGCGACCCTGGCGTGATGGTGCATGCCATGGGCAAAGCCTCGGCCGCCCGGGTGACCTTGCGCAGCGTCGAAGAATTGGAAACCCTGGCCGCCAGCGTGCCGCCGATGGCCTATGACATCGACAGCTATGCCAGCCTGGGATTGCTGTGGGAGACGTTGTCAGTCACCCGGATTGAACAACCCACGGCGGATGACGTGGCGCGGGTCAGCGATTGCCTGGTGCAGGCGGTCAAGGATATCGGCAGTACCGACTTGAGTTCACGCCTTGGCGCCACCAACCGAGCCGCCTCCAGCCGAGTGCGCCAGCTGTTGCGGGAGCAATGGTGAACGCCCACGACTTGCTCTGGGGCATGACCCTGGCGCATCTGCCTGCCGATGCCCCGGCCTGGGTGCGGGACGCAATCCGTGCCGGGCATCCGGTGGTGGTGCGGCGTGCCATCGCCGAGCCGGGCCATGTGGCGGTCGGTGTGCGTGGGCGTTTGCGTGAGCAGCGTTTTGCCGCCCAGATGCCCGTGGCGGCGGTGCAACGGCGGGTGGCGCCGCAAGCTTTGCGAGCGGCGGTCTCACCACGGGATTTACCGGCGCTGCGGGCCCTCGATCAACTGCGGCCGGTGCTGGCGCCGCAAGATTGGGGCGTCAGCGGCAGTGCCGGGTTTGAATTGGCCAGTGGCATTGAAGCGCTGCATGCCAACAGTGATCTGGATTTGATCCTGTGCACGCCCAAGCCCCTGGATCGTAGCGAGGCGCGAGCGCTGTTGGCGATCCTGGACACCGCGCCTTGTGCCGTCGACCTGCAATTGCAAACCCCTTTCGGTGCCGTCGCGTTGCGCGAATGGGCCGGCCCCTCACGCCGTGTACTGCTCAAGACCGTCAGCGGTGCGCACCTAGTGCTCGACCCTTGGCAGGCCGTGGCATGAGCAGCCTTCTGGTGTTTCCGGGGCAGGGCGCCCAACGCAGCGGCATGCTCCAGGCGTTGTCGGCCGAGATTCTGCAAGAGGCCAGCGATGCCCTGGGTGAAGACGTTCGTCGGCTCGACTCGGCGCAGGCGCTTGAATCGACGCGGGCTGTGCAACTGTGCCTGTTGATCGCCGGCGTGGCCCATGCCCAGCGATTACAGTGCACGCCGGATTATGTGGCGGGCCTGTCCATCGGCGCCTACCCGGCTGCGGTGATCGCCGGGTCCCTGGGTTTTGCTGATGCGATAAAACTGGTCAGCCTGCGTGGCGAACTGATGCAGCAGGCTTATCCACAGGGCTATGGCATGACGGCGCTGATCGGCCCTGATCTTTCCAGCGTCGAGGCCTTGCTGGCGGATATCCACAGCCCGCAAACGCCGGTGTACCTGGCCAATATCAATGCCGATAACCAGACCGTCATCGCCGGCAGCAACGAGGCGATTAAGCGGGTTGCCGAGCGCATCAAAGGCAACGGTGTCGCCAAGCGCTTAGCGGTCAGCGTGCCGTCTCACTGCCCGTTGCTGGAGCAACCCGCCCAGGCTCTGTTCCAAGCCTTCGTCCCACTCAAGGCGCCGCGCATCACTTACCTGAGCAGCACCCGCGCGCGACCTATCCACAACCCCGAACAACTGCGTGACGACCTGGCCTTCAATATGTGCCGCGTTGTCGATTGGCGCGGCACGGTGCAGAGCGCCTACGAGCGCGGTGTGCGCCTGCAAATCGAGCTGCCTCCGGGCGCGGTGCTCACCGGTCTGTCACGCCGTGTTTTTGAACAAGGCACGGTGATCGCCTGCGAAGGCGCCCGCCTGGACACCTTGCAGGCCCTGCTGCAAGAGGAGGAGCGCCGCCACCGATAACGCAGTACCCAAGGCTTTCGAAGCACAAAAACAACAATTTCGAACGAGCACTTTGAGGACAACAACCATGATTATCTACGGTGTGGCTTTTTTGGCGTTCTGCACGCTGGCAGGGCTGTTTGTGGGTGAACTGCTGGGCAAGCTGTTGGGTATTCCGGCCAACGTCGGCGGGGTGGGTATTGCCATGCTGCTGTTGATCGGCCTGGGCAGCTACCTGAGCAAACGCGGCCTGTTTACCGGCAAGTCAGAGCAAGGCGTGAGTTTCTGGGCGGCGGTGTATATCCCGATTGTGGTGGCGATGGCTGCCCAGCAAAACGTGTATGGCGCCATCAGCGGTGGGCCTATGGCGATTCTGGCCGGGACCCTCGCCGTGGTGCTCGGCTTTGCCCTGGTGCCCGTGCTGGTGCGTATCGGTAACCGCGAGCCGGTTGCTCCTGTTCCCACCAAAGAAGCCGGGTGATCGCCATGTACGAATCGATGATGAAAGTGATCACCGGCTACGGCTTGATCAGTGGTTTCGCCGTAATCGGCCTGACCATGTGGGTGTCTTATTGGATCTCCGATACCTTCACCAAGGGCCGCCTGCATGGTTCGGCCATTGCCATTCTGCTGGGGTTGGCGCTGTCGTATGTGGGCGGTGCGTTTACCGGTGGTTCCAAGGGCGTGGTGGATATTCCACTGTTGTCAGGCATCGGCCTGCTCGGTGGTGCGATGTTGCGGGACTTTGCCATTGTCGCCACGGCGTTTGGTGTGAGTGTCGATGAGCTCAAACGCGCCGGCTACGTGGGTGTACTGGCGCTGTTTGTCGGCGTGGGCTCGTCGTTCGTTGCCGGGGTCGGGGTGGCGATGACGTTCGGGTACACCGATGCGGTGAGCCTCACCACCATCGGTGCCGGGGCCGTGACCTATATCGTCGGCCCGGTGACCGGCGCGGCGATTGGGGCCAGCTCCGAGGTGATGGCGCTGTCCATTGCCGCGGGGTTGATCAAGGCCATTCTGGTGATGGTGATGACGCCGTTCGTAGCGCCGCTGATCGGGCTGAACAACCCACGCAGCGCGGTGATCTTCGGTGGCTTGATGGGCACCTCCAGCGGTGTGGCGGGCGGCCTGGCGGCGACTGATCCGAAGCTGGTGCCTTATGGGTGTTTGACGGCGGCGTTCTATACGGCCCTGGGGTGTTTGCTGGGGCCGTCGTTGTTGTTTTTGCTGATGCGTGGGTTGGTGGGCTGATAGGGGATGATCGTTCCCACGCTCCGCGTGGGAACGCCTCTTGTGACGCTCTGCGTCACGGTCAAAAAGCGGACGCGGAGCGTCCTAAGCTGCGCTCCCACGCAGAGCGTGGGAGCAATCGTCCTCAGCTTTGGCGATTGGCATACATCCGACACTCCGCCAACAACGCCAGCAGGTTCGGGTCACGCTCCTTGGCTTTCAAAAACACCACACCGATCTGCTGCTGCAACCGATACCTGGGTTGCAGCGGTATCAGCTTCACGCGGTTCTCATACACCGCTGCGATACGTCCTGGCAGCAGCGCATAACCCACCCCTGAACTGACCATGCTCAGCAAGGTGAAGATATCGTTAACCTGCATCGCCACCTTCGGCTCGAACCCGGCCTGATGGAACACCCGGTTGCCGTCCTGATGCGTGGCGAAGCCCTGGGTGAGGGTGATGAAGGTGGCATCGCGCACGTCGGCCAGGTCGATTTCCTGATTGCGGTCTAAGGGGGAGTCGGCCGGCGTGGCAAGGAAGATGTCATCGCTGAACAACGCGATCTGCTCACAATCCGAATCGGTGGCGTGATCGTCCAGGGAGATGAGGATCGCATCGACCTCCATGTTCTTGAGCTTGTAGAGCAGGTCGAAGTTGGAGCCCAGGATCAGGTCGATATTCAGTTCGCTGCGCCGGATTTTCAGGCCCATGATCAACTGTGGCACGGTCTTGACCGTCAGCGAATACAGCGAGCCGAGCTTGAAACGTTCGGCCGAGAACCCAGCGGCTTCGCGGGTCAGGCGCACGCTGTCGACCACGTCGGCCACCAGTTTCTGCGCACGCTCTTCGAGCACGTAGGCGCTTTCCAGCGGAGTGAGGTTGCGCCCCTCGTGTTTGAACAGCGGGCAGCGCAGGGCACTTTCCAGGGAGTGAATGGCGCGGTGCACGCTGACATTGCTGGTTTGCAGCTCGGCGGCCGCGCGGGCCAGGTTGCCGGTGCGCATGAACGCCAGGAAGATCTCCAGCTTCTTGAGGGTGAATTCTTCGTCGATCAGCATGGCCTTGGGCTCTTGTTCGATTGCACTCGATTGTGCCCGTAAACGCGGCTGTCGTCGCCGGAACGTCACGTGCCGCTTGCACTCTGATGCGCAAGGCTGGACGCTTGTCCGCCTGTTCTTGAGGGTTACGGGAGGTCAGTGACAGATGTACCACGGGGAACGATTCAACGCCTGGAGCCATTTGCTCGGTGCAGTCGCGGCGTGTATTGGCGCCGTATGGATGTTGGTAGTGGCAAGCCTGGACGGCAGTCCCTGGAAAATCGTCAGCGTGGCGATTTATGGCTTTACCCTGATGGTGCTGTACAGCGCGTCGACGGTGTACCACAGCGTGCGGGGGCGGCGAAAAGAGATCATGCAGAAGGTCGATCACTTCTCGATCTACCTGTTGATCGCCGGCAGCTACACACCGTTCTGCCTGGTAAGCCTGCGCGGGCCGTGGGGCTGGACGCTGTTCGGGATCGTGTGGGGGCTGGCGGTGATTGGCATCCTGCAAGAGATCAAGCCGCGCTCGGAGGCTCGGATTCTGTCCATCGTGATCTACGCGGTAATGGGCTGGATCGTGCTGGTGGCGGTCAAGCCGCTGATCGCGGCGCTGGGCACGGCAGGGTTTATCTGGTTGGCCGCGGGTGGGGTGTTGTACACCGTGGGCATCATCTTTTTTGCCCTGGAAGATCGCCTGCGCCATTCCCATGGCATCTGGCATTTGTTTGTGATTGGCGGCAGCCTCCTGCATTTTGTGGCGATCATGCATTACGTGCTGTGAATGCTGGTGGCTGCTCTTTAAAGACGCTCGAGCAACTCACGGGCACGATTGCCGAAAATCTGCAGCAGCTTGGCCAGCATATGCGGCGGTGGCTCATCGCCGCGGGTCAGGGCGTAGAGGGTGATCGGCAGGGGGGGCGTGAGGGTGCGGATACAGGTGGTTGCCGTCGATGCGCCGAGGGCGGTAAAAGGGTCGATCACCGTCAAGCCGGCTCCGGACTCCACCATCGCCCGGGCCAGGGAATAGGTTTGCACCGAGATGGTCACCCGTGGCGGTGGATCAACGTTCTCCAGGTAGCTGTCCAGCTTGGTCGCCAGCGGATCGGCACTGGAGAGCCCGATCAATGGCGCGCCCGCCAGTTCGCTCAGTGGCAACGGCCGGTTGATTTCAGCCGCCGACCAATAGCCCTTGGACGCCAATGCAACCAGCACGCCATTGGCCAACACCTGTGTGGTCAACCCGGGATGGCCGGAAAAGTTGAGGGTCAGCGCCAGGTCGATTTCGCGCATTAACAGCTTCTGGACCAGCTCACGGCTATGGTCGCTGGACAGCTCGCAAGCCATGTCGGGGTATTCGCGCTTCCATTCCAGAATCGCTGGAGGCAGCAGCGACAAGGCCAGCGCGGGTATCGCACCAATGCGTACGCTTTGCCCTGGGGCGCGGCGCAGGCTCTTGGCCAGGCGCCGTACACCTTGCAAGCTCTCGGTGACTTTCTCGACTTCGCGTTCCAGCGCCAGGGCTTCCGGCGTGGGTTGCAATTTGCCGCGTACACGAAGAAACAGCGCAAAGCCCAGCTGCAATTCGGCGTGCTGCAACACTTTGGTCACCGCCGGTTGCGAGACGTGCAGCAACTGCGCGGCGGCACTGATCGAGCCAGTCTGGCGAATGGCCTGGAAGATTTCGATATGACGCAAGCGCATGGCAGGTCCATAACCTTTGTTTATAGGTGACCCATCTTTATTCATTGTCGGTGGCCTGTCACCTGCGCCTACGCTTGGCCTTCAGTTAATCAACGGTCGGGGGCTGGGATGGCGAGGCAGGTTTGCATCATCGGTGGTGGGGTCATCGGCCTGGCCAGTGCTTACGCACTGGTGCGGGCAGGCCACGAGGTCACGGTGATAGACGCCCGTGACACCCTGGGGAGCGAAACCAGTTTCGCCAACGGTGGGCAGCTGTCCTATCGCTATGTTGCACCGCTGGCCGACGCGGGCGTGCCGCTGCAGGCGATGGGGTGGCTGTTGCGTGGGGACTCTCCGCTCAAGCTGCGCCCTCGCCTCGACCCCCGGCAATGGCGCTGGATGGCTGCATTCGTCGGCGCATGCCGGGGCTCGGTGAACAAGCGCAACGCTGCCCACTTGCTGCGGCTGGCGAGCCTGAGCCAAGGCACCTTGCAGCAATGGCGTGTCGACGATCGGCTGGACGGCTTCGACTGGCGGTGCAACGGCAAGCTGGTGACTTTCCGGAATGCCGGGACCTTCGAGCGTGCGCGTGCAAACGTCACAGACATCCTGCAGCAGCAGGTACTGTCGATGGCCGACTGCCAACGCCTGGAACCTTCCTTGGCGGCGCGGGATTTTGTCGGAGGCATCTATACGCCCAGTGAAGAAGTTGCGGACTGTCATGCCTTTTGCCAACGCCTGGCCGCCAGGTTGGAAGCGTCCGGGCGTTGCACATTTTTGCTGGGGCGCAAGGTTACCGGGGTTCGTCACGCCGACGGTGCGGTGCAGGCCATCGAGTTGGGCCATGAAGTGATGCCGGTCGATCAACTGGTATTGGCTGCCGGGCATCGCAGTGCCGAGCTGGCATTCCCGCGCTTGTCGCTGGCGCTTTATCCGCTCAAGGGCTACAGCCTGAGCGTGCCGATCGGCGAGCAGCACAAAGCACCGAACGTAAGCATCACCGACTACGACCGCAAGATCGTCTATGCACGCATAGGTGAGCAACTGCGGATCGCGGCCATGGTGGATATTGTCGGCTTTGATGCGCGTCTTGAACCCAAGCGCCTGGCGTTGATAAAGCGTCAGGCGCTGGAAACGTTTCCTTTGGCCGGTGACTACGCCCAGGCGGTCGAATGGGCCGGTATGCGCCCGGCAACACCGACGGGCGTGCCATTGATCGGTGCCAGCGCCTACCGCAACCTGTGGCTGAATCTGGGGCATGGCGCACTGGGCTTCACCCTGGCCTGCGGCAGCGGCCAACTGCTGGCCGAGCTGATCGACCAGCGCCCCCCTTCCATTGATATGCAGGGCCTGACGCCCCGCGCCGCTTGAGGATGCAGCCATGACCATTACCCGAATCAATAGCAACGAACGACTCAGCGGCACCGTGACGTTCAAGGACCTGGTGTTCCTTTCGGGCCAGGTACCGGGCGACGGCCTGGATGTGGCTACTCAGACCCGGCAAGTGCTGGCCAGGATCGACGCGCTGTTGGCCGAGGCGGGCAGTGATAAGGATCACTTACTCAACGCCACGATTTACCTGAAGGACATCGGTGCCGGTTTTGCACCGATGAATGATGTCTGGTCCGCATGGCTCTCGCCAGGCATGGCGCCCACGCGCACTACCTTGCAAGCAGAGCTGGCGCGGCCGAGTGTGCTGGTGGAAATCAGCGTGATTGCAGTACGTAAATAACCTCAAAGACCAACGGAGAATAACAATGAAAAAGATCCTGTTGACCGGCTGCACCCTGGGCCTTTTGTGGGGCGCGCAGGCGCATGCAAGCGAAGCGCCGCTGGCGGGCACTTTGAGCAAGATCGCCAGCGCCAAGTCCATCACCCTGGGCTACCGCGATGCGTCGGTGCCGTTTTCCTACGTGGGGGATAGCAGTGGTAAACCGATGGGCTACTCGGTGGACCTGGCAAACAAGATTGTCGAGCGTATCCAGCAGAAAACCTCAGTGGGCGACCTCAAGGTGAAGTACAACCTGGTGACGTCCCAAACCCGCATCCCGCTGGTGCAGAACGGCACTGTCGATTTGGAATGCGGCTCAACCGGCGTGACGGCTGAACGGCAGAAGCAAGTGGCGTTCTCCTACGGGTTTATCTACGTAAAAGGCCAGTTGCTGACGGCCAAGGACAGCGGGATCAAAGGCTTTGCCGACCTAGCGGGCAAAAATGTGGTGACCACTGCCGGCACCACCAATGAGCGCTTCCTCAAAAGTTATAACGCTGAACACAAAGCCAATATGTTCGTGATCAGTGCCAAGGACCATGGCGAAGCGTTCAAGATGCTTGAGACTGGCCGGGCCGTAGCGTTTTATATGGACGACGCGTTGCTCTACGGCGAGCGCGCCAAGGCCAAGGACCCGCATCATTGGGTGGTGGTGGGCGAGGAGCAATCACGGGAGATCTACAGCTGCATGGTGCGCAAGGATGATCCGCAGTTTCTTGCAGTGGTCAACGAGACTTTGGGCGATCTGTACCGCTCAGGTGAGATCAACGGGATTTACCAGCGCTGGTTTGAACAGCCGATTCCGCCCAAGGGCTTGAACCTTGAGTTCCCGATGACCAGCGAGTTGAAGGCGATCATCGCCAAGCCGGTGAGTGATCCGGTGGAGTAAGTCTGGGGTTACCGGATAGAACTGTGGGAGTTGGCTTGCCTGCGATAGCGGTCTGTCAGTTGTAGATTAACTGCCTGAACCACCGCTATCGCAGGCAAGCCAGCTCCCACATTTGATTGGGTTTAGAAGTCGCCCCAGAGTTGTTGGGCGACGGAGAGTGCGACGACGGGGGCGGTCTCGGTACGCAACACCCGCGGGCCGAGGCGAGCGGCGTGGTAGCCGGCGTCTTGGGCGGTCGCGACTTCATTATCGGTGAGCCCCCCTTCGGGACCGATCAAGAACGCCAGGCTCGATGGCTTGGCGTGGCTGATCATCGGCTCTGCCACAGGGTGCAGCACCAGCTTCAAGTCCGCCTCGGTTTGCTTGAGCCAGTCTGCCAGCAATAGCGGTGGGTGAATCACCGGCACCGTCGAACGCCCACATTGCTCGCACGCGCTGATTGCCACCTGGCGCCAGTGCAGCAGGCGCTTGTCGGCGCGTTCGTCCTTGAGGCGTACCTCGCAGCGGTCGCTGAAGATCGGTGTGATCGCGTTGACACCTAATTCAGTGGCCTTCTGGATCGCCCAGTCCATGCGCTCGCCTCGGGACAGGCCCTGGCCGAGGTGAATATGCAGGGGCGATTCGGCCTGGCCGGCAAAGCTATCGGTGAGTTGCACGGTGACGCGTTTTTTACCGACTTCCAGCAAGGTGCCACTAAACTCCTGGCCAGAGCCGTCGAACAGTTGCACGGCATCGCCTTCACCCATGCGCAACACACGGCTGATGTAATGCGCCTGGGCTTCGGGCAGTTCGTGATCGCCGAGGCTCAGTGGGGTGTCGGTGAAAAAGCGGGACAGTCTCATTTCTGTTCTCTGAAGAAGTTTATGTAGGCGCAGCGGCGCGCCTGGAATGCCTTCGCGAGCAAGCTCGCTCCTACAAGGATTTAGGCAATCAACCCGGATCACGGAAGCCTGGATGGAAATCTTTCGGCACCGCCACACTGACCTTGCTGTTGGTGGCGATATCGATCCCCTCGCTGGCCACCTCGGCCAGAAAGTCGATCTGCTCGGGGGTAATTACATAAGGCGGCAGGAAATACACCACGCTGCCCAACGGCCGCAGCAGCGCACCGCGCTCCAGCGCGTGCTCGAAGACCTTCAGGCCACGGCGCTCCTGCCACGGGTAGGCGGCCTTGGTGGCTTTGTCCTGCACCATCTCGATGGCCAGCACCATGCCGGTCTGGCGCACTTCCGACACGTGAGGATGGTCCACCAGGTGCGCGGTGGCGGTGGCCATACGCTGGGCCAGGGCCTTGTTGTTCTCGATGACGTTGTCTTCTTCAAAGATATCCAGCGTTGCCAACGCCGCCGCACAGGCCAGCGGGTTGCCGGTGTAGCTGTGGGAGTGCAGGAAGGCGCGCAGTGTGGGGTAGTCATCGTAGAACGCGCTGTAGACGTCTTCCGTGGTAACCACCGCGGCCAGCGGCAGGTAACCGCCGGTAAGGGCCTTGGACAAGCACAGGAAGTCCGGGCGGATGCCGGCTTGTTCACAGGCAAACATACTGCCGGTGCGGCCGAAGCCCACGGCGATTTCGTCGTGGATCAGGTGCACGCCGTAGCGGTCGCAGGCTTCGCGCAGCAGCTTGAGGTACACCGGGTGGTACATGCGCATGCCACCGGCGCCCTGGATCAGCGGTTCGACAATGACGGCGGCAACGGTGTCGTGATGGTCGGCCAGGGTCTGTTCCATCGCCATGAACATGATGCGCGAGTGTTCTTCCCAGCTCATGCCTTCGGGACGCAGGTAGCAGTCCGGGCTCGGCACCTTGATAGTGTCGAGCAGCAACGCCTTGTAGGTCTCGGTAAACAACGGCACGTCGCCCACCGACATCGCGGCGATGGTTTCGCCGTGGTAGCTGTTGGTGAGGGTGACGAAGCGCTTTTTGTTCGGCTGGCCGCGGTTGAGCCAGTAGTGGAAGCTCATCTTCAGCGCCACTTCGATGCAGGACGAACCGTTATCGGCGTAGAAGCAGCGGGTCAGCCCTTCGGGCGTCATCGCGACCAGGCGTTCGGACAGCTCGATCACCGGTTGATGGCTGAAACCGGCGAGGATCACGTGCTCCAGCTGATCGACCTGATCCTTGATACGCTGGTTGATCCGTGGGTTGGCGTGGCCGAATACGTTGACCCACCAGGAACTGACGGCATCGAGGTAGCGCTTGCCTTCGAAGTCTTCCAGCCATACGCCTTCACCGCGCTTGATGGGCACCAGCGGCAGTTGCTGGTGGTCTTTCATCTGGGTGCAGGGATGCCACAGCACCGCGAGGTCGCGTTGCATCCACTGGTTGTTCAAGCCCATCGGTGATCTCCTCGAAGCGGTCCTGCGGCGGGCACAGGCGAAACAATCGCGCAAGCCTATGCAATGGTGGCTCGGGTCACAAGCCATTGTGGGGAAATTCGGAGTAAATGCAGGACGGTCTGTCACGTTTCCCAGGGATAGTCTTAATCCCTTGTTAATTTATGATGCCTAGCCTCTTTATCGTATTTCTCGATATTTCAAAGCAAAATTTTCCGCTTTAATTCGATAGGTAAAGCGCTAGTCTTGGGCACAGTTCTTACGGGATTAAGTACATGCAGCTACGTAATTCGCCGGCCCGCTATGGTTGGGTCAGCATGGTTCTGCACTGGGGCGTAGCCCTGGTGGTGTTCGGTTTATTTGCCCTGGGCTTGTGGATGGTCGGTCTCGATTACTACAGCGCCTGGCGCAAAGATGCGCCCGACTTGCACAAGAGCATTGGCATCACGCTGTTCGCCATCATGCTGGTGCGGATCGTCTGGCGCCTGGTCAGCCCGCCGCCGCCACCACTGGCCAGCTATAGCCGCATGACGCGGATCGGCGCCGCGTTTGGGCACGCGTTCCTTTATGTCGGGCTGTTTGCCGTGATGATTGCCGGTTACCTGATTTCCACCGCAGACGGTGTCGGTATCCCGGTGTTTGGCCTGTTTGAAATTCCTGCCGTGGTTTCCGGTCTACCGGACCAGGCAGATACCGCGGGTTGGGTGCACCTGTACCTGGCCTGGGTGTTGGTGGTCTTCGCCGGCTTGCACGGCGTGGCGGCACTGAAACACCATTTTATCGATCGTGATGCGACCCTTGCGCGAATGCTGGGACGCAAAGCCTGATGTTCAACCTCGACTCACAAGGAATAGAAAGCATGTTGAAAAAAACACTCGCTGCGCTGGCAATCGGTTCTGCCCTGCTGTCCGCAGGTTCGGCGATGGCCGCTGACTACGTGATCGACAAGGAAGGCCAGCACGCCTTCGTCGATTTCAAAATCAGCCACCTGGGCTACAGCTACATCACCGGTACCTTCAAGGACCTGGATGGCAAGTTCAGCTTTGACGCCGCCAAGCCCGAAGACGCCAAGATTGAAGTCAACGTGCGTACTGCCAGCGTGTTCTCCAACCACGCCGAGCGCGACAAGCACGTCAACAGCAAGGACTTCCTGGAGTCGGGCAAATTCCCTGATGCCAAGTTCGTTTCCACCAGCGTCAAGCCAACTGGCAAAAATGCTGATGGCAAGCTGACTGCTGATGTGGCCGGGGACCTGACCTTCCACGGCGTGACCAAGCCGATCCTGGTCAAAGCCACGTTCCTGGGCGAAGGCAAGGATCCATGGGGCGGCTACCGTGCCGGCTTCGAAGGCACCACCAACATCAGCCGCAAGGAATTCAACAAGGACGGCATGGACGTAGGTCCACAGTCTGACAACGTGCAGTTGTACATCACGTTTGAAGGTGTGAAAGCGAAGTAATGCTTCGTATGTAGGAGCGAGCTTGCTCGCGAAGGCCGCAAGGACACCGCGTTAAACCAGAATGCCCGCGTTATCGTTGACGACCTTCGCGAGCTAGCTCCTACAGGCAAAAAAAACCCGTATCTCACGATACGGGTTTTTTTTATGCTTCGCGGTTGCGAGTCAGCAGCGCTGGTTTCTCACCACGAGGGCGGCCTGGCAGTTGATCCAACTGCTCAGGTGTCGGGAAGCGATCCGCTTTCGACTCCTTGTGGATGATCTTCGGCGCCGGGCCACCCCGTGGGTTTTGTACTGCAGGCTCGGACGAGCGAGGCTGATCGTCACGGGCAGGGCGGCGGTTGTTGCTGCGTGAATCTTCGCGACGGGCCTGGCCGTCACGCGGTGCGCCATTGCGCGGGCCGCTGCGCTTGGCAGGCGGGGTACCGGTGGTGCCGCCGCTGCTGTTGCGCGGGGCGTTCTGGCGACCGCCCTGTGGCTGGCCGCTACGTGGAGCGCCTGCGCCCTGGGCAGGAGCCCCTGGACGACGGCCACGGCCCTGGGCCGGTTTGGCCTGGGGCACGTAGTCGACGCGGTTACCGAAGTTATCGATATCGTCGTCAAGGAACTCGTCCGGGGCGCGGTCGGCCGCGGCGCGTGGTGGCTGGCTCGGCTGGCGCTGTTCGCGGGCCGGGGTGCCTTCACGGGGCTTCTGCTCACGGGCCGGGCGTTCGCCACGGCTGCTGCTCGCGGTTTTTTCCTTGCCCTTGTCCTTGCCTTTGTCGCGACGACCACCGCCACCACCGCCGCCGTTCGGGCCATCGCCCTTCGGACCACGTGGGTTGCGCGGGTTGCGCACATCCGGACGCTCGCGCGCTTCTGGCTTCTCGGCCTCCACGGCGCTGGCATCGAAGCCCATCAGGTCGCCATCGGCGATTTTCTGCTTGGTCATGCGCTCGATGCTTTTCAGCAGTTTTTCTTCGTCCGGCGCGACCAGCGAAATGGCCTCGCCCGAACGACCGGCACGGCCCGTACGGCCGATACGGTGCACATAGTCTTCATCGACGTTTGGCAGCTCGAAGTTGACCACGTGTGGTAACTGGTCGATATCCAGGCCGCGTGCGGCGATATCGGTGGCCACCAGGATACGCACGCTGCCGGCCTTGAAGTCGGCCAGGGCTTTGGTGCGCGCGTTCTGGCTCTTGTTGCCGTGGATGGCGACGGCGGTGAGGCCGTGCTTGTCCAGGTACTCGGCCAGGCGGTTGGCGCCGTGCTTGGTACGGGTGAACACCAACACCTGTTCCCACGCGCCGTGGGTGATCAGGTGCGCCAGCAGCGAGCGCTTGTGGCTGGCGGCCAGGCGGAACACGCGTTGCTCGATACGCTCGACCGTGGTGTTCGGCGGCGTGACTTCGATGCGCTCGGGGTTGTGCAGCAGCTTGCCGGCCAGGGCGGTGATGTCGTTGGAGAACGTTGCCGAGAACAGCAGGTTCTGACGTTTGGCCGGCAGGCGGGCGAGGACCTTTTTCACGTCATGGACAAAGCCCATGTCGAGCATGCGGTCGGCTTCGTCCAGCACGAGGATTTCCACGTGGGACAAATCGACGCTGCCTTGGCCGCACAGGTCGAGCAAACGACCCGGGCAGGCTACCAGCACGTCGACGCCACGGGACATGGCCTGAACCTGTGGGTTCATGCCGACGCCGCCGAAGATGCAGGCGCTGACGAACTTCAAGTCGCGGGCATACAGCTTGAAGCTGTCGTGCACTTGAGCGGCGAGTTCGCGGGTTGGGGTCAGGACCAGTACACGCGGTTGGCGCGGGCCGTGACGTTGGGATTTGTCCGGGTGACCGTTGGGAAACAACCGCTCCAGGATCGGGAGGGCGAAACCGCCGGTTTTACCAGTACCTGTCTGAGCCGCGACCATCAGGTCGCGACCTTGCAACACGGCGGGAATGGCCCGCTGTTGCACCGGAGTAGGCTCGGTATAGCCCGCTGCCTCGATGGCGCGGACTAAAGCCTCGGAGAGACCGAGGGAAGCAAAGGACATGAGTAATCCTGTTTTAGTTAGGGCTTGGCCCAAAGGGATAATCTTGCCGGGCGTGAATGGCGCTTAGGGGAGCGCAACCCCGTCCGGTCCTGCTGCGTCTGGCGGGCACTCCATCGGCTCGCGCGGGCTGCAAAGCTGCGCAGTAGCTGGGTTGGGTGCCGTTTTCAAGACCCGAGCGGCCGGGCGTAAGCCTGGCGGAAAGGCCGCAGTATAACAGAGCAATCACTGCGCGCTGCTTTCCTGCTGCTCAACGGCGTGTTCGGGGGCTGGTATGGGTGCCGTTTGCTCGTGCATCCGCCCATATTTGGCGCTCAATGTGGCATAGGCGGGCTCTTGCTTGAAGCGCTTGAGCTCGGCGGCAAAGCGTTGCACCAGCAGGTCCATGCCTGCGCCACGGCGTACCGCAAGAAATTGCTGCTGGCGGCTGACCACCACCGATGCCTGGCTGACTTTACCTTCCAGGCCCAGGGCCTTGAGCACGTGGTGCCCCACGCGCCGGTCAGTCACCACCATATCGACGCGCCCCAGCATGAGTTTGCCAAAGTTGGCTTCATGGCTGGGGGCGGGTTCGCGCTGGAAGGTGTTGGACTTACTGAACGCGTCGCCATAAAGGTAACCAGGTGAAACGCCAACAGTCAGGCCGCGCAGGTCGTCGAGCGTGGCGGCGGGGTGAGGGCGTTCGTTGGCATAGAACAAGACAAATTCGACTTCCGACAACGGCTCGCTGGGATAGAGCAGCAACGCGTCGCGCTCCTGGCTGTGAAAGATATCCAGCGCGCCGTCGGCGTGGCCCTGGTCGAGCATCGCCAGGCAGCGCTTCCAGGGCAGGAACTGCCATTGCACCTCCACCCCCAGGCGTTGGAACACGATCAGGGTGGTTTCATAATCCAGGCCGGCCATGGTGCCGTTGTCTTCGTAGACATAGGGCGCCCAGGGTTCGGTGACAATGCGCAGTTTCTCGCCATGAGCGGCCAGGCTCAGGCAAGAAAACAGCACAGCGGTCAACAGCTTGAAGAGGACGGGCATACCCTGAGGTTACGACGCTCCCCGAAGAAAGAGAAGCTCTGGCACGCGCATTGGCGGGCGGTCTTACTTCGCGGGAGCGTTCAGCAGGTGTTGGTGGATCGCGGCCCGGCGCTCACCCAGAATCAAACGCACCACGGGGTTGGCGAACCAGTGTTCCAACTGGTGGGCATCAATCGGGCGCTTCTGGCGTTCTTCCTGGTTTTGTCGGGCCTTGTCCCACCAAACCGGGCCGCACGCCTGGTCGAACTCGTTTTCGTGTTCGTAGCAGCCGTAGAGAATCTCGCGGATGAACTGTTGCTGATGCTTGGGCAGCAGCAGGGTGATCAGCTTGTACATCAAACGCTGCAAACGCGGCGGGCGCGGCAGGTGCGAGGAGACTTGGCGCGTATCGGCCAGGGCTTGTGCACTGGTGGGTGCGCTGGCGTGCTTGGCGATCCACGCCTTGACCTTGGCCCGGAACAGCTGTTTGCGGCTCCAGTAATGGTGGATCAGGTCGGGGCACTCGCGCACCTTGAGGGTACGGTAGGCGGCGATGGACAGGCAGAACTCTTCCAGGGTGTAGGCGCCCTGGGCGTGGGGGAACAGTTCATCCATCAACTCGATGGAGTGGTCGAGGATGTGCGCATCCTGTTGGGTCAGGCCCATGACGCCGGAGTTGAGGGTCATCATGTCATCGTCGGCCACGCCCATGTCCAGCAGGCGCTGGCGCAGGGCGGTGTAGAGGATGCTTTCGTGATTGTCGCCGTACTTGGTGTAGAAAGCGTTGCACAGCAGGGTGCCGGGCTGTACGCGTTCGAACAGGGCCATGGGCGAATGATGGAAGAAGGTGTCGGTGTCGATCAGCAGTGCTACCGGGGATTCTTGCAGCACCTGGCGCAGCACCACGTGTTTGGTACGAAAGTGATAGCCGTGGGGCCCGCTCCAGCGTTTGCGGGTGGCCTCGTCCAGCGGGCGGACGCGCACCGGCAGCAAGCGATAGGGTTCGGGGTTGTCGCTGAATACCTGAATGTCGATGTTCGCGTCCGGCGTGTCCTGCAGGAATGCCAGTGCGCTGGCGATGCTGAATACGGCTTCCTGATGGTAGGTGTCGGCGCCGAAGACCAGGTAGACCAGTTGCGGGCGGGACGTCGAGGGCACTGTATTCATGGACTGCGGGGTTCCGTGGGTAACGTAAAACGACAAAGGCCCTCGTCAGAACGAGGGCCTTGGTACAACCGGTCAAGCGTTAACGTGGCAGCTTGAGGTTGTTCCAGATGGCAAGGCTGGGTTCAGCCTGGTTCAGGGTATAGAAATGCAACCCTGGTGCACCACCTTGCAACAATTGCTCACACATCTCGGTGATGACCTGCTCGCCGAACGCCTGGATGCTTTTGACGTCATCGCCATAGGCTTCCAGTTGCTTGCGCACCCAGCGCGGGATCTCTGCGCCGCAGGCGTCGGAGAAGCGCGCCAGCTTGCTGTAATTGGTGATCGGCATGATGCCCGGCACGATCGGGATGTTCACGCCCATCGCCCGTACACGCTCGACGAAGTAGAAGTAGCTGTCGGCGTTAAAGAAATACTGGGTGATTGCACTGTCGGCGCCGGCATTGGCCTTGCGCACGAAGTTCTGCAAATCGTCTTCGAAATTGCGCGCCTGAGGGTGCATCTCCGGGTAAGCGGCTACTTCGACATGGAAGTGATCGCCACTTTCTTCGCGGATGAAGCTCACCAGGTCGTTGGCGTAGCGCAGCTCACCGCTGGCCATGCCCATACCTGATGGCAGGTCGCCACGCAGGGCAACGATGCGCTTGATGCCGGCGGCTTTGTATTGGGTCAGCAGGCTACGCAGGTCGGCCTTGCTGTCGCCCACGCAGGACAAATGCGGAGCGGCGGGAACTTTGACTTCACTTTCAAGCTGCAACACGGTGTTGATTGTGCGATCACGGGTCGAACCGCCAGCGCCGTAGGTGCAGGAGAAGAAGTCAGGGCTGAAGCTGGCCAACTGCTTGGCAGTCGCCATCAGTTTTTCATGCCCAGCATCGGTCTTGGTCGGGAAGAACTCGAAGCTGTAGCGACGGTCTTGGGACATGGTCATACCCTTGGAAACTCGAAAGCCTGGAAGGCATACGCAATCGATGCGGGTGCCTGGCTTTCTGTGGGAGCTGGCTTGCCTGCGATAGCATCAGCTCGGTGTTACTGGAACACCGAGGCGTCTGCATCGCGGGCAAGCCCGGCTCCCACAGAAGAGCCGGCGCCAGCAAGGCCGATCAGTAGCGGTAAGCGTGCGGCTTGAACGGGCCTTCAACCGTCACGCCGATGTAGTCGGCCTGGGTCTTGGTCAGTTGAGTCACCACACCGCCGAAGCCGCGGACCATTTCCAGGGCCACTTCTTCGTCGAGTTTCTTCGGCAGTACTTCCACAGTCAGGCGCTCGGCTTTCTGGGCTGGCGACAGGTCGGCGTACTTCTGTTCGAACAGGAAGATCTGCGCCAGCACCTGGTTGGCGAACGAGCCATCCATGATGCGGCTTGGGTGACCAGTGGCGTTGCCCAGGTTCACCAGGCGGCCTTCGGCCAGCAGGATCAGGTAGTCATCATTCTGTGGGTCGAAATCACCAGCGCCGGTACGGTGAACCTTGTGTACCTGCGGCTTCACTTCTTCCCATGCCCAGTTCTTGCGCATGAAAGCGGTGTCGATCTCGTTGTCGAAGTGACCGATGTTGCAGACAACGGCGCGCTTCTTCAGGGCCTTGAGCATGTTCGCATCGCACACATTCACGTTACCGGTGGTGGTGACGATCAGGTCGATCTTGCCCAGCAGGGCTGCGTCGATGCAGGCGGAGGTGCCGTCGTTCTGGCCGTTGATGAACGGCGAAACCACTTCGAAACCGTCCATGCAGGCTTGCATGGCGCAGATCGGGTCGACTTCGGAGACCTTGACGATCATGCCTTCCTGACGCAGGGACTGGGACGAACCCTTGCCCACGTCACCGTAGCCGATCACCAGGGCTTGCTTGCCCGACAGCAGGTGGTCGGTGCCGCGCTTGATCGCATCGTTCAGGCTGTGACGGCAGCCGTACTTGTTGTCGTTCTTGCTCTTGGTCACCGAGTCGTTGACGTTGATGGCCGGGATTTTCAGCTCGCCCTTGGCCAGCATGTCCAGCAGGCGGTGTACGCCGGTGGTGGTCTCTTCGGTCACGCCGTGGACGCGGTCGAGGATCTGCGGGTATTTCTTGTGCAGCAACTCGGTGAGGTCGCCGCCGTCGTCAAGGATCATGTTGGCATCCCAAGGCGCGCCATCTTTGAGGATGGTTTGCTCCAGGCACCACTCGTACTCTTCTTCGGTCTCGCCTTTCCAGGCGAATACCGGGATACCGGCAGCAGCGATAGCGGCAGCGGCCTGGTCTTGAGTCGAGAAGATATTGCAGGACGACCAACGCACTTCGGCACCCAGAGCAACCAGGGTTTCGATCAGCACGGCAGTCTGGATGGTCATGTGGATGCAGCCGAGAATCTTGGCGCCCTTGAGCGGCTGCTCAGCGGCGTACTTGCGACGCAGGCCCATCAGGGCTGGCATTTCGGATTCGGCGATAAAGGTTTCGCGACGGCCCCAGGCAGCAAGGGACATGTCGGCGACTTTGTAGTCGTTGAAATCTGCAGGCGTCATTACAGCGCTCATAGAGAGCCTCCATTCGTAGTGTGCGAATGGGCGCCGTTGTGCGTTTAGTATCAGGCCAGGGCAACCAGGCCGGACAACGCCCCATCCGAGCCTGACAGGTTGAACCTGCTGCAGCGCCCCTCGGACAGGTGGCGGGAGAACGGTATCAATCGAAGATGACCGTTTTGAAGCGGAGGCGATTATAGCCGTGTAAGCGGCACTTCCCAAGCCTTTCTGTCGGCGGCATGAAGATCGTTCATGGGCTTGATAGCTAATGGTTCATAGAGCTTGGGTCCTTGCTCTGCCATGATGTTGCCTATCATTTGGCAAGACGCTTTGGAGTGACCATGAACTTCCACACCCGCAAATGGGTAAAACCCGAAGACCTCAACCCCAACGGCACACTGTTCGGCGGCAGTCTGTTGCGCTGGATCGACGAAGAAGCGGCCATCTACGCCATTGTCCAACTCGGCAACCAGCGCGTGGTCACCAAGTACATCTCGGAAATCAACTTTGTCAGCGCCTCGCGCCAGGGCGACATCATCGAGCTGGGGATCACGGCCACCGAGTTTGGTCGTACCTCTATTACCCTGACCTGTGAAGTGCGTAACAAGATCACGCGCAAAAGCATCCTGACGGTAGAAAAAATGGTCTTCGTCAACCTCGGCGAAGACGGTTTGCCCGCGCCTCACGGCCGTACAGAGATCAAGTACGTCAAGGATCAGTTCCAGGAAGACGGCCTCAGCGAGTAATCCCGCGCAGGACCAGTGAACGCTCTTCATCAACCATAGGTCGTACCTGAACATCGCCCCCCGTTCAGGTATCACCATGGCTACGCAAGAAGACGGCAAGACCCCCAACCTGTCCCAGGAAGAGCAGCAGGACGTCGACAAGAACCAGCCGCCCCGCGCAGCGGTATTGCACGAAATCATTCGTACCCAGGGCGACCAGGAGCTGGAGCGCAGTGTCGCCGCGTTGTGGTGGTCGGCCTTGGCAGCCGGGCTGACCATGGGCTTGTCACTGATGGCCATGGGGCTGCTCAATTCACGCCTGCCTGAGGGCGAAGCCTTCAAGGTAATTGCCAGCTTCGGCTACTGCGCGGGCTTCCTCGCGGTGATCCTGGCACGCCAGCAACTGTTTACCGAAAACACCCTGACCGCCGTGCTACCGGTGATGAGCAAGCCAACCCTGGCGAATGCCGGGCGTCTGTTGCGGCTGTGGTCAGTGGTGCTGGTGGGCAACCTGTGTGGCACCTTGCTGGTGGCTTACGTGATGCTGCACCTGCCGATCTTCGATACCAAGACCGACCTGGCCTTCCTCGAGATCGGGCGCAAGGTCATGGAGAACGACCCCGCGCAGATGTTCGCCAAGGGCATCGTCTCCGGTTGGATGATCGCCACCATGGTCTGGATGATCCCGTCGATGGAGAGTGCCAAGCTGTGGATCATCATTCTGATCACCTACTTCATGGCGCTGGGTGACTTCACCCATATCGTCGTCGGTTCAGCCGAAGTGTCCTACCTGGTATTTGCCGGCGAATTGCCATGGAAGGATTTCTGGCTGGTCTTCGCCGGGCCGACCCTGGCCGGCAACATCATCGGCGGCAGTTTCATCTTCGCGTTGATCAGCCATGCGCAGGTTCGCAGCGAAAGCAGCCTGCCAGGTAAAAAGGCTGCGGACCCGAGGCATCCGCAGCAGATCAACAAGGATCAGTGATGCTCAGGCGTGGCCTGGGGTTCGTCCCGGGTCACGTGCTTGACCAGCTTGCCGATGCTCAACCCCTGCAACAGGATCGAAGACAGCACCACGATGTAGGTGATGCTCAGCAACAAGTCACGCTCCGGGCCCAGAGGCAGGGCCAAGGCCAGTGCCACCGAGACGCCGCCGCGCAGGCCACCCCAGGTGAGGATGCGGATAGTGCCGCGTGGCACCGTGCGCCAACGGCGCAGCAACAGGATCGCCGGGGCCACGGTCAGCAGGCGCGAGAGCAGGATCGCCACTGCCAGCAGGCTGGCCGCGAACACGTGCAGCCAGTTGAATGGCAATAGCAGCAGCTCCATGCCGATCAGCGCAAACAGCAAGGCATTGAGCATGTCATCGAGCAGTTCCCAGAAACCATCCAGGTAGCGACGCGTCATGTCGTTCATCGCCAGCTTGCGTCCCAGGTTACCGATGATCAGCCCCGCGACCACCATCGCAATCGGTGCGGACACATGCAGCTCCGAGGCCATGGCCGAGCCGCCGATCACCAGGGCGAGGGTCAGCATGACTTCGATCTGGTGCTGTTCGATGCTCTTGATCATCAGGTACACGAGATAGCCGATCAGCCCGCCAAACAGCACGCCGCCAATGGCTTCGTGGGCAAACAGCATGGCCGTGGCGCTCACGGTGGGCGTCTCACCCAACTGCGCGATACCCAGCAGCACGGTAAACACCACCACGGCGGTGCCGTCATTGAACAGCGACTCGCCGACGATGGTGGTTTTCAGCGGCTTGGAGGCATTGGCGGTCCGCAGCACGCCGAGCACCGCAATGGGGTCGGTGGGGGAAATCAGCGCGCCGAACAGCAAGCAGTAAAGGAAGCTCACGTGCCAGCCAAACAGGGCGAAGATGTAGTACGCCAGGCTGCCGATCACCACGGTGGCGATCAATACGCCAAAGGTTGCCAGCAGGCCGATGGGCCAGCGGTAGCTGCGCAAGTCGTTCAAGTTGACGTGCAAGGCGCCGGCGAACAGCAGGAACGACAGCATCCAGTTCATCAGCAAATCGCCGAAGTCGATCTGGCCGATCAACTGCTGGATACGTTCTTCCAGGCCTGGGTAGCCGAGCACGCTCAGGCCTTGCAGGATCAGCGAGAACAACAGTGCGGTGACCATCACGCCAATGGTGGGCGGCAGGCCGATAAAGCGGAAGTTCACATAAGTGAGCAGGGTGGTGAGGCAGATGAAGGCGGCGACAAGTTCAAGCATCCGGGGTCCTTGGAGCAGGGAAATATAGGCGCACGGGGTGCGTCGAATCGGTGGTTAGTATAAACAGGTGCTGTTACATGACGTATCAATTAAGGAGGTTCTGGTGGTAGCGACAGCCCTGGTGCTGGTAGCGGCGCTGTTGCATGCGACGTGGAACACCTTGATCAAGTTCAGTGGCGAGCGCCTTTTAGTCATTGCCTGCATGGACAGTGTGGCGCTGCTGTTCGTGGTGTTCGCGGTGGGCTTCGTGTCCTTGCCGCCGCTGGACATCTGGCCTTGGATCATGGCCTCTGCGCTGTTTGAATTGCTCTATCGCTATTTGTTGATCCAGGCCTATCGGGTGGGTGACCTGGGCCTGGTGTATCCGTTGATGCGCGGTTTATCGCCGCTAGTGGTGCTGGTGCTGACCCTGGTGTTTGCCGGCGAAGTGTTGAGTAGCCAGCAGATTCTGGGGATTCTGCTGATTCCGTTCGGCATGGTGTGCCTGCTGTGGCAGGGCGGCGGCGGTGACCGGTTGCCCTGGTCGATGCTACCGGTGGTGGTGTTGATTGGTCTGTGCATCGGCTGCTACACCTTTCTGGACGGGCAGGCGCTGCGGCGCTGGTCGCATCCGCTGGATTACCTGGTGTGGATGACGCTGATCAGCGCCTGGCCGTTTCCGTTGCTGGCGCTGGTGCGCGAGCGTGCAGCCTTCAGCCTGTTCTGGCGCACCCAGTGGCGGTTGGGCTTGAGCGTGGGGCTGTGCGTGTTGTTGAGCTACGCTTTGGTACTTTGGGCCATGCAGTTGGGCTCGATTGCCGAAGCCGCCGCGCTGCGCGAAGTCAGTGTGATTCTGGTGGTGCTGTTCGGTATGCGTTACTTGAAAGAACCTTTTGGCCGTCCACGGCTCATAGCCTGTGGGGTGGTGTTGATTGGCATGTTGGTGATGAAACTCTAACCGTCGGATAAAACTAAAAGGAATCGGTGATGACAGTCGCTTTATGGTGTGTATTGATCGCAATCTTTCTGCCGTACATTTGCACCGGTGTGGCCAAGTTCAGCACAGGCAAGTTCGGGCCACGGGATAACCACGACCCGCGTGCCTTCCTCGATAGCCTGGAAGGCGTCGCCAAGCGTGCTCATAGCGCGCAACTCAACAGTTTCGAAGTGACCCCGGCGTTTGCCGCTGCAGTCATCATTGCGCACCTGGCCGGCAACGCCGAACTGGTGACGATCAACGTGCTGGCAGTGCTGTTTATCACCAGCCGCCTGCTGTACATCATCTGCTACCTGGCGGACTGGGCGATCTTGCGTTCGCTGGTGTGGGCCGTGGGTATGGCGTTGATTGCGAGTTTCTTCTTCGTTTCGATCTGAGGGACGCCGCCGTCGCTATGCGGGAGGGAGCAAGCCCTAATGCCAGTCAGTTAAGAGCTAGAGCAGACAGCCAGTGACTTGTGGCGAGGGAGCTTGCTCCCGCTGGACTGCGTAGCAGTCCCATTTTTGGGGCCGCTTCGCGCCCCAGCGGGAGCAAGCTCCCTCGCCACAGTTACCGATTCTGTCTTAACTGACTGGCATTAGGGCAAGCCCGCTCCCACAGGGGATTTGCGATAACTGACTGGGTTCAGGGCGCGCCTCTCCCACATTGATTATCAGCGATTGTCAGGTTCCGGCAGGCGCATCTGGCACCTGGGGCAACGCCGCGCCTTTGGGCCACAGCATCCAGATCTGCCCTTGCTGTTTCATATTCCCCGCCAACTCGCCTGCGGCATTGCCTGTGCCCCAGAACAGATCTGCGCGCACTTCTCCGGTGATTGCGCCGCCGGTATCCTGCGCGGCGACGGGGCGTGCCAGTGGCGTGCCGTCTGGTTTGGTGGTCGACAACCACAACAGGCTGCCCAGCGGAATCACCTTGCGATCCACTGCCACACTGTAGCCAGCGGTCAATGGCACGTTCAGCGAACCGCGCGGGCCTTCGTTGCTGTCGGGGCGGGCGCTGAAGAATACGTAGCTGGGGTTGCTCGCCAACAGTTCTGGAATGCGCTGCGGATGGGCCTTGGCCCAGGCGCTGATGGCACCCATGGTCACGTCTTCTTTTTTCAGTTCGCCTTGTTCCACCAACCAACGGCCAATAGGGCGGTACGGGTAGCCGTTCTGGTCGCCGTAACCCACACGCAGTTGACGCCCGCCGGCCAGTTGAATACGCCCCGAGCCCTGGATTTGCAGGAACTGCAGATCCATCGGGTCGGTCAGCCAGGCGATCGGCTTGGCGGTGGAGCCTTGGCTGTTGAGAGTGCTGGCGTCGTCATACGGCTTGAGCACACGGCCTTCCAGGCGCCCGCGCAGGCGCTTGCCCTTGAGCTCCGGATAGATGCTTTCGAGGTTGACGACAATCAGGTCGTCCGGCACGCCGTACACCGGCACGTGGGCGGTGGCGGTCTTGGTCAGGCTGCCGGGGTAGACCGGCTCGTAATAACCCGTGATCAAGCCGTTTGGCGTGTTGTTGGCCGAACGCAGGCCGAAGACATCCAGGTGTTCCTTGAGAAAGCTACGAACCGCTACGGCATCGCCCGGTACGCTGGCCGCTGTCGCGCAGGTCGGGCCCCAGATCGGGTCGGCCTTGAGGCGCTGGCAGGCGCTGCGCCAGGATTCAAACCCGGCGAGCAAGTCGCTGTCGGAAACGCTCGGCAGGGCTTCCCACGGTGCGCTCACATAGGTGGCAACGGCGTGAGGTTTGGTTGGCTCCTGGGCAACTTCTTTATCGGTGTCTTTACCGGCATCGCAGCCAGCCAGTAGCGCGAACATTGGCAGAGCCCAAGCCAGGCGGCGGCCCCAGGGTTTGAAGGTGACATTCATGCAAGCAATTCCTGAAACGATTGCCCGCGCTTCACTGCATCCGGGCAACCTTATTATTAATAGGGCTATTGGTCTTTGTGGGCGGTGCGAGGATACTGGCCGCCGTTTCCCGTGACCTTGAAGCCATGATGATGTTAAAAAAACTGACCGTTGTATTGCTGGCCTGCCTGGCTTTGTCTGCCTGTGGCGGTGTTGATCCCAATTCCCCCCTGGGCCAGCGCAAGGCGATTTTCAAGCAGATGCTCAAGACCGGTGAAGACCTGGGCGGCATGCTGCGCGGACGTATCCCATTTGATGGCGCCAAGTTCGCCGAGGGTGCGGTCAAGCTGGATGCGTTGTCCCATGAACCGTGGAAACATTTCCCGAGCGTACGCGAAGAAGACCACACCAGTGCCAAAGATGATGTGTGGCAAAAACAGGCGCAGTTCCAGCAACTGGCCCGCGAACTTGAGGCGGCCACCGGTGAATTGGTGATCGCCAGCCAGGTGCAACCTTATAAAGCCAGTAGCCTTCAACCTGCGGTGCAAAAAGTTGAAGATGCCTGCAGCGCCTGCCATAAACAGTTCCGCGATCATTGATCGGTTTTACTGGTCGAGTTCTTCCACGGCGTCCTGCAGCTCTTTACGCGAGTCGGCCAGCTTCTCCTTACGCTTGTTGATCTTGTCCGGGTCGCCTTTTTTCATGGCCTTGTCGAGGTCGGCCTGACGGCGGCTGACTTCGTGCTTGGCGTCGAGCACCTTGTTTTCACGTTCTTTCTTCAAGCCGGCATCGGTGCAGTGGGCGGTAACTTCGGCCAGGGCTTTTTCCAGGCCAGCCTGTTGCGCGCTGTTGCCGTGGGCCTTGGCTTGTTCGATCTGGCTGCTGATGGCCTGGCGCTTGGCGGCGCAGCCGGTGAGGGGTTGTGCGTCTTCGGCGGCCAACAGCGGCGTGGCCATGAAGCTCGCGAAGGTCAGCAAGGCAAAGGGGGCGAGAAATTTCATATAAGACTCCAGGTTCGCAATCAGGTGGCGGAGGGATCAAAACCCATCTATCCCGGCTCCGCGTAATGTTTCAGCCAAGGCTTGTACCTGCGGGTCGCGAAAAAAAGCGCTGAGTTGCGCCGCGCGTCCCGGGCCGATGCCATCTGAGGCCAGCCAGGCTTGAGTGTCTTTGGCGACCAGCGTCTGCCAGTCTCCTTCCAGGTTGTTGCGCGCCGCCGGCGGCACGCCCAAGGCCTTGAGCCATAGTGAAAAAGGGCGTTGCCGGGCGCTTTGAATACTGTCGAGCACCCGCGCACGGGTACGCTCGCCTAAGCCCTCAATGGTAGCAAGCTCGGCCGCATCAAGTGTCAACCAATCGAGAAAGCCTGCGATTAGACCGGCCTGGATCAATACGTTCCAGGTTTCGCGCCCCATGTGGGGCAAGGCCAGGCCGTGTTTACCGCTCAGCCAGGTGAGGCGGGCGAGCAGTTGGTCTTCGCAGCCAGTGTCCAGTTGCCAGCAGCTCAAGGCGTGGAAGTCTTGAGCGTTGGGTACCTGCACGTCCACGCGTGTCTCGTTGCGCAGGATCACCTCGTCCAGTCGCGGTATGACCTGGCCCGCCAGGCTGATCGACACCTGATCGCCGGGGCGGATATCCAGGGCTTGCCAGCGTTTCAGGGAGCCGACGCTCACTCGGCTGATCTGCCGATCATCCAGCCGTACGGGCTCCAATTCGAGAATAGGTGTAATACGCCCGGTACGTCCGATCCTGAACGCGACCTTGCGCACCAGGGCCAGTGCCTTGATGGCCGGGTACTTCCAGGCAACCGACCAGTAGGGCGCACTGGCTTGCCAGCGCTCGGCGGGCGCTCGCGCAGCCTGGTGCAGCACCACGCCGTCGCTGGCGAAGGGTAATGGCGCGTTGTACCAATGCGTGCGCCAATGCGCAGCTTCGCTGATGGTGCTGACGGGTTGGCTGTACTGTTGGCTATCGGTGAAGCCCCAGCGCGCCAAGGTGGCCAGGTGTTCGGTGAAATCCGTCGGGCCGTCGGGCCACGCCCAGACGAACAGGCCGATCCCGGCAGCCTCGGCATCGCTCAACCGACGACGGTTCATCAGGCCAGCCACTTTGCTGCGTGCATTGAGCCCGCCCTTGAGCGATTGCACATGGTGGTTGAGGCGCCAATAGAGTTCGCCTTGCAGCACCACATCAACGGCGTCGGGCAACTGTTGGACAATGCCGGGGATCTTGGCGGCGGAGGCTGACCAATCGTGGCCCAGCAGGCCGTCGCCCCGACTGATGAGCTGATGCAAGCGGCCCTGGCGATACACCAGTGTCACCGCAACGCCATCGACCTTGGGTTGAACCCATACATCCCGTCGAGTGCTGAGCCAGTCACTGACGGTCGACTCGCTCGGCAGCTTTTGCAGGCCAGTGTGTGCGACCGGGTGAGGTAAGGCACCGCGCGCACTGGCCAGCGGGTTATCAGGCTTGCGTGTCTGCTCGCGAGTGCATTCCTGCCAATGCGCCAGGCGTCTGCGGGCCTGGTCGTAGAGCTCATCGCTGACCAAGGCTTTGCCCTGTCGATGGTAGCTGTCGTCCCACTGCTGGATTTGCCTGGACAGGGTTTCCAACTGCAAGTGAACGTTATCCGGACAGGTTTCGGCCCAGGCCCAGGCTGGCAGGGCGCTTATGAGAGCAGCCAGTAATACGTGCATCATGAGCATCCTTGCTCGAAAAGGGCGCCCAGCCTAAGTGATCCACGCGCCCACAAAAAAGCCCCGACCGAGCGGGGCTTTTTACCGGGTATTTCTGTTTACTTGAACAGGCCGCCCAAGGCCTTCACAGCCTCATTGTTTTCCGCCTTGGCCTGCTGTTTTTGCTGCTTGGCGTCGACTTTTGCCTGGCTGTCGGCGAGTTTGTTGCAAGCTTTATTGACCTGCTCCAGCGCAGCCTCATATGCCCGCACTTTCAACAGATCGTTATTGGCATTGGCCGCGTCGATCTTGGCTTGCAGGTCTTTGGGTTGCTGTTGGCAGTCGCCGGCGTTGCCGCCACCGAGCTGGGCACTCAGGGCGCCGCTCAGCGCGTTCAGGTCAGCGGCCTGGGCCGACAGGGTGAACAGGCTGAGCAGAAGGGCGGCAGGGGCGAGCGTGGAAATGCGCATGAAAACCTCAATGTTCGATTGCCTGCGCGCTTATCCATCCCGGGCGGGCGCAGTGCAATATCCAAATAAGGTGAAGGGCCCGAGAGGGCGCGGATTCTAGTGGGCCATCATTTTGCCTGCAAGCCTTGGATCCAAAAAAGCCCGAAGAGGCCCTGCAGGCAACAAAAAGCCCCGCCAGGCAGACCTGGCGGGGCTCTCTTTACCGCGAACGATTACAGGCCGGCGGCGGTACGCAGGTCGTTGGCGCGGTCGGTTTTTTCCCAGGTGAAGGTACTGAAGGTGTCATCACCCACAGTCTTCTGCGCCGGGGTGCGGCCGAAGTGGCCGTAGGCTGCGGTTTCCTGGTACATCGGGTGCAGCAGGTCGAGCATGGTGGTGATCGCGTAAGGGCGCAGGTCGAAGATCTCACGCACCAGCTTGACGATCTTGTCATCGCTGATCTTGCCGGTGCCGAAGGTGTTCAGCGAGATCGACGTAGGCTGGGCGACGCCAATGGCGTAGGAAACCTGGATTTCGCAGCGCTCGGCCAGGCCGGCAGCCACGATATTCTTGGCCACATAACGACCGGCGTAAGCCGCAGAACGGTCAACCTTGGACGGGTCCTTGCCGGAGAACGCGCCACCGCCGTGACGGGCCATGCCGCCGTAGCTGTCGACGATGATCTTGCGGCCGGTCAGGCCGCAGTCGCCCACGGGGCCACCGATGATGAACTGGCCGGTCGGGTTGATGTGGAACTGGGTGTCCTTGGTCAGCAGCTCGGCAGGCAACACGTGCTTGACGATCAGTTCCATCACGCCTTCACGCAGGTCGGCGTAGGACACATCCGGGTTGTGCTGGGTCGACAGTACGACGGCGTCGATGCCCACGACTTTGCCGCCTTCGTAGCGGCAGGTCACCTGGGACTTGGCGTCAGGGCGCAGCCATGGCAGTACGCCGGATTTACGCGCCTCGGCCTGGCGTTGTACCAGCTGGTGCGAGAAGGTGATCGGCGCGGGCATCAGTACGTCGGTTTCGTTGCTGGCGTAGCCGAACATCAGGCCTTGGTCGCCGGCGCCCTGGTCTTCAGGCTTGGCCCGATCAACGCCCTGGTTGATGTCCGGGGACTGCTTGCCGATGATGTTCATCACACCGCAGGTTGCGCCGTCAAAGCCGACGTCGGAGCTGTTGTAGCCAATGTCGGTGATCACGTCACGCACGATCTGCTCCAGGTCGACCCAGGCAGTGGTGGTAACTTCGCCGGCGATGATCGCCACGCCCGTTTTCACCAGCGTCTCGCACGCCACACGGGCGAACTTGTCTTCAGCGATGATAGCGTCCAGCACCGCGTCAGAAATCTGGTCGGCGATTTTGTCCGGATGCCCTTCAGACACGGACTCGGAGGTGAAAAGGGAGTATTCGCTCATCTCGATGTTTTCCTGATATTTACCGATGGTGAGTGTCGCCAGCCGGTCGCTGAAAATGGCGGACCTGAATCTGGAAACCATTACGTAAACCTACATAGAGGCTTTCCCCGGGAACGAGTCCCGCAGCGGTGGCCCAACGGGCCAGATCGTCCTGTTCAAAACCCAGCCAGAGATCACCGCAGGCCTCCTTGGCCCAATTCTGGTTGTGGCTGCATAAATCCGTAACCAGCAGGCTACCGCCGGGGTGCAGCAACCCGGCCATTTGCTTGAGAGCTTCTGCCGGTGCGGCGAAATGGTGCAAGACCATGTTCAGCACCACGCAATCAGCTCGCAGGCCGGTGTCACTCAGGGCGTCGGCCAACTGTAGGCGCACATTGCCCAAGGCTTCGCGCTCACAGAGTTGGCGCGCCAGTTCAAGCATCGCCGGGCTGTTATCCAGCGCGGTGACCTGCTCGAAGCGACGCGCCAGTTCGGGCAGGAAACCGCCGTCGCCAGGGCCGACTTCCAAGGCCGTGGCCTCTTCACTGAAGCTCAGCTTGTCCAGCAGCGCCAGTACGCTTTCGCGGTACTGGGCCAAGCCGGCGATCAGATCCTGCTGGGCGCGAAACTTGTCGGCCACCCGTGAGAAAAAATCCTGGCTGGCGGCGGCGCGTTGTCCGTGCACCTGGCCGATGCGCGATTGCACATCGCCGGGCAGGCACAAGTTATCCACTTCGTCGAGCAGGGCAGCGTGCAATTTGCCGCCAAGCAGTTCGGTATGGGGTAGGGCACGCCGGTAGAAAATCGCATTGCCTTCGCGACGGGTAGCCACCAGGTCGGCCTGGGCCAGCACCTTCAAATGGTGGCTCATGCCGGACTGGCCGATGGCGAAGATCTGCGCCAGCTCCAGTACCCCGAAAGAATCGTTGGCCAGTGCGCGCAGTACGTTCAAGCGCAACGGATCGCCAGCGGCCTTGCACAAGGCAGCCAGTTCATCGCCGTCGTCAGGACGCAGGGAGGGCACGGGTAGGTTCATAAGGCCAGCAGTCTAGTGACGGGTGTAGATCCCCGCAAGGCCAATATCAAAAAGTTTTGATATTGATCGATAAGTGGCGGTTATAAGCTGTCGCTATAACCTTTAGACGAACCGGTTAAAGGTTTCTGCAAGGGATTGATGCCCAAAGCACAGGAAAAACGCCCTCAAGTGACTATCTGTCATTGCCCGCAGGCGGTGGCTGAGGGAAAATGCCGGTCCTTTTTTCCGTTTCTTTTCAGCAAACTCCAGGAGATCAGCGATGCCCAGCCGTCGTGAGCGTGCCAACGCCATTCGTGCCCTCAGCATGGATGCCGTGCAAAAAGCCAACAGCGGCCATCCCGGTGCCCCGATGGGCATGGCGGATATCGCCGAGGTACTTTGGCGTGACTACCTGAAACACAACCCCAGCAACCCGTCGTTCGCCGACCGTGACCGCTTCGTGCTGTCCAACGGCCACGGCTCGATGCTGATTTATTCGCTGCTGCACCTGACCGGCTACGATGTCACCATCGACGACCTCAAGAGCTTCCGTCAGCTGCACAGCCGCACCCCGGGCCACCCGGAATTCGGCTACACCCCGGGCGTCGAGACCACCACCGGTCCCCTGGGCCAAGGCTTGGCCAATGCGGTTGGTTTCGCCCTGGCGGAAAAAGTCCTGGGCGCGCAGTTCAACCGCCCTGGCCACGACATCGTTGACCACCACACCTACGTATTCCTGGGTGATGGCTGCATGATGGAAGGCATCTCCCACGAAGTCGCTTCCCTGGCCGGTACCCTGGGTCTGGGCAAGCTGATTGCGTTCTACGATGACAACGGCATCTCCATCGACGGTGAAGTCGAAGGCTGGTTCACCGACGACACGCCAAAGCGTTTCGAAGCCTACAACTGGCAGGTGATCCGCAACGTCGACGGCCACGATCCGGAAGAAATCAAGATCGCCATCGACACCGCTCGCAAGAGCGTGCAGCCAACCCTGATCTGCTGCAAGACCACCATCGGTTTCGGCTCGCCGAACAAGCAAGGTAAAGAAGATTGCCACGGCGCCCCACTGGGTGACGCGGAAATCGCCCTGACCCGCGAAGCGCTGAAGTGGAACCACGGCCCGTTCGAAATCCCGGCCGACATCTACGCTGAATGGGATGCCAAGGAAAAAGGCCTGGCGGCTGAATCCGAGTGGGACCAGCGTTTCGCTGCGTACTCCGCCGAATTCCCGGAATTGGCCAACGAGCTGGTACGCCGCCTGGCCGGTGACCTGCCTGCCGACTTCTCGGAAAAGGCCTCGGCCTACATCGCTGAAGTCGCGGCCAAGGGCGAGACCATCGCCAGCCGTAAAGCCAGCCAGAACACCCTGAACGCCTTTGGCCCGTTGCTGCCTGAGTTCCTCGGCGGTTCGGCTGACCTGGCCGGTTCCAACCTGACCCTGTGGAAGGGTTGCAAAGGTGTCTCGGCCGAAGACGCCAGCGGCAACTACATGTACTACGGCGTGCGCGAGTTCGGCATGAGCGCCATCATGAACGGCGTGTCCCTGCACGGCGGCCTGGTGCCATACGGCGCGACCTTCCTGATGTTCATGGAATACGCACGTAACGCCGTACGTATGGCGGCGCTGATGAAGAAGCGCGTGATCCACGTCTACACCCACGACTCCATCGGCCTGGGCGAAGACGGCCCGACGCACCAGCCGGTCGAGCAACTGACCAGCCTGCGCACCACGCCGAACCTGGATTGCTGGCGCCCAGCCGATGCGGTGGAATCCGCCGTGGCCTGGAAGCACGCCATCGAGCGCAAGGATGGCCCTTCGGCGCTGATCTTCTCGCGTCAGAACCTGCAGCACCAGGTGCGTACCGACGCGCAGATCGCCGACATCAGCCGTGGCGGTTATGTGCTCAAGGACTGCATCGGCGAGCCGGAGCTGATCCTGATCTCCACCGGTTCCGAAGTGGGCCTGACCGTTCAGGCGTACGACAAGCTGACCGAGCAAGGCCGCAACGTTCGCGTTGTGTCCATGCCGTGCACCAGCGTGTTCGAAGCCCAGGACGCCGGCTACAAGCAATCGGTATTGCCATTGCAGGTCAGTGCGCGTATCGCCATCGAAGCGGCTCACGCCGACTACTGGTACAAGTACGTGGGCCTGGAAGGCCGTGTGATCGGCATGACCACCTACGGTGAGTCGGCGCCGGCGCCAGCGTTGTTCGAAGAGTTCGGTTTCACCCTGGAAAACATCCTGGGTCAGGCTGAAGAGTTGCTGGAAGACTAAGTCAGTCTGCGTTGTCTGTACTGGCGCCATCGCGGGCAAGCCCGCTCCCACATTTGGATCGCGGTCCACTGTGGGAGCGGG